>NZ_JBSFKO010000002.1:136867-493906 GCF_053598575.1 Streptomyces sp. NPDC001100
GACGGTGACGTGCTCGTGCGGTCCTTTGGCGTCGGCGGGTCGTTTCTCACCCACTGAGCCCCCTGGCCGACCCACTCCGACGGCAAGTTAAGGTAAGCCTTACCTGGCCAGTTTTCAGCGGAGAGTCGGAGTGACAGTGAGAGTGCTTGCGTTCAAGACGAAGGCTGTCACGGCGGTGGCCGCCGTGACCGTCGTCGGGGGGTTGCTGGCCGGGTGCTCGTCCTCCTCCTCATCCGACAACGATGCCGAGAAGACGACCGAGGGCTCGCAGAACAAGGTGATCGGCGCCTCGGAGGGGCCGTCCGCCGCGCCGAGCGCCCTCGCGACCGGCATGGGCGCGGACACCGACACCGACGGGACCTTCCCCCGGACCGTCACCCACTTCGAGGGAAAGACGACGATCAAGGCGAAGCCCACGAGGATCGCCGTGCTGAGCACCGGGCAGCTCGACGACCTGCTCTCCCTGGGCACCGTCCCGACCGCCACCACCCGCGCCGACAACGCCGGGCTCGTCCCCGACTACCTCGCGGACGCGTTCCCGGCCGACAAGTCGAAGCTGGCCGCGATGACGGACGCGGGCACCCGCCAGGCGCCCAACCTGGAGACGCTCGCCGCCGCCAAGCCCGACCTGATCCTCGCCAACGACTCGCTCGGCGACCTCTACCCCAAGCTGTCGAAGATCGCGCCGACCGTCGTCACGGCGGGCAACGGCATCAACTGGAAGCGCGACCTGCTGCTCGTCGGCGACGCGATCGGCAAGGGGCAGCAGGCGCAGCAGCTGCTCGACGGGATCGTCGAGGACGCGCACGAGAAGGGGGAGGCGCTGTCGAAGACCTCCGTGTCGATGCTGCGGTTCACGCCCGGCCGGACCCGGATGTTCGGCGTCTCGTCCTTCACCGGTTCGATCGCCGTCGACATGGGGCTGGACCGGCCCAAGTCGCAGCAGTTCAAGGCGATTTCGCAGGACATCGGCGCTGAGAGCATCGACTCGGCCGACGGTGACTGGATCTTCTACTCGGTGCAGGGGGACGCCGGCAGGACCGACGCGGCGAGCGTCCTTGCCGGGCCGCTGTGGAAGTCGATGAGGGCCGTCAAGGCCGGGCACGCGGTGAAGGTCGACGACGACCCCTGGTACCTCAACGCGGGCCCCACCGCCGCCCGCCTCGTCGTCCTCCAACTCGCCGAGGACATCAGCAAGTAGTGAGTTCCACAAGGTCATGAGCCTCAAGCGCCTCGCCTGGCCGGCGGTCACCCTCGCGGTGGCCGCCGCCGTGCTGCTCAGCCTCGCCGTCGGCACCCGCCAGATCCCCCCGGCCGCGGTGCTCAACGCCCTTCTGTACGGCGGGAGTTCACCCGACGCGCTCGTCGTACGGTCGCTGCGGCTGCCCCGTACCGAGATCGGACTGACGGCGGGCGCGGCGCTCGGCGTCGCGGGTGCCGCACTCCAGGCCGTCACTCGCAACCCGCTCGCCGACCCGGGCATCCTCGGCCTCAGCCAGGGCGCGGCGGCCGGTGTCGTCCTCGCCATCGCGACCGGCCTCGCGAGCGGCTTCGAGGGCTACGTCTGGTACGCCTTCGCCGGTGCCGTCCTCGCCGCCTGTCTGGTCTACGGCATCGCCGCGCGCGGACGCGGTGGGGCGTCCCCGGTGAAACTCGCCCTCGCCGGTACGGCGTTGTCCGCGATGACCGCCGGCGGTACGACCGTCGTGTTGACCTCCAGCTCCGCGACCCTGGACCAGTTCCGGTTCTGGCAGGTCGGCTCGCTGAGCGGGCGGGACGCCGACACCGTCGTACGGATGCTGCCGTTCCTGGCGGCGGGCGCGGTGCTGGTGCTGGCCTGTGCGCGCGGGCTGGACGCGCTGGCGCTCGGGGACGAGACGGCGCGGGCGCTGGGGCACCGGGTGGGGGTCGTCCGGGTGTGTGGGGCGCTGGGGGCGACCCTGCTGGTGGCGTCGGCGGTGGCCGCCGCCGGGCCGATCGCCTTCGTCGGGCTCGCCGTCCCGCATCTGGCCCGCCGGCTCACCTCGGGCGGTCATCGCAGTCTGCTTCCGCTGTCCGCGCTGCTCGGTGCGGCGCTGCTGGTCGCGGCGGACGCGGCGGGCCGGGTGGTGCGCGCGCCGGCGGAGGTGCCGGCCGGGGTGATGACGGCGTTGGTGGGGGTGCCGGTGCTGGTAGTGCTGGTACGGCGCCGGGGAACCGCCCTGTGAGCACCACCGGCGTCACCGTCCTGCGCCCGCGCCCCACCATCTCCCTGCTCCTGCACCGCCGTTCGGCCGTCGTGGCCGTAAGTCTCGTACTGCTGCTGGCCGTTGCGACGGGCGCGGCGGCCTGTCTCGGGCAGACCTACATCTCGCCCGCCGAGGTGTGGCACACGCTGCGTACCGGTTCGGGGCCCTACGACCTTGTCGTCAACGAGTTGCGGGTGCCGCGGATCGTGCTGGGGGCGCTGGTCGGGGTGGCGCTGGGGCTCGCGGGCGCGCTGGTGCAGACCGTCACGCGGAATCCGCTGGCCAGCCCGGATGTGATCGGGGTCGGGCACGGTGCCGCCGCCGCGACCGTGCTCGCGCTGTCCACCGGTCTTGTCGCCTCTCCGGGTGCGATGCCCGTCGTCTCCGTGGCGGGCGGGCTCGCCGCCGCCGCGCTCGTGTACGTGCTGGCGTGGCGGCACGGGATGCAGCCGAGTCGGTTCGTGCTGACGGGAGTCGGTATCGGGGTCGCGCTGTCGGCCGTCGTGCAGCTGTATCTCGCCGACAGCGAGCTGGCGGCCGCCGAGCAGGTCAAGCTGTGGCTGACCGGCTCGCTCAACGGGCGCGGCTGGGAGCAGGCGGGGCCGCTGGCCGTCGTCCTGCTGGTGTGTCTGCCCGCGCTGGTGTGGGCGAGCCGGGCCGTGCGGCCGCTCGGGCTCGACGCCGACACCGCTGCCGCGCTCGGGGTGCGGGTGGACCGGACGCGGCTCGCGCTGACCGTGCTCGGGGTGGTGCTGGCGGCGACGGCGACGGGGGCGGCGGGGCCGATCGGGTTTGTCGCGCTGACCGCGCCGCAGTTGGCCCGGCGGCTCACGCGTACGCCTCAACTGCCGTTGCTGTGTTCGGCGTTGACGGGTGCGGTGATTGTGGTGGCGGCGGATCTCGCTGCGCGGACGGTGCTGCCTCCGCTGGAGGTTCCGGTGGGGGCGCTCACGTCGTTGGTCGGGGGGCCGTATCTGTTGTGGCTGTTGGGGCGGAACAGGGTAGGGGGCTGAGGTGCATTGTCGGGTGCGGGCCGGTGGGGGCTGGTCGCGCAGTTCCCCGCGCCCCTGAAAACACCGGTCGCCCTGCGTCTTTAGGGGTGCGGGGCTGTATCGATTTGCGGCTCCGCCGCGTGGGCGCGACCAGCCCCCCACGCACCCGCACCCGCACCCGACAACGCACCGCACCCCACCCCCCAGCTAGAAGCGACGCAGTCAGATCGTGGCGGTGTCGATCACGAAGCGGTAGCGGACGTCACTCGACAGCACCCGCTCGTACGCCTCGTTGATCTGGTCCGCGGAGATCAGCTCGATCTCGGCGCCGAAGCCGTGCTCCGCGCAGAAGTCCAGCATCTCCTGGGTCTCCCGGATGCCGCCGATGCCGGAACCGGCGAGGGTCTTGCGGCCGCCGATCACGGAGAACAGGTTGAGGGAGACGGGCTCCTCGGGGGCGCCCACGTTGACCAGCGCGCCGTCCGTCTTCAGCAGTGAGAGGTACGCGCCGAGGTCGAGCGGCGCCGACACGGTGGAGATGATCAGGTCGAGGCTGCCGCGCAGTTCCTCGAAGGTCTTGGGGTCGCTGGTCGCGTAGTAGTGGTCGGCGCCGAGCTTGAGGCCGTCCTCCTTCTTGCTCAGGGTCTGCGAGAGGACGGTGACCTCCGCGCCGAGCGCGTGCGCGATCTTGACGCCCATGTGGCCGAGGCCGCCCATGCCGACGATCGCGACCTTCTTGCCGGGGCCGGCGTTCCAGTGCTTCAGCGGCGAGTAGGTGGTGATGCCGGCGCAGAGCAGCGGGGCGGCCACGTCGAGGGAGATGCCCTCGGGGATGCCGACGACGAAGTTCTCGTCGACGACGATCTTCTCGGCGTAACCGCCGTAGGTGGGCTCGCCGTCCTTGTCGAGCGCGTTGTACGTGCCGACGTTGCCGCCGGTGCAGTACTGCTCCAGGCCGGCCTTGCAGTTGTCGCACTCGCGGCAGGAGTCGACCATGCAGCCGACGCCGACCCGGTCGCCGACCCGGAACTTGGTGACACCCGGGCCGACCTCGGAGACGATGCCGGCGATCTCGTGGCCGGGCACCATCGGGAAGATCGCCTCGCCCCAGCCCTCGCGGGCCTGGTGGATGTCCGAGTGGCAGATACCGGCGAACTTGATGTCGATCAGGACGTCGAACTCGCGGACCGCCCGGCGCTCGATCGTGGTGCGCTCCAGGGGAGCCTTGGAGGCGGGGGCTGCGTAAGCGGCGACTGTGGTCATGCCGGAACACTCCTAAGGGGGGATGTGCGCCCGGCTGCCTTCCGGCCGGGCACGCTGAACAGCCTGCCCGAACATCCGGAGGCTACCCAGGCCACGCTTCTGCGTACGTCCGCTGTGCCTACCACCAGCGAGGTCAGGCTCATGGACGTACGACCGGGAATACTGGAGCGTATGGACGAACAGCCCGAATCCGCCACCGAGCCCCTGGACCCCGGCCGGCCGCTGGACCGGCGTGCCGAGCTCAGCGAGTTCCTGCGCACGCGGCGGGCCCGGCTGAAGCCGGAGGACGTCGGGCTGCCGGACTTCGGGCGGCACCGCAGGGTGCCCGGGCTGCGGCGCGAGGAGCTGGCGCAGCTGGCCGGGGTGTCGGTGGCGTACTACACGCGCCTGGAACAGGGCAACGGGCGGAACGTGTCGGCGGAGGTCCTGGACGCGATCGCCCGCGCGCTGCGCCTGACGGACGCGGAGTCCTCGCACCTCACCCACCTGGCGAAGCCGAAGCAGCACAAGAAGAAGTCCTCGGCCCCGGCCCAGCACGTGCGGGTGCCGCTGCGGCAGCTGCTCGACACGATCGACACCGTTCCGGCGTACATCACGGGCCGCCGCACGGACATCCTGGTGTGGAACCGGATGGCCGCGGCCGTCTTCGGCGACTGGTCCGAGCTGCCGCCGCAGGAGCGGAACTGGGCGCGGCTGGTGTTCCTGCGGCCCGAGTACCGGGATCTGTTCGTGGAGTGGGAGCAGAAGGCGGCGGACATCGTCAGCATGCTGCGGATGGACGCGGGCTGCCATCCGGACGACCCTCGGCTGTCCGCGCTGGTGGGCGAACTCTCCGTGAAGAGCGAGGAGTTCAGGCGGCTGTGGGCGACCCACGACGTCAAGGAGAAGACCTACGGCGTGAAGCGCCTGCTCCACCCCCTGGTCGGTGACCTCACCCTGCACTTCGAGGGTTTCCAGCTGTCGGACGGCACCGAGCAGGCACTGATCACCTATCACGCGGAGCCCGGCTCCCCGTCCGCCGACGCCCTTCGCCTGCTGGCCAGTTGGGGCACGGACGCGACCCGGGCGGGCGCCGCGTCGGCCGACCGTCCGGGTCTCACTCCGTGACACCGAGGTCGGCCCGCATCAGCCGCCGCATCGCGGTCAGCCGGGGCTCGGCCTCCTTCAGGTCGAGCAGGGTCTGCTCGGCGCTCTCGCCGTCCTGGGCCAGCCCCCGGTCCAGCCGCTTGACGGCGGCGTCGACGTCCGCGAGGACCTCGTTCACCGCACGCGACGCGTCCAGGACGCGCTCGGGCACGACCATCTGCGCCTCGGCGTAGCGGTCCCGGTATTCGCGGCGCGCCTCTTCCAGCTGGTCGCGTTCCGGTTCGGTGTAGACGCCGTCGCGGATGCGGTGCAGGGCGTCCTTGAGGAGGGTGTGGAACTGGCGCGAGGAACGGTTCATCGCCGTGTAGGCGTCCCGCCGCTCCTCGAACAGCCGCCTGCGCTCGGCGACTCGGGCGTCCTCGGCCCGCTGCCGGGCGGTGAGACGCTGACTGAGAACGGGCGCGAAGAGCGTACCGAGCACACCGACTACGGCGGTGATCATGGCGGTGACGGCGGCGGTCATGGGGCCAGGGAAACACGGACGGCCCGCCGGAAGGTGTGCTTCCGGCGGGCCGTCCGCCTCGACTCAGGTGATTCGGGGACCTACTTCGCGTAGTAGGCGTTGTAGATCGAGATCGTCGACTTGTTGCCCTTCTTGTCGGCGATCTTCGCGTGGAAGGAGATGGCCTTGCCCTTCGCCGGGTTGGTCACCGTGATCTTGCCGTTGACGACGGTGAGCTTCTTCCAGGTCTGGCCGTAGTCGTACGACACCCACACGCCGAGCGACTTGAGGTTGCGGCCGGCTGCCGCGCCCTCGACGGTGACCGGGAAGGTCACCTTCTTGCCGGTCTCGACGCGGCTGTCCAGGCCGGTGACCGCGTGGAAACGGGCCGTGGAGACCGGGAGTTGGGCGACGGTGGAGCCGGACGGCTTCTTCGAGGAGAACGTCCAGCTCGCGTCGATCCGGGTGGAGGCGGCGGCGACCTTGACGCTGCGGATGACCGAAGTGGTCAGCTTGTAGGCGGCGTTGGCGGCCGGGACCTTGAACGAGGCCTCGCCGAACAACGGGTCCTTGTTGGAGCCGACCTTGGTGCCGTTGCGGTACAGGGTCGTGTTGACCGAGGTGAACGTCGACGAGCCCGGGTTGCCCTGGGAGTCGGCGAACAGCGGTATCAGCCCGGAGATCTCGTTGCCGCTGCGGAACACTCCGTAGTCGGCGGTGAGGTGCGGGCCGAAGACCGCCGTGTTGAAGGTCTTCGAGTAGGTCCGGCCGGCCTTGAAGGCCTGTATGCCGTCCACGGTGTAGTAGGCCTCCGGGATCGGGAAGCCGTCCGCGTCGAGCCCGCCGTCCTGCTCGAACTCCAGCCCCCACTCCGCCCCGTTGATGGTGGAGACGTGCAGGGTGCGGGTGCCGGGCAGCGTCTGCGGGACGCCGGTGGCGGAGCCGCCGACGCCGTCGGGCAGATAGCCGAACGCGGACACCATGCCGGTCTTGCCGCTCGCCGCGGCCCCCATGTGGACCTTCACCGTGGCGAGTTCGGTCGCCTTGTAGTGCTTGGTGTAGCCGGTGGCGAGCTGCTTGACCTTGGCCGCGGTCGCGGTGTCGTACTGCTCGTCGGCGCCCTTGACGAAGTGGGCGTCCCACTGCTCGGTCAGCGAACCGTCGGTGATCTGCGGACCGAGGTGCGCGGTACGGAAGTTGGCGTACGTCTCCAGGAACCAGCCGAAGGCCGCGCCCCCGTCGTCCGTCTCGACCATGTAACCCGGCGACGCGAAGACCGACTTGGCGCCGGTGTCGGGCACCGTGATGTCGACCGGCTTGGTCGTACGCGCGTCGAGGGTCACCGTGGTGTCCTTGCTGATGTCCAGCTTGGGCCGGGCGAGCCAGTCGGCACCCTTGGAGGCGTCCTCAGGGTCCACGAAGATTCCGGTGTCGAGGACGTAACCGCCCTTGGGGACACGGACCTTGACGGTGCCCGAGGCGTCGTAGGGGCTGAAGAACTCGCCGTTGCCGAGGCCGGAGATGCCCGCCACCGAGGCGCTGTAGTAGGTGGCCGGGGTGCCGTCACGGTTGACGAACTTCAGCGTCAGGTCGTACGACTGCACCTCGCGCACCACGGCCGCGGCCGTACGGACGCTCTGTCCGCCGCCCGTCGCCGTCACATACGCGGAGTAGGCGCCGTCGAGCGTGCCGCCGAGCTTGGTGTTGACGGTCAGGCCGACCGAGGCCTTGCCGCCGGCCGGGACGGTCACCTTCGTGGCGCCCAGCTTGAAGAAGCCCGCGGGGGCGGTGTGGCCCTTGGGGTCGGTGGCCGCCGCCGTGAGGCTGAGGGTGACGGCCGTGGTGCCGAGGTTGCGGTAGGTGAGCTGCTTGGTGACCGGGGTGTCGTCGGTGTGCGGCCACTGCTGGATGCCGAAGCTCTCGGAGACCGGGTCGGCGATCACGTTCTGCTTGATGGCCTTGTCGACGGCGATCCGGCCCGAACCCTGCTGGAACGGCGTGTAGTTGCCGCCCTTCGCAGAGCCGGTCAGGGCGCCCTTCAGCTCGGCGTAGCCCCAGGTGGGGTGCTCCTGCTTGAGGAGGGCGGCGGCGCCGGCGACGTGCGGGGTCGCCATCGACGTACCCGAAATGGTCAGGTAGCCGGGCGGGTTCTCGCCGACCTCCTGGTCGATGAGGCTGCCGGGGGCTGCCGCGGCCGTGATGTCGACGCCGGGCGCGGTGACGTCCGGCTTGATGGCGCCGTCGCCGAGGCGCGGGCCGGTGGAGGAGAAGTCGGCGAGCTTGTCGTTGCCGTCGACGGCGCCGACGGTGATGGCCGCGTCGGCGCTGCCGGGCGAACCGATGGACTCCGGGCCCTCGTTGCCCGCCGCGATGGCGAACAGGATGCCCTTCTCGGCGGAGAGCTTGTTGACCTCCGCCTCCAACGGGTCGATGCCCGGGGTGTCTTGACCGCCGAGGCTCAGGTTGACGATGTCGGCGCCCTGTTGGGCCGCCCACTCCATGCCGGCGAGAATGCCGGAGTCGTCGCCGGAGCCGCTGTCGTCGAGGACCTTGCCGCTGAGGATCTTCGCGCCGGGCGCGACACCCTTGTACTTGCCGTGCGACTTCGCGCCGGTGCCCGCCGCGATGGACGCGACATGCGTGCCGTGTCCGACGCGGTCCTTGGTGTCGGCGGAGGTGGAGAAGTTCTTGGCCTCGATCACCTGCGTCTTCAGGTCCGGGTGGTCGCTGTCGACTCCGGTGTCCAGTACGGCGATCTTGACGCCCTTGCCGGTGTAGCCGGCCGCCCACGCCTTGGGGGCGCCGATCTGCGGCACGGACTTGTCGAGGCTGGCCCGGCGGACGCCGTCGAGCCAGACGTGCGCGATCCCGGAGGCCGTACGGTCGCCGTTGGTGACGGCGTCCCACAGCTCGGGGGTGTCCTGCTGCGGGGTCTGGACGGCATCGGCGTTCAGGGTCTTCAGGGACCGGCGCAGCGTGCCCGCGTCGCGGACGTCGGCCCGGGTGGCGGTCGCGGCGCCCTGGTAGCCGACGATGACCTTCAGGCCGGCCTTCTGGGAGGCGCGCTCGGCGGACTTGTCGAGTTCGGTGATGTCGAAGAGCCGCTGGTCGAGCTTGCCGCTCGCGACCAGGCGGGCGGCGTCGGCGGGGACGACGAGCGTGTGCCCGGCGACCTTCCGCACCTGAACCGGTATGTGCTGACGGCCCTTCGCCGGCTCCAGGCCCACGACCCGGCCCTTAGCGTCGACGGTGACGCGGTCGCCGGTGATCAGGGTCAGGTGGTGCTCGCCGGCCAGCCGA
This sequence comes from Streptomyces sp. NPDC001100, assembly GCF_053598575.1. NCBI lineage: Bacteria > Bacillati > Actinomycetota > Actinomycetes > Kitasatosporales > Streptomycetaceae > Streptomyces > Streptomyces sp. NPDC001100. The sequence goes on from NZ_JBSFKO010000002.1 coordinate 146,239, forward strand.
GCCCGCTCGGCACCGGCCGTACGCAGCGCGGAGCCGGTCGAACTCCGCCCGCTCTGTTCGGACTTCGCCGCCGCCGGGCTGGTCATGCCGGCGGCGAGGGCGACGGCGGCGGCCGTGGCGACACCGGCCGCGCACGCTCTCTTCACTTGTCTGCGCAAGACTCCCCCTGGAGCTCAGGTAGCGGGCGAATTTCCCCATTCGCCCGACCGGGGGACGGTTCGCACACCTGCGCGTACACCCCCCGGAACACGCAGTATGCCGAGGGGTGATCAACCGCTCAAGGGATGAGAGGAGGGTGAGAAGCGCAGCCGGAGAATGTTACGAGCCCGGGCGAACTCCGTTACCCAGTCGTCGGGTTCAGCCCGCCAGAACTCCGCTAAAGAGCATCCTCCCGCCGAACTTCCTTGCACAGCACCGGAGTTACTTGGACGCCGCGTTCTCCTTCACCGTGATCCTGCCCTTGCGGATGGTGGCCAGACGCGGCGCCTTCTTCGCGATGGCGGAGTCGTGGGTGACCATGATGAAGGTCAGCCCGTGCTCCTTCCACATGCGCTCCAGTACGTCCATGATCTCGTCGCGCATCGACTCGTCGAGGTTGCCGGTCGGCTCGTCGGCCAGCAGCACCTTGGGCTGCTTGACGAGCGCGCGGGCGATGGCGACACGCTGCTGCTGGCCGCCGGACATCTCGCCGGGGAGGTGACCGAGGCGCTCGCCGAGCCCGACCGAGACCAGCGCGTCGGCGGCCCGCTGGCGCCGCTCCTTCGCCTTCACGCCCAGCGGCACGAGGGCGGTCTCGACGTTCTCCTGCGCGGTGAGCGTCGGGATCAGGTTGAAGGACTGGAACACGAAGCCGATGTTCTCGCTGCGCACCTTGGTGAGCTTGGCCTCGGACAGCTTCGCCAAGTCGACGCCGTCCAGGACGATTTCACCGGCGGTGGGGCGGTCGAGGGCGCCGATCATCTGGAGGAGCGTCGACTTGCCGCCGCCGGTCGGCCCCTGGATGACCAGGCGGTCGCCGTCGCCGATGGTGAGGTCGATGCCGTCGAGGGCGTGGACGGTCTCCTTGCCTCGTGAGTAGAGCTTGGTGACGCCTCTGAGTTCGTACATGGTCCAACTCCTGGGGAGGTAAAGGGGGTTGGGGCCCGTCGGTGGGACGGGCCCCATTGCGTCGTCGTTCGTCGGCGGCTGCGTCGTGGCTGGGCGCGCAGTTCCCCGCGCCCCTGAAGGGGCGCTGCGGTTACCGCTACTCGACGCGCCGCAGCGCGTCCGCGGGACGGAGTCGCGACGCGCGCCAGCCGCCGAAGGCTCCGGCGATCAGGCCGCCTGCCACGGCGAGGCCGACCGCGAGGCCGATGGTGGTGGCGTTGACGGGCGCGGTGAGCGCGACGTCGAGCGTCTTGGCCGCGGCCTGCCGGCCGGGGCCGCCGAAGCCGCCGCCACCGCCGGGGCCGCCCGCCCGGGCGCCACCGCCGGCCGAGTTGCCGAGGGAGGCCGACAGGGTGGGGCTGATCGCGGTCACGACGTACGCGCCCGCCAGGCCGAGCGCGATACCGAGGACGCCACCGACCAGACCGTTGACGACGGCCTCGCCGACCACCTGCCGGGTCACCCGGCCGGACTTCCAGCCGAGCGCCTTCAGCGTGCCGAACTCGCGCACCCGGCGGGAGACCGCCGAGGAGGTGAGCAGACCGGCGACCAGGAACGCGGCGATCAGCACCGCGATCGACAGCCACTTGCCGACGCTGGTGGCGAGGGAGGAGGCGGTGGACAGGGACCCGGAGACGGTGTCCGCCAGGTCGGCGGAGGTGGTGACCGTCGTACCCGAGACATTGCTGGTGATGGTCTTCTTGACGGCCGAGATCTGCTTGGAGTCGGTCGCCTTGACGTAGATCGTGGTGACCTTGTTCTTGTCACCGCTCAGGGTCTGCGCCTGCGTCAGCGGGATGTACAGGTTGGCCGCGGCGTCCCCGCTGGTGGCGGTGGCGATCCCGATGACCTTGTACTTGACGCTCTTGATCGTGACCGTGGACCCGACCTTGAGCTTCTTCTCCTTGGCGTACGCCGAGTCGGCGACGACGACCTTCGCGTTGGTCTCGGCGGTGGTGAAGGTACGGCCACTGGTGATCTTCGAGGAGGTCAGCGGGCCGAGCGCGGGCTTGGTGACGTCCGTGCCGTACACCGTGTACGCGTTGATGTTGAAGTTGGCGCCACCACCGGTGACTTCACCCTGCGGTGCGCCGGTGCCGCCGCCCTGCCGGTTGCCACCGCCTGTGCCGCTGCCCTGGTTCTGCTGGAACTGACCGCGGGTGAACTGGCCGTCCACCTTGACGACGTTGAGGCTGAGCCCGCCGACGGCGTCGGACACCCCCTTCTGTCCCGCGACCTTGGTGACGGTGGTGGAGGCCAGGGTCGTGAAGCCCTGGACCATGACGCGGTCACTGCTCTGCGTCTTGCTGTCGTCGTTGTTGTTGGCGTCGAACTGGAACCGCGGCTGCTGCGAGCTGCTCGAGCTGGCCGTGGCCGCCTTGGTGACGGTCATGTCCGTACCGAGTCCGTACAGCGACTGGAGGACCTTGTCCTGTGCCTTCCCCATGCCGGAGGACACGGAGTTGACCACGATGACCAGCGCAATGCCCAGTGCGAGGCCGGAGGCGACGACGAGGGCCGCTTTTCTGCGGCGGCGCAACTCGCGCCTCAGGTAGGTGAAGAACATGGCCCGCAAGCTAGGTACAGCGCGTGATGATGCCATAAGGCCGACATAAGAGAACGATGAGAAGGCTGTCCGTGGGCAAAGAATGAGCAGGCGCAGGGCTGTCAATGAGGGTGCGGGATGGCGCCGCGCACGGCTTTTGCGCAGCCTTCCGGACGGCTCGGGCGTGTACGCGTCGCGGCACGCGATGTGCTGATGTGCTGATTTCCGGCATGGCTGGCCGCGGGGGAAACAACGGAGAGGCCGGGGACATACGACGGTCCCCGCTGGCGGACTACGCGGAGCTGAGCGGGTCACCACCGCCGTCTACGGAGACCGCCGCCCCCGACCCGCCGAGCAGCGACGTCGCCGCTCGCGTGCGGCACGAATTCGCCGTACTGCTGGGCGAGTTCCGTCGCACGGCGGTGCTGGTCCCCACGGACGAGGACGACGCACCCCTGGCCGGCGATTTCGGCGGTATCCGGTGGATCTACGCTTTTTCGAACGAAGCGGCGCCGGCCCGGTTCGCGATCGCGAGGGGTGAAGGCGACCGGGAGTGGCCGTATCTGCGGCTGCTGGGCGCGAGGGGCCAGGTGATCCGCAAGAACGCGGCCGGCCAAGTCACTACGTACGCCTACGACATGACGGAGTCGAGGACGACCTGGCGTAGGGAGGCGGAGATTTTGCACCCGGAGCCGTGTCACATGACGGAAATTACCGTCAAGCGACCTGCGCCCTGGACCACTTGAGACCGACAGCGAAAAAGCGGTCACCCCCACCCAAGGGGGCAACCGCCTTCAAGCGAACCGGAGTTGGCAGGCCGGGTCAGATCAGACCGCCGACCCCGCCTTCCACTGCGCCCAGTCCATGTTCCAGCCGTTGAGGCCGTTGTCGGGGGCCACCGTCTTGTCGCCGGTCTTGGAGATGACGACGACGTCACCCACGATCGAGTTGTTGTAGAACCACGCCGCCGGCATGTTCTTGTCGCCGGCGCCCTTCACGTCCTGGAGGCCCACGCAGCCGTGGCTGGTGTTGACGCTGCCGAAGACGGACGGCGAGCCCCAGTAGTTGCCGTGGATGAACGTGCCGGAGCTGGTGAGGCGGATGGCGTGGGGGACGTCCTTGATGTCGTACTCGCCCTTGCCGTCGTCGTCGGTGAAGCCGACCGTCGCGCCGTTCATCCGGGTCTGGACGAACTTCTCGGACATCACCATCTGGCCGTTGTACGTGGTGTGTTCGGGGGAACCGGCCGAGATCGGGATGGTCTTGACGACCTTGCCGTCCTGCTCCACCTTCATCTGCTTCGACTTCGCGTCCACGTAGGAGACCTGGTTGCGGCCGATGTGGAAGGTGACCGTCTTCTGCTGCACGCCGTAGACCCCGGAGGCGCCCTCGACGCCGTCGAGCGCGAGCTTCAGCGTGACGGTGGAGTTCTCCTTCCAGTAGTCCTCGGGGCGGCAGTCCATGCGCTGGGTGTTGAACCAGTGGCAGACGACTTCCTGACCGCTGGTGGAGGTGACCGTGATGCCCTTCTGGACGGCGGCCTTGTTGGTGATCGCCTTGTTGAAGTTGATCGAGACCGGCATGCCGACGCCGACCGTGGAACCGTCCTCGGGAGTGAAGTTCCCTATGAAGCTGTTGGCCGGGGAGACCGTGGTGAAGGAGGCGTTCTCGTGGGCGGCGAGGCCTGCGGAGTCCTTGGCGGTCGCGGCGACCTTGTAGGTGGTGGAGCGCTCCAGCTGGGCGCTGGGCTTCCAGCTGAGCTTGTCGGCGGAGATGGTGCCCGCGACGGCCTTGCCGTCCGCGGTGGTCATCGTCACGGCCGTGAGCGTGCCCTTGCTGACCTTCACCGTGGCCGAGTTGTTGATGGAGGCGTTGTCCGAACCGTCCGCCGGTGTGATCTTGATCTGGGCCTCGGACGACTTCTTCGCCGCCGCCTCGTCGGCCTTCGACTGTGAGCTCTGGCTCGAGTCGCTGCCGGAGGACTTGTCGTCGCTGCCGGAACACGCCGTGAGCACGAGCACACCGCCGAGCAGTGCGGACGCGGCCACAAGACTCCTGCGCCGCTTACTGTCCGTCATCACACGCTTCTCCATCGTTGCCGAATCACCAAAAACCCGAGCGCCCCGTTAAACAGTTCTTAAGAATCCAACGCTACGACTGGTGTGTCCCGTTCCGCTTACCCACGATGTGTGGGGCACACCACGTCCACTGTGACGCCCGGAACCGTTGAGACGACGAAACCCCGGACAGCGGTTGCCGCCCGGGGTCATCTGGTCCCGTGCACGGCTCAGCCGACCACTGCCGTCCCGTCTGCTTCCTCATCGCCGTCGACATCATCCTCGTCGAGGTCCCAATCCGGCGAATCCGGGTCGTAGTCGATCTCCTCACTGCTCCAGGAGGCCTGGGCCAGTTCGACCCCGGGCATCTCCCCGACCAGGTCGAACGGGTCGACGAGGTAGGCGAGGGCCTCGGCAGTGTCCTCCGTCACAGCGCTCTCGGCGTGCACCCGTTCGTCACCGGGCAGTTCCGGATCGTTGGCGATCTTGGCCAGCGCGGCCTTGGTCACGGCGCCCTCGTTCTCGACTTCAAGAACGAGCTCTACACGAAGGCGTACAAAACGTGATGTCTCTGGAGTGGTCATGCCGGGAGCGTACGGCCCACAGCTCCCGTGACTTTCCCACGACCCGCAGAGTTCATTAGCATCGCTCCACACGGCCAATTCGCCAGCGCCACAAGGGGATCGATATTCCGTGTCAACCGCTCGCCGAACGATGCTGACCGCCACCGCCGCGGGCACCCTGCTGGGCGCCCTGTGGTTCGTCCCCTCCGCCAACGCGACGGTGACCGACCAGGTGAGAGTGGAGACTTCGGCGACGCCAACCTCCCAGGCCACCCAGCAGGCAAGGGTGACCTCGACAGCCGTCACCACCTCCTCGGACGGCACCCAACTCGCCGACACCGGCAGCCCGGACACCACGCCGTACATCGTCGGCGGGACCATTTTCCTCGGTCTCGGCGCCGGTTTCGTGGCGTATTCGGTGCGGCGGGAGCGCCTCGGGTTTTAAGTTGCTTGACTCTTACTTGACTCAAGCTTCATAGTCCGCTCATGAAGAGATCATCGGGCATACGCCTGTGCGCCACCGTCGCGGTGGGCGCACTGTCGCTGGCCCTCGTCACCGGCTGCTCCGACGGCGGTTCGGACACCGCCAAGAGCGACCACGCCAAGAGCAACGCCAAAGGCACCACCAACAACTCCGCGAAGGCGCTCAGCGCCGCCGAGTTGCAGAAGCTGGCCCTCGCGAAGGGCGATGTCACCGGCTACGAGGTCGGCTCGGTCGGCAAGACCTTCCCCGCGGCCAAGAGCGCCGTCACCGTCGACAAGGCGCAGTGCCGCCCGCTGGCCTGGGCGATGGCCGGGCAGGCGCCGGGCGACGCGGCCGCGGCCACGAACAGGATGGTCACCGAGGCGAAGAAGACCTCCGCCACCCCGTCCAAGTCCGTGGAGGACCTGAGCGAGGAGGAGTTCGAGGACGCGTTCGGTTCCGCACTGGACCGCACGACCACCGTCGTCGGGCTGTCCTCGTACGACGGCGACGGCGCCGAGAAGACGTTCAAGGCCGTCACCGACGCCGTCAAGAGCTGCGCCGACGGCTTCACCCTGCTCCCGGGCTCCGACGGCACGAAGTACACCGGGGTCGCGACCGAGAAGGCCTCGAACTCCGGCGACGAGTCGGTGGCGTTCGGCGCGACCGCCGTGATGGAGGACACCGGCGGCGAGACGGGCACCGTGCACACCGAGGTGGTGCGGCACGGCTCCACCCTGGTCACGTACTACACGGTCAACCTCGGCGCCCTGATGTCGCAGAAGGCCTACGTCATCCCGGCCGCGGTGGTCACCGCCCAGTCCGCCAAGCTGAAGTGACGTACGGGGCCCGGCCGTTGCCACGGCCGGGCCCCGACTCCCCTACCGCAACGGCCCGGTGACCTTCTCCACGGCCTCCACGACCTGCCCGTCGCGCACGAACGCCTCCGCCGCGGCGAGGTCGGGAGACAGGAACCGGTCCGGCCCCGGACCCTCGACTCCCGCCGCCCGTACGGCGTCGATGACCGCCCGGGACGCGGGTGCCGGGGCCAGGCCCTCGCGCAACTCCACGGCGCGCGTGGCCGCGTACAGCTCCACCGCGATGATCCGGGTGAGGTTGCCGACGGCGGTGCGCAGCTTGCGCGCTGCCGACCAGCCCATGGAGACGTGGTCCTCCTGCATGGCGGAGGACGGGATCGAGTCGGCGGAGGCCGGTACGGCCAGCCGCTTCATCTCACTCACCAGCGCGGCCTGCGTGTACTGGGCGATCATCAGCCCGGAGTCGACCCCGGCGTCGTCCGCGAGGAACGGCGGCAGCCCGTGCGAGCGGTTCTTGTCGAGCAGCCGGTCGGTACGGCGCTCGGCGATCGAACCGAGGTCGGCGGCTGCGATGGCGAGGAAGTCGAGGACGTAAGCCACGGGCGCGCCATGGAAGTTCCCGTTGGACTCGACCCGGCCTCCCCCAGAGCCAAAAGCCTGGGAGGTGCCCCCAGGCAGCACAACGGGGTTGTCCACCGCCGACGCCAACTCCCGTTCCGCGACCAGGCGGGCGTGTGCGATGGTGTCCCGCCCGGCACCCGCGACCTGCGGAGCACACCGCACCGAATACGCGTCCTGAACCCGGGGAGCGTCGTCCTGGTGATGCCCGGTGAGCTCCGAACCGTCAAGCACGGCAAGCATGTTGGCGGCGCTCGCGGCCTGCCCGGGATGCGGGCGGATGGCGTGCAGCTCGGGCGCGAGCACCTTGTCGGTACCGAGCAGCGCCTCCAGCGACAGCGCGGCCGTCACGTCGGCGGACTTGTAGAGCATGTCGAGGTCGGCGAGCGCCATGACCAGCATGCCGAGCATGCCGTCGGTGCCGTTGAGGAGGGCGAGGCCCTCCTTCTCGCGCAGTTCGACCGGCGCGATGCCGTGCTCGGCGAGCAGCTCTCCCGCGGGCCGTACGACGCCGTCGGGTCCCTCGGCGTCGCCCTCGCCCATGAGGGTCAGGGCGCAGTGCGAGAGCGGCGCGAGGTCACCGGAACACCCGAGGGAGCCGTACTCGTGGACGACGGGGGTGATCCCGGCGTTGAGGATGTCGGCCATGGTCTGCGCGACCTCGGGGCGGACACCGGTGTGCCCCGAGCAGACGGTCTTGAGCCGCAGGAACATCAAGGCCCGTACGACCTCGCGCTCGACCCGCGGCCCCATCCCGGCGGCATGCGAACGAACGATGTTGCGCTGCAACTGGGCCCGCAGTTCCGGGCTGATGTGCCGGGACGCCAACGCCCCGAACCCCGTACTGACGCCATACACGGGCTCCGGCTTGGCGGCCAGCGCGTCCACGATCTCCCGCGCCGCGGCGAGCGCCGCGCGGGCCTCACCCGAGAGCTCGATCCGGGCGCCCCCACGCGCCACGGCAAGAACGTCGGACGCGGTGACCCCCGACGTCCCCACCACCACAGTGTGCATATCCATATTCAGGAGCGTACGCATTGAATGCGGCGGTGTCACTATCGGGGAGGGGGTTAGACCCTTACAGATGGGTCACTGGGCCGAGCGGACCGTCGGCCGCGTACGGCGCGAAGGTGCCGTGTCGGGGGGTGTCCGCCCGCAGCGGTTGGCGCGTCAACACGGCCGCAATCCTGAGTGACCGATTCCGCGCCGTTCCGAGGACGGACACCCCCCGACGCGGCGCCGACCCACCACAAACCGCAGGCGCCCCACCCCTCACGCCCGCCGCCCCCGGAACCGCCGCCGCTCCGCCGGCATCTCCGGTGTCGGGGAGTCGGCAAGCCGCACCACCGGATCGTCCGGCCCGTCACGCCCGGCGACCACCGGCCGGTCCGCGCGGAGCGCCTTCGCACGGTACTGGGCCGCGTCCGCGAGCCTGAACAGCCGCCGGCCGGACCGTACCGCCCCGATCGGATCCTCGGTGGACGCAACCCCGCACGCAACACCCTCCCCCAGCTCCAACTCGGCCGCGCGGCGGCACAGTTCACCCGCCGCGTCGACCACCTCGTCGGCGGGCGGCCCGACCGCGAGCAGACAGAACTCGTCCCCGCCGAGCCGCGCGGCCAGCGCACCCGGCAGCATCGCCCCGCACAGCGACAGCACCGACCCGAAGCGTTCGAGCAGCCGGTCACCGACCGCATGCCCCTGGGTGTCGTTGACACGCTTGAGCCCGTTGAGATCGCAGACGACGAGGCTGACCACGACCCCGTCCCGCCGGTGCCGCTCGACCGCCTCGTCGAGCCGTACGTCCACGGCCCGCCGATTGGCGAGCCCCGTGAGCGCGTCCGTGAACGCCAGCCGCCGCGCCTCCTCCAGCCGCTCGGTCTGCGCGATCCCGGCCGCGACCACGGAGGCCAGCACGGTCGCGAAATCGGCGTCGGCACGGTCGAACACGGTCGCACCGACCGGCCGCGCCACATACAGCTCGCCCCAGGCCCGCCCGTGCAGCACGATCGGGGCGATCACACAGCAGCCGCGCCTACGACGCCGTAGCGCCGCCACGCGCTGGTGGCAGTAGCCGGGGCTGCCCGCGGCCGGGCCCTCGGCGGTCTCGACCCAGGCGTTGGGTTCGCCGCCGCCGGCCCAGCGCTCGTGCAGGAACTCGGTGATCTCCGGGAACTGGTGCACCGGGTAGGTCTCGCCGTCCGGGAACTCCTCCTCGCCCGCCGCCCGCTCCCCCACGTTGACGAGGACCCGCAGCCGGCCCAGCTCCCGCTCCCACACCGACAGCGCGGCGAAACTCCCGTCCAGCGCCCGGCACGCCCCGGCCGCCGCCGCCCGCCAGGACTCGCGCGGAGTGTGCGCCGCCGCCATCCCCTGCGCCAGCTCCACCACGGCAGCCAGCCGCCTGTCCTCACCCATCACTCCAGGCTAGGGAGGTTCTGGACATATCGGGACGTTGATGCGGCGAACAGGTGTCTACGCGCGGTAGCCGCCGCTACTCACCGGGCCACTGCGGCTTCCGCTTCTCGTTGAACGCGGCCACGCCCTCAGCCCGGTCCCCCGAGAACGCCACCGACCGCCATGCCGCGTCCTCGACCTCAAGCCCGGCCCGCAGGTCCAGCCCGTGCCCGAGCCGCAGTGCGCGCTTGGCCGCGCGCAGGCCGACCGGCGAGTTCGCGGCGATGCGGGCGCCCAGGGCGAGGGCCTCCTCGCGGTCCCGGCCCGCCTCCACCAGGACGTCCACGAGCCCCAGTTCCGCCGCCTCGGGCGCCTCCAACCGCCGCGCGGTGAAGATCAGTTCGGCCGCCCGGGCCGCGCCCACCCGGCGGGGCAGCAGCTGCGTACCACCGCCGCCCGGAATGACACCCACGGACACCTCCGGCAGCCCCACCACAGCCGTGCCGTCGGCCACGATCAGGTCGCAGGACAGGGCGAGTTCGAAGCCGCCGCCCAGCGCGAAGCCGTGCACGGCGGCGATCGTCGGCATCGGGAGTTCCAGGACGCCCGTGTATGCGCCCCGGGCGAGCGGGCGCTGCCGTACGAGCTCCGCGTCGGTGAGCGAGTTGCGCTCCTTGAGGTCGGCGCCGACACAGAAGGCCCGCTCGTGCGAGGAGGTCAGCACGGTCACGCGGACGTCCCGGTCCGCCGCCAGCGCCGTACAGGCCGCGGCGATGGAGCCGGCCATCGCGGTGGAGACGGCGTTCATGGCCTTGGGCCGGTCCAGGACGAGTTCCGCGACGTGGTCGTGCCGCCGCACCAGCACGAACTCCCCGAACCGTTCCTCGCTCATGACACCCTCCTGGTTAACGTGGGTTAACAGAACTCGCCCCGATCATCGCACGGGCCTTCCCCGTTCGGGTGACATCCCGCCCAACTCCCGCCGCACCGCACGGAGAAGCGCATAACGTGCGTCCGCCACACGACAGGGGAGGGATCGTGACGACGACCACGCAGGCCGAGCGGGCCGAGGACACCGCGGACGTGGAGCCACCCCTTCCCCGGCCCCCGCGCGGCCGGCACCGCCGCCCCCGTCCCCGCAAGGTCCTGCTGGCCTTCGGCGGTCTCGCCGTGGCCGCCGGGGTGCTGAGCCTCGTACGGCTGACGCCCGAGTCGGGGGTCGGCGGGGTGGGCACGGCGGAGGCCGAGCCGAGCCCGGACGTGGACGCGGAGCAGAGCGCCGGGCACCCGGCCAACGCCGCCGCCACGATCAGCGCCGACCCGACGGCGATCCCCTCCGCACTCCCCTCCGCGATGCCTTCGGCGACCTCGGTGATGGGCGGCGCGAGCGCGACCCCGACCGCCGCCTCCGGGGTCGTACCGACTCCGTACGCGACGACGGCACCCACGACCATCCCGGAGACGGGGACGGGGACAGGAACGGGAACAGGAACGCGGACGACGACGGCGCCCGGCGCCCCACAGCCCCGGGCATCGGCCACCGCACCCGGCCCCCAGGATCCCGCGACAAGCGCGGCCCCGCGGCCGGCCCCCACACCGAGCCCGAGCCGGACCGCCAACTCCCCTGCCCCGGCGCCGAGTCGGCCGAGTCTGTGCGTGCCGATCATCGGACTCTGCGTGAACCCACTGGTCCACGGGAGTTGAGGGCTGCACGGTGACCGAGCCCACGCGTACCGGTCACCAAGCACTGCACGGCCGCGCGGACGCAGCGCGGCCGACGGCTACGCCGGGGCCGAGTCCCGGCGGGTCAGCAGCCAGGGTTCGACCACGCCCAGGCCGCGCACCGGGCGCTGCCACATCGGCTGGAGCGCGAAGCGGTACGTCGGGGGCTCCTCGCCCTCCTTCTCGGCGGTGGCCGCGGCCTCGGCCGCCTCCGCCTCGGAGGCGGGCGCCTCGCCGCTGCGGATGAGCTCCTCGGCGAAGGCGCTGTCGACGAGGACGGCGTCGCGGGGAGCTATCGAGGTGAGCCGCGAGGCGAGGTTGACGGTCGTGCCGAAGACGTCGCCCATGCGGGTCGTGACGGTGCCGAAGGCGATGCCGACGCGGAGTTCGGGCATGGTCTCGTCGTGGGCCATGGTCTCGATCAGGCGCAGCGCGATCTCGGCGGCGACCCCGGCGTCGTCGGCGGAGAACAGGACCTCGTCGCCGAGGGTCTTGATGAGCCGGCCGCCGCGCGCGGCCACCAGGTCGGCGGCGGTGGTCTCGAAGGCCTCGACCAGTTCGCCGAGTTCCTCTTCCTCCATGCGGCGGGTCAGCCGTGTGAAGCCCACCAGGTCGGCGAAGCCCACCGCGAGGCGCCGGTCGACCATCTCCTCGTCGTCGCTGGCCTGGACGACCCGGCCGGCCGAGGCGGCGAGCTGGCGCCGCCAGACGTAGACGAGGAACTCCTCCAGCTCGGGCAGCAGCAGCTCGATGATCGGGTACGTCACCTCGGTGCGTGACATACCGGGCTCGGGCGGCTCGGTCAGGCCCTCCAGGAACGAGTCCATCTGCCAGCCGGCCAGCCTCGCGGTGGTCTGCCCGGTGGAGCGGGCCACCTGCACGGCCATCGCCTCGCTCAGCAGCCCCGCCTCGACGAGACCGGCGAGGCGGCGCAGCGCGAGGACGTCCGCCTCCGTGAACGCCTTGGCCTGACCGACGTCGGCGAAGCCCATGGCGCGCCAGAAACGGGTGGCCAGCTCCATGGAGACACCGGCGGTACGGGCCGCCTGGAACGGGGTGTAGCGGCGCTCCGCGCCCAGGATGAGCCCTTCGAGGCGCAGCGCGAGGGGGTCTTCGCCGGGATCGGCGGCATAGGGGTCGGCCCGGCCACCGGCGGCATCGGGGTCCACCCGGCCGTCCGCGTCCGCGCCGGAGCCCGTGTCGTCGACGGTCACGCCTGCTGCCCTTCCGATCTGCCACGGTCAGGTATCGACCGGGCCCAATGCTACGGCAGGTGTGGGCCAGCTCACTCCGTGAGTCACGCGGACAAAGCTGCCACAAGAGCGGTCGGGGTCACGCGGGGCGCAGATGCACGATGTCGCCCGCTCCCACGGGCTCCTGCACTCCGTCCTCCGTCGCGAGGACCAGCCGCCCGTCCCCGTCGATCGCGACGGCCTCCCCGGTGATCGACCGGTCCCCGGGCAGCTCGGCCCGTACGACCCGGCCGAGCGTGGCGCAGCCGGCCGCGTAGGTCTCCTGGAGGCCGCTCGCGGCCGGGTCGCCGCCCGCCGCGCGCCACTTGTCGTACCAGTGCTCCAGGGAGCGCAGGACCGCCCGCAGCAGGGGGTCCCGGTCCGTGGCGACGGCCCCGGCCAGGGCGAGGGAGCCCGCCTGGGGCACGGGGAGCTCGTCCTCGCGCAGGGTGACGTTGATGCCTACGCCGACGATCACGGCGTCGTCCCCGGCGCGCTCGGCGAGGATGCCGCCGGCCTTGCGCTCCTCGCCACCGACAGTGACCAGCAGGTCGTTGGGCCACTTGAGTGCCGTGTCGACGCCGGCCGAGCGGGCCAGGCCGGTGGCGACGGCGACGCCGGTGAGCAGCGGGAGCCAGCCCCAGCGGGACACCGGGACGTCGCCCGGCTCCAGCAGGACGGAGAAGAACAGGCCGGAGCGGGCCGGTGCCGTCCACTGCCGGTCGAGCCGCCCGCGCCCGGAGGTCTGTTCCTCGGCGACCAGGACGGTGCCCTCGGCCGCCTTGCCCGCGGCGGCCAGGGCGACGAGGTCGGAGTTGGTGGAACCGGTCGACTGCACGACCTCCACACCGGTCCACAGCCCGCCCGCCCGGACGAGCCCGCGCCGCAGCGCACCGGCGTTGAGGGGCGGCCGTTCCAGATCGGACCAACGGCTGCTGTTCTCGTCTGAGGCATCTCGCGGCGTCATGCAAGCCACCCTAGGTGTGTTGTACGCCGCACTGCCGATCGGTAGGCCCGCCACTACTCTACGAATGAGTAACCGTCCCCCCTTTTGAGCAGGCAGGGAGCCGTAATCCCGATGTCCGAGCCGGAAGCGCCTCAAGAGATCGACATCCACACCACCGCCGGGAAGATCGCGGATCTTCGGCGCCGCACCCAGGAGGCGACGCACGCGGGCTCGGAGCGCGCGGTCGAAAAACAGCACGCCAAGGGCAAGTTGACGGCCCGTGAGCGGATCGACCTGCTCCTCGACGAGGACTCCTTCGTCGAGTTCGACGAGTTCACCCGGCACCGGTCCACGGACTTCGGCCTGGAGAAGAACCGCCCCTACGGCGACGGCGTCGTCTCCGGCTACGGCACGGTCGACGGCCGCCCCGTCGCCGTGTTCTCCCAGGACTTCACGGTCTTCGGCGGCGCCCTGGGCGAGGTCTACGGCCAGAAGATCGTCAAGGTGATGGACTTCGCGCTGAAGACCGGCTGTCCGGTCATCGGCATCAACGACTCCGGCGGCGCCCGCATCCAGGAGGGCGTGGCCTCGCTCGGCGCCTACGGCGAGATCTTCCGCCGCAACACCCACGCGAGCGGCGTGATCCCGCAGATCAGCCTGGTCGTCGGCCCGTGCGCGGGCGGGGCCGTCTACTCCCCCGCGATCACCGACTTCACGGTGATGGTCGACCAGACCTCGCACATGTTCATCACCGGCCCGGACGTCATCAAGACGGTCACCGGCGAGGACGTCGGCTTCGAGGAGCTGGGCGGCGCGCGCACCCACAACTCCGTGTCCGGCGTGGCCCATCACATGGCGGGCGACGAGAAGGACGCGATCGAGTACGTCAAGCAGCTGCTGTCGTACCTCCCGTCCAACAACCTCAGCGAACCCCCCGCGTTCCCGGAGGAGGCGGACCTCGCCGTCACGGACGAGGACCGTGAGCTGGACACCCTGGTCCCGGACAGCGCGAACCAGCCGTACGACATGCGCACGGTGATCGAACACGTCCTGGACGACGCCGAGTTCTTCGAGACGCAGCCGCTGTTCGCGCCGAACATCCTCACCGGTTTCGGCCGGGTGGAGGGCCGCCCGGTGGGCGTGGTGGCGAACCAGCCCATGCAGTTCGCGGGCTGCCTGGACATCGACGCGTCCGAGAAGGCGGCGCGCTTCGTCCGCACCTGCGACGCGTTCAACGTCCCGGTCCTCACCTTCGTGGACGTCCCCGGCTTCCTCCCGGGCGTCGACCAGGAGCACTACGGCATCATCCGCAGGGGCGCGAAGCTGATCTACGCGTACGCGGAGGCGACCGTCCCCCTCATCACGGTCATCACCCGCAAGGCCTTCGGCGGCGCCTACGACGTCATGGGCTCCAAGCACCTGGGGGCCGACCTCAACCTCGCCTGGCCGACCGCCCAGATCGCCGTCATGGGCGCCCAGGGCGCGGTCAACATCCTGCACCGCCGCACACTCGCCGAGGCCGAGGCGGCGGGCGAGGACCTGGACGCGGTGCGCGCCCGCCTCATCCAGGAGTACGAGGACACCCTGCTCAACCCCTACATCGCGGCCGAGCGGGGTTACATCGACGCGGTCGCCCTCCCCTCCGACACCCGCCGCCACGTGGTCCGGGGCCTGCGCCAACTCCGCACCAAGCGCGAGTCGTTGCCCCCGAAGAAGCACGGCAACATCCCCCTGTAGAGGAGCGGCCTCCATGAACATCAAAGTCGTCAGGGGCAACCCGACCCCAGAGGAGCTGGCCGCCGCACTGGCGGTGGTCAGGGCCCGCGCCGCGGCGGCGACACCCACACCGCCCGGCGCACCGGGGCAGCGGGACGCGTGGTCCGACCCGGCACGGATCGCGGGCGCGAGGCTGCCCCACCCGGGGCCCAGCGCATGGACCCGCACCTTCTGGCCGGGCTAGGGGGATCCGCTTAAGGGGCGCGGGGAACCGCGCACAGAGGAACAACCCCGGGCACCAATTTAAGTACCCGTACTCAGGCGCCGCCCCCTGCGAAGCCGCACGCTGGTGCCATGCTGTGGTCCGACCCCGAAAACGAGCCTCCCAAAGAACTGCGGGAGACAGAGCTCATGTTGCGGCGGCTCGGAATACTCATGGCACTCGCGATGGTGCTGGCGATGATCGTGATCGGGCTGTCGGGCTGAGGCGAGCGGCCCGCGCGCCGCCGATACCCTGGCCGCATGACAGATCAGCCACGCCGCCGCCTCGTGCTCGCCTCCCAGTCCCCCGCCCGGCTGGGCCTCCTGCGCCAGGCGGGACTGGACCCCGAGGTGATCGTGAGCGGGGTGGACGAGGACGCGGTCTCGGCCCTCACCCCGGCCGACCTCGCCCTCGCCCTCGCCGAGGCGAAGGCCTCCGTCGTGGCCGCCCGACCGGAGGTGCGCGGCGCGCTGGTGATCGGCTGCGACTCGGTGCTCGACCTCGACGGCGAAGCCCTCGGCAAGCCCGCCGACGCCGAGGAGGCCACCGCCCGCTGGAAGTCGATGCGCGGCCGGGCCGGCACCCTCCAGACCGGCCACTGCGTCTACGACACGACGAGCGGCCGGTACGTGTCGGCGACCGCGTCCACCGTGGTCCGCTTCGGCGAGCCGACCGACGCCGAGGTCGCCGCGTACGTCGCCTCGGGCGAACCCCTCTACGTCGCCGGGGCGTTCACGCTCGACGGCCGTTCGGCGCCGTTCATCGAGGGCATCGACGGCGACCACGGCAACGTGATCGGCATCAGCCTGCCGCTCGTTCGCCGGCTGCTGGGTCAACTGGGCGTCGGCATCACGGAGTTGTGGACCCCGCGGGAGAAGTAGCGATCAGGAGGGACTGGGGGCCGGCGGCGGGGTGATCGGCGCCGGGTCCTTGTCGGGCTGCTCCGGGGCCGTCGGGTCCTTGGGGCCCTCCGATGCCGGGGCCGCGTCCGAGGGGCCCTCCAGGCGGTCGTAGGTCATCAGGAGCAGGATCACGAGGCCGAGCACCACCACCATGAACGCGAACGCGGCCTTGCCCTCCACCATGGCCCACGCGAACGCGGCCAGCAGCCCGTGCACCACGGCCACGCTGATCAGCAGGATGCGGCCGAGGCCGGCCGGGGCCCGGTCGCGGACCGCGACGAGCAGGGCGACCAGGGCGCACGCGAGGAAGTAGAGGCCGAAGAGGACTCCGCCCACCTTCGAGGAGACGGACATCGCGTCCGGGTCGATACCGGCCAGGGACATGTTCTGGCGGTCGGCGACGATCCCCAGGAACCAGTTCAGCGCGGCCACTCCGAAGGCCTCCGCGAAGAGGACGACCGCCAAGATCCATGCCACCGGTCTGCGCACCACCGGCCCCCACCCACTTCCGTTCGGGACACCCCGAACGCTACTAACGGGTAAACCACGGGACAAGGGTTGTGTCAGGGGCAAAGAATCATTGGGCCATTCGTAGGGACTCCACAAAGAAACGGCGTGGCGCGCGGCACGCTCTCACAGAGACCTTGACCACACCGGAGGGCTAGGGTTTTACGGAGGAGTCCTGCGTACCGAGGTGCGACAAGGGATTTCACGGGTCGAGCGGGCCTCGTATCACGCTCCGTGTGGGCAAGCTCACCACAGGGGACGGGTCGATGCGCCGTGTCGGCAGTCCCTAAACTCGGCTTGTTTCAAGGAGGGAGCCTCAATCGTGCGCAAGGTGCTCATCGCCAATCGTGGCGAAATCGCTGTCCGCGTTGCCCGGGCCTGCCGGGATGCCGGGATCGCGAGCGTGGCCGTATACGCCGACCCGGACCGGGACGCTCTGCATGTCCGCGCCGCGGATGAGGCGTTCGCCCTGGGCGGTGACACACCGGCGAGCAGCTACCTGGACATCGGCAAGGTCCTGAACGCGGCCCGCGAGTCCGGTGCCGACGCCGTCCACCCCGGCTACGGCTTCCTGTCGGAGAACGCCGAGTTCGCCCAGGCGGTCCTCGACGCGGACCTGATCTGGATCGGCCCGCCGCCGCAGGCGATCCGGGACCTCGGTGACAAGGTCGCCGCCCGGCACATCGCCCAGCGCGCCGGTGCCCCGCTGGTGGCCGGCACCCCGGACCCGGTGTCGGGCTCGGACGAGGTCGTCGCGTTCGCCGAGCAGCACGGGCTGCCCATCGCGATCAAGGCCGCGTTCGGCGGCGGCGGCCGTGGTCTGAAGGTGGCCCGCACGCTCGAAGAGGTTCCCGAGCTGTACGACTCCGCGGTGCGCGAGGCGGTCGCCGCCTTCGGGCGCGGCGAGTGCTTCGTGGAGCGCTACCTCGACAAGCCCCGGCACGTGGAGACCCAGTGCCTGGCCGACACCCACGGCAACGTGGTCGTCGTATCGACCCGCGACTGCTCCCTCCAGCGCCGGCACCAGAAGCTGGTCGAGGAGGCGCCCGCGCCGTTCCTGTCGGACGAGCAGGTCGCCGAGCTGTACTCCTCCTCCAAGGCCATCCTCAAGGAGGCCGGCTACGTCGGCGCCGGGACCGTCGAGTTCCTCGTCGGCCAGGACGGCACGATCTCCTTCCTGGAGGTCAACACCCGCCTCCAGGTGGAGCACCCGGTCACCGAGGAGGTCGCCGGCATCGACCTCGTCCGCGAGATGTTCCGCATCGCCGACGGCGAGGAACTCGGCTACGGCGACCCCGAACTGCGCGGCCACTCCTTCGAGTTCCGCATCAACGGCGAGGACCCGGGCCGCGGCTTCCTGCCCGCGCCCGGCACCGTCACCACGTTCGCCCCGCCGTCAGGACCGGGCGTCCGGCTGGACGCCGGTGTCGAGTCGGGCTCGGTCATCGGCCCGGCGTGGGACTCGCTGCTCGCCAAGCTGATCGTCACCGGCGCGACCCGCGAGCAGGCGCTCCAGCGCGCCGCACGGGCGCTGGAGGAGTTCCGGGTCGAGGGCATGGCCACCGCGATCCCGTTCCACCGCGCGGTGGTGCAGGACCCGGCGTTCGCCCCCGAACTCAGCGGCTCCGCCGACCCGTTCACGGTCCACACCCGCTGGATCGAGACCGAGTTCGTCAACGACATCAAGCCCTTCGCGGCCCCGACGGACGCCGAGACGGACGAGGACGCCGACCGCGAGACGATCGTCGTCGAGGTCGGCGGCAAGCGCCTGGAGGTCTCCCTCCCGGTCTCGCTCGGCATGTCGCTGGCCCGCACCGGTCTCGCCGCCGGCGCCAAGCCCAAGCGCCGGGCGGCCAAGAAGTCCGGCCCGGTCGCCTCCGGCGACACCCTCGCCTCGCCGATGCAGGGCACGATCGTCAAGGTCGCGGTCGAGGAGGGCCAGGAGGTCAAGGAGGGCGACCTCGTCGTCGTACTCGAAGCGATGAAGATGGAACAGCCGCTGAACGCGCACAAGTCCGGCACGATCAAGGGCCTCGGCGCGGAGGTCGGTGCGTCCATCACGTCCGGCGCCGCGATCTGCGAGATCAAGGACTGATCCGACCGCGCATACGTCCGACCGCACGTACAGAGGTGCCCGGCCGACAGGAACAGCCTGTCCGCCGGGCACCTCTGTAATGTGACGGGGCAACGCCGTATCGCGCCGAGGAGGGCAGGTGGGACCCATGGCCAGCGCAGCCGGGCCGCCGGCGGGTCTGCGTGCCGACGCCCGCCGCAACTACGAGCGGCTGCTCGCCGAGGCGCGCGTGTCCTTCGCCGCGCACGGCACGGACGCGTCCCTGGAGGACGTGGCCCGGCGCGCGGGCGTCGGCATCGGCACGCTGTACCGCCACTTCCCGAACCGGCAGGCCCTGATGAGCGCGGTCTTCGAGGACGCGGTGGGTGAACTCCTCGCGCGCTCCCGTGAGTTGCTGACCGCACCGCAGCCGTGTGCGGCCCTGGTGACCTGGCTGCGGGAGATGGTGACCCACGCGAGCGAGTACCGGGGGCTCTCACGGGCGCTGATGGCGGTGGCCGACGACGACACGTCGGCGCTGGCCCGGTGCAGCAGCCCCATCCGGGAGGCGGTGGGTGCGCTGCTCCTGCGGGCGCAGGCAGCCGGTGAGGTGCGCGGTGATGTCGAGATCGGCGACCTGCTGCAGCTGACGCATGCGATCGCGTTGGCGGCGGAGGGGAACCCTGGGGATCCCGAACTGGCGGACAGGTTGCTGACGTTGACGGTGCGGGGGTTGAAGCCGTAGGTCTGGTTCGGTTCGTTTTGGGGTGCAGGCCGGTGGGGGCTGGTCGCGCAGTTCCCCGCGCCCCTAAAGGTCGGACCGGCTGAGCCGCTTTTAAGGGGCGCGGGGAACTGCGCGACCAGCCACGACGGCGCCGCACCTGAAAACCGAACCGATCAACGCCTGCGCAAGTCCGCCACCCTGGCCGCCCGTTCCCGCTCAGGAGACTCCCCGGTGAGTACGCCCGCCGAGCGCAGCCCCGGCACTTGACCCCGTCGCGGCGCCGGAAGAGGGACATCCCGGCGGCGTTGTTCCCGCGCCGGGGTCTGATCACCCCCCTGGCCGCCCGCCGCGCCGGCCACGGCGATCTGCACCCCTTGGTCGGCGAGGGCCTGCAACTCCGTGGCGGCGCGGTCGTCGTGGGCCGGGGGCTCGTCGGTGACGAGGCGGGTGATCACGTCCGTGGGCACGGTCTGGAACATGGTGTCCGTACCGAGCTTGGTGTGGTCGGCGAGGACGACGACCTCGGCCGCCGCCTGCACGAGGGCCCGGTCGACGGACGCCGAGAGCATGTTGGACGTGGAGAGACCGCGCTCGGCGGTCAGCCCGCTACCGGAGAGGAAGGCCCGGGAGACGCGCAGCCCCTGGAGGGACTGCTCGGCCCCGCTGCCCACCAGCGCGTAGTTGGAACCGCGCAGGGTGCCCCCGGTCATCACGACCTCCACGCGGTTGGCATGGGCCAACGCCTGGGCCACCAGCAGGGAGTTGGTGACGACGGTCAGTCCGGGCACCCGGGCGAGCCGGCGGGCCAGCTCCTGGGTGGTGGTACCCGCCCCCACCACGATGGCCTCGCCCTCTTCGACGAAGCTCGCGGCGAGATCGGCGATGGCCGTCTTCTCGGCGGTCGCGAGATGAGATTTCTGCGGAAAGCCGGACTCCCGCGTGAACCCGCCCGGCAATACCGCACCGCCGTGCCGGCGGTCGAGGAGTCCTTCTGCCTCCAGTGCGCGCACGTCCCGCCGTACGGTCACTTCGGAGGTCTGGACGACGCGGGCGAGCTCACGGAGCGATACGGCCCCATTCGCTCGCACCATTTCGAGGATCAATTGGCGACGTTCTGCAGCGAACACGAAACTGACAGTAACCCCAACGACCGTCTGCTTTCAGCTGTTTGCGGTGAATAGCAGAAGTTGTTCGCACAGGAGGGCGAGAAGTGGTATAGGGGGTAGTCCCGGCGCCTATGCCGTACGAATGGGCGGCAACTCCCCGTGACCAGCGGGGAGTCGGTGCGGCCTCAGACTTCGCCCGTCGCCTTGCGGGTGTGCAGCTGTCGGGCCACCTCGGCGATCGAGCCCGAGAGGGACGGGTAGACGGTGAAGGCGTTCGCGATCTGTTCGACCGTCAGATTGTTGTCGACGGCGATCGAGATCGGGTGGATCAGCTCCGAGGCGCGGGGCGCCACGACGACACCGCCGACGATGATCCCGGTGCCCGGGCGGCAGAAGATCTTGACGAAGCCGTCCCGGATGCCCTGCATCTTCGCGCGCGGATTGCGCAGGAGGGGGAGCTTGACGACGCGGGCGTCGATCTTGCCGGCGTCCACGTCGGCCTGGGAGTAGCCGACGGTCGCGATCTCGGGGTCGGTGAAGACGTTCGAGGAGACCGTCTTGAGGTTCAGCGGGGCCACCGCGTCGCCGAGGAAGTGGTACATGGCGATACGGCCCTGCATCGCGGCCACCGAGGCGAGCGCGAAGATCCCGGTCACGTCACCGGCCGCATAGACGCCCGGAGCGGTCGTACGGGAGACCTTGTCGGTCCAGATGTGGCCCGAGTCGCGCAGCCTGACGCCCGCCTCCTCCAGGCCCATGCCCTCGGAGTTCGGGATGGCACCGACGGCCATGAGGCAGTGCGAACCGGTGATGACACGGCCGTCCGCGAGGGTGACCTCGACCTTGTCGCCGACCCGCTTGGCGGACTGGGCGCGGGAGCGGGCCATGACGTTCATGCCGCGGCGCCGGAAGACGTCTTCGAGTACGGCGGCGGCGTCCGGGTCCTCGCCGGGGAGCACGCGGTCGCGGGAGGAGACGAGGGTGACCTTGGAGCCGAGGGCCTGATAGGCGCCGGCGAACTCGGCGCCGGTGACACCGGAGCCGACCACGATCAGCTCTTCGGGGAGTTCGGTGAGGTCGTAGACCTGGGTCCAGTTCAGGATGCGCTCGCCGTCCGGGCGGGCGTCGTCCAGTTCGCGGGGGTGGCCGCCGGTCGCGATGAGGACGGCGTCGGCGACGAGGGTCTCCTCGGTGCCGTCGGCCGCCTTCACGACGACCTTGCGGGAGCCGTCGATGGCCTGCATGCCGTCGAGCCGACCCCGGCCGCGCATGACACGGGCGCCGGCCCGGGTCACGGAGGCGGTGATGTCGTGGGACTGGGCGAGCGCGAGGCGCTTCACACGCCGGTTCACCTTGCCGAGGTCGACCCCGACGACCCTGGCGGCCCGCTCCAGGGGTGGGGTGTCGTCGGCGACGATGATGCCGAGTTCCTCGTACGACGAGTCGAAGGTGGTCATCACCTCGGCCGTCGCGATAAGGGTCTTCGACGGCACGCAGTCGGTCAGCACCGACGCCCCGCCCAGACCGTCGCAGTCGACGACGGTCACCTCCGCGCCGAGCTGCGCTGCCACCAGCGCCGCTTCATAGCCGCCGGGTCCGCCACCGATGATCACGATCCGAGTCACGTACCCCATTGTCCCGCACGCTTCAAGATGCTTCCGCCCCGGGGGCGACGGGGGTGTGTGGTGTGCCTGCGGTGCGTTGTGGTTCGCCTACGGTCCGTTGTGGGTCGGTGCCGCGCCGGGGGTTGTCCGTCCTCGGAACGGCGCAGAATCGGTCACTCAGGATTGCGGCCGTGTTGACGCGCCAACCGCTGCGGGCGGACACCCCCCGACACGACACCTTCTCGCCGTACGCGGGTGCCCTGAGTACCCCCGGTTACGGGAGTGGCGGGTGGGTTCGCTGCCGTACTCTCGGAGCATGTCGCTCTACGCCGCGTACGCCGGCAATCTCGACGCGCGGCTGATGACCCGCCGCGCCCCGCACTCGCCGTTGCGCGCCACGGGCTGGCTGAACGGGTGGCGGCTGACCTTCGGCGGTGAGCACATGGGCTGGGAGGGCGCGCTCGCGACGATCGTGGAGGCGCCGCGCTCGCAGGTCTTCGTCGCGCTGTACGAGATCGCGCCGCCCGACGAGGAGTCCATGGACCGGTGGGAGGGCGTCGGCCTCGACGTCTACCGGCGCATGCGGGTCCGCGTGCACACCCTGGACGGCGAGGAACCCGCCTGGGTGTACGTCCTCAATGGTTACGAGGGGGGACTCCCGTCCGCCCGCTACCTCGGCGAGCTCGCCGACGCGGCCGAATCCGCCGGGGCGCCGCACGACTATGTGATGGAGCTGCGGAAGCGGCCCTGCTGAGGATTCCCCGGGACCTGCTGGGCACTTCCCACACACCACGTCCGTCACGGAGCTCGTTGGAAACGACAAGACAACGATCGCAATCCCGTGAGCTCTGTCATCTACGCGCGTAGGCCCAGACCGGCTACCCTCAACCGCGTGAACGCATCTCTTCTTCCGGACGACATCCAGGGCGACCCCCACGCCGCCGCTGACGCCGCCGCCACGCGCCTGCGCGAACTGACGGGCGCCGAGACCCACGACGTCGCTCTTGTGATGGGCTCCGGCTGGGGGCCGGCCGTCGACGCGCTCGGCGTGCCCGAGGCCGACTTCCCCGTCACCGAGCTGCCCGGATTCCCGCCGCCGGCCGTCGAGGGCCACGGTGGCCGGGTCCGTTCGTACGCGATCGGTGACAAGCGCGCGCTGGTCTTCCTCGGCCGCACCCACTACTACGAGGGCCGCGGTGTCGCCGCCGTCGCGCACGGCGTCCGTACCGCCGTCGCCGCCGGCTGCAAGACCATCGTCCTGACCAACGGCTGCGGGGGGCTCCGCGAGGGTATGCGGCCCGGGCAGCCCGTGCTGATCAGCGACCACATCAACCTCACGGCCGCCTCCCCGATCATCGGCGCGAACTTCGTCGACCTGACGGATCTGTACTCGCCCCGGCTGCGAGCGCTCTGCAAGGAGATCGACCCCGGTCTGGAGGAGGGTGTCTACGCCCAGTTCCCCGGCCCGCACTACGAGACTCCCGCCGAGATCCGCATGGCCCGGGTGATCGGGGCGGACCTGGTGGGCATGTCGACGGTGCTGGAAGCGATCGCGGCGCGGGAGGCCGGTGCGGAGGTGCTGGGTATCTCCCTGGTGACGAACCTCGCCGCGGGGATGACGGGGGAACCGCTGAACCACGAGGAGGTTCTGCAGGCGGGCCGGGACTCCGCTACGCAAATGGGGGCACTGTTGGCCCAGGTGCTCGGCCGGCTGTAGGCACCGCCCCAGGGGGCTCCGTCCCCCTGGACGCCCGGGAACCGAACCCGCAAACATCACGAGAGGTTGACCTGACGTGCACGACGACGATCTCATCGCGCGGGCCAAGACCTGGCTCGCCGAGGACCCCGACGCGGACACCCGCGAGGAGCTGGGGAAGCTCATCGACGCCGGGGACGTCACGGAACTCGCGGAGCGCTTCGGCGGCACCCTCCAGTTCGGCACCGCCGGCCTCCGCGGCGAACTCGGTGCCGGACCCATGCGGATGAACCGCGCCGTCGTCATCCGCGCCGCCGCCGGCCTCGCCGCGTACCTCAAGCGGAACGGCCACACCGACGGAGTCGTCGTCATCGGCTACGACGCCCGGCACAAGTCCGCGGACTTCGCCCGCGACACCGCCGCCGTGATGACCGGCGCGGGGCTGCGGGCCGCCGTGCTGCCCCGGCCGCTCCCCACCCCCGTACTCGCCTTCGCCATAAGGCACTTGGGCGCGATCGCGGGCGTGGAGGTCACCGCCAGCCACAACCCGCCCCGGGACAACGGCTACAAGGTCTACCTCGGCGACGGCTCCCAGATCGTGCCCCCGGCCGACGCGGACATCGCCGCCGAGATCGACGCGATCCGCTCGCTGCACGACGTACCCCGCCCCACGGACGGCTGGGAAACCCTCGACGACAGCGTCCTCGACGCCTACCTCGCCCGCACCGACGCCGTCCTCTCCCCCGGCTCCCCCCGCACCGCCCGTACCGTCTACACGGCGATGCACGGCGTCGGCAAGGACGTCCTGCTGGCCGCGTTCGCCCGCGCCGGCTTCCCCGAGCCGGTGCTCGTCGCCGAACAGGCCGAGCCCGACCCGGACTTCCCCACCGTCGCGTTCCCCAACCCGGAGGAGCCGGGCGCGATGGACCTCGCCTTCGCCCGGGCCCGCGCCACGGACCCCGACCTGATCGTCGCCAACGACCCCGACGCCGACCGCTGCGCCGTGGCCGTCAAGGACGGTACCCAGGGCGGCGGTTGGCGCATGCTCCGCGGCGACGAGGTCGGCTCGCTGCTCGCCGCGCACCTCGTGCGGCGCGGCGCCCGGGGCACCTTCGCCGAGTCGATCGTCTCCTCGTCCCTCCTCGGCCGTATCGCCGAGAAGGCGGGCCTGCCCTACGAGGAGACCCTCACCGGCTTCAAGTGGATCGCCCGGGTGGAGGGACTTCGCTACGGCTACGAGGAGGCCCTCGGCTACTGCGTGGACCCGGACGGTGTGCGCGACAAGGACGGCATCACCGCCGCCCTGCTCATCACCGAGCTGGCCTCCGAGTTGAAGGAGGAGGACCGCGATCTGCTGGACCTCCTCGACGATCTCGCCGTGGCACACGGTCTGCACGCCACCGACCAACTCTCGGTGCGCGTCGAGGACGTGACCGTCATCGCGGACGCCATGCGGCGGTTGCGCGAGCAGCCGCCGACCGAGCTGGCCGGGCTGGCCGTCACCAAGGCCGAGGACCTCACCGAGGGCACCGACAAGCTCCCGCCCACGGACGGCCTGCGCTACACGCTCGACGGTGCCCGCGTCATCGTCCGGCCCAGCGGCACCGAGCCCAAACTGAAGTGCTATCTGGAGGTCGTGGTCCCCGTGGCCGCGCACGCCGACCTCCCGGCGGCCCGCGCACGGGCGGCCGAGACCCTCGCCACGATCAAGCGGGACCTGTCGGCGGCGGCCGGTATCTGAGCCGTCACCCGCGGCCCGGCCTCATCGCAGCCGGACGGGGTGTCCCTCCCGGGACACCCCGTCTTCCGTTCTGCCGCGCCGCAGGACCTACAGCCAGCCCTGACGGACCGCCATCAGCACCACCCACACGACCGCGAGCAGCGCGGCATACGGCCACAGCGGGCGTCCGCGCTCCTCCTCCCCGCTCTCGCCGGTGGGCCGCAGGGCGGGGTCGGCGATCATCGCGGAGAGTTCGGCGGCCAGGGCGTCGTAGGGGTGGATCAGGCCCCGCCTGCGTTGCAGCCGGGCCGAGTGCGGGGCGGCGACCACCCACGTGTCGCCGCCGCGTCGGCGGAGCTTCAGGTCGAACCCCTCGCGGCGGGCCGAGCGGAGGTCCTTCCAGGGGATGTGGCGCGGGCGGCGCAGACCGTTCAGCCAGATGCCGGTGCGGTCGGCGGTGATGCGCCAGGACAGTTTCACCGGGATCCGGGTGGCGCCCCTCATCCCCAACAGGATCAGCAGGCAGCGGTGCCAGAGGCTCTCGTCGGTCGCGATCCAGTACAGCCAGCCGGCGCACTGCGCCATCAGGAAGGCCGCCAGCCAGTCCACCGGGCCCGCCCGCCAGTGCCGCACCGGCACGGGCTCCGCGCTCCGCGCCGTCACGGCCGCGACCAGCTCCGCGTGCCGCGCGTCGCTCCGGGCCGCCCGGACGGCCGCCCGCTTCTCCCGCACGAGCCACCGCCGCACCTCGGCCCCCGACAGCGGCCGTACGGGACCGGTCGACCACTGCGTTCGCGGCGCCCCGCCCGGCTTGGCGGGAGCGCTGACGACGAGGATCTCGGCCCCGTCGTAGGGGGTGCCGTAGAGGACGGCCTCACGGACGGGGCCGGAACGCCGGGCGGCCGGACCGTCGGTGAGGGCGTCGTCGAGGGTGTCGAGGAGGCCGTCGATGTCCTCGGGGTCCTCGGGGTCCTCGGAGTCCTCAAGCGTCTGCGGGTCCTCAGGGATCTCGCCGGCGGGACCGGTGCGGTCGGCGGTGGCCGTACGGTCGGCTCTGTTGTCCGGGTCCGAGAGCGCGACCCGGAACAGGGGCCGTAGCGCGGCCCTGTCGTCGGCGGCGAGGACCTCCGCGTCGCCGAATGTGGTCTCCCGGATCAGCACGCGCAGGACGGGGGCCGGAGCCTCCCGGAGCGCGCGGGCCCGCCGCCTGCCCAGCGCGCCGGACAGCAGGACGGTGAGGCCGAGTCCGACCACGTGGACGCCGGTCATCGTGGCGGCCCGCTGGTCCTCGGCGTGGGGGGCGAGGGGCGCCAGGGCGGTCAGTACGGCGCCGGGTACGACCAGGAACGCTCCGGCGCAGGTGAGGAACCCGCCGCGGCGGACCGGCCGGTCGGCGTCGGGGAGGCGGGCCGTGACGCCCTCGGACGCGGCGAGGGCCGCCTCCCGTTGCCGGACACTCGCGCGGCTCCGGTATTCGGCGGGCGGCACGGAGAGCGCCAGCGCCGGCAGGACGACACCGCCGAGCACCCACCAGGACGCGTGCGGCGGCCACGACGCGTACGCGACCACCGCGACGAACAGGGCCGCCGCCGAGTACCGGACGATCTCGGGGCGCCACAGCACCCAGATCACCTGGAGCGGCAGCACCGCCGCCAGATACGGCGGCAGACCGCCGTAGTACAGCAGCGCCGCCGCGGCCAGCCAGCCGCACAGCACCGCGAGCTTCACATGGACCAGCCGCAACCGCACCGACATCCGGCGCGGCGGCAGCGCCCGCGTCCACCGGCGCACCTGCTCGCCGCGCCAGCTCACGGCGCCGTCGGGTATCGCGGAGGCGGGCAGCCGCAGCGGCTCCCGGAGGTTCGTGATCATGACGTCCCAGAGACTCGGACCACGGGCGTGGTCGGCGTGGCTCGGCTTCGCCTCCGGGTGGGGGACCGCCGTCGCGGCCGAGTTCGGGTCGCATGATGACCCGGAAAGCTGTGAGAGCGGGCGGCGGTCCGGTCAGCCCGTGGCCAGCAGGATCGCCAGTACGACGGCACCGGCGAGCGCCGGGGCGATCACCTCGTACGCCCAGCGCACCGTGACCTGGCCCTGCGCCGACTCGGCCTGCTCGCGGTTCTCCAGCAGCTCGTTCAGGTCGCTCATGATCTGGTCGGACTCCGCGCGCGTGGCCTCACCGGCCGCGGACCCGCCGCCCAGGCCTCCGCCGAAGCCCCCGAACCCGCCGAACCCGCCGCCGAAGCCCCCGGCCCTGCCGCCCCGGCCGGCCTGGCCGCCCGCCTCCGCCTTGGACCGCGCCTCGCGGCGCGCCGCCCGCTTGCGGCTGCGCAGCGAGACCGGGATCGCCCACAGCTGGAACTTGGTACCGGACTTGGCGATGACCTCGTTCGAGAGCCCCGACCGCAGCGCGGCCACCTCGCCCCACGGCACCACGACCAGCCGGAACGGGTTGCGCACGCGCAGCCGGTCGTCGTTGGCGTATACCGCCGGGCGGAATGTGAAGGCGACCACCAGCGGCACGACGAGAATCAGCCCCGCGAGCGCGAGCCACGGCGTGCGGCCGTTTCCCCGCACGAGGGCGTCGATGCCCAGCCAGAGCCCGATGGCGAGCAGGAGTACGCCGCCTGCGATGCCCATGGAGGACCTGTAGACACGGTCCGGGGGCTGCGGTGCGGGGGGCTCGTGGTGCGGGGTCGTCATGGTGCCGATTGTGCCTCAGCCGTTCGCCTTGTCGCCGTTGGGGACCTGTGCGTTCGCGACCGCGGGTGCGTTGTGGTTGCTCGCGTCCACCCGGCGGAGCCGCATATCGAAACAGCCCCGCGCCCCTTTGGGGCGCGGATCTCCCCTCGGGGTATACAGCCGCTACGCGCGTAGATATGCTCGTCTGGTGACCATGCCCACCACTGCACCCACAGCACACGCTCTCGGTGACGTCACCGCGTCCGACAGCACGCTGCGCCGTTTCCTCCACGGGCTGCCCGGCGTCGACGCGGTCGGCCTGGAGGCGCGCGCCGCCTCGCTCGGGACCCGTTCCATCAAGACCACCGCGAAGGCGTACGCCATCGACCTCGCCATCTCGATGGTCGACCTGACGACACTCGAAGGCGCGGACACCCCCGGCAAGGTCCGGGCGCTCGGCGCCAAGGCGGTCCGCCCCGACCCGACCGACCGGACGAGCCCCTCCACCGCGGCCGTCTGCGTCTATCCCGACATGGTGGCCGTCGCCAAGGAGGCCGTCGCAGGTTCCTCCGTGAAGGTCGCCTCCGTCGCCACCGCCTTCCCGGCCGGCCGTGCCGCGCTTCCCGTGAAGCTGGCCGACGTGCGCGACGCGGTCGCCGCGGGCGCCGACGAGATCGACATGGTCATCGACCGCGGGGCGTTCCTCGCGGGCCACTACATGAAGGTGTACGACGAGATCGTCGCCGTGAAGGAGGCCTCGGGCGCCGCCCGCCTGAAGGTCATCTTCGAGACCGGCGAGCTGTCGACGTACGACAACATCCGCCGCGCGAGCTGGCTCGGCATGCTGGCCGGTGCGGACTTCATCAAGACGTCGACGGGCAAGGTCGCCGTCAACGCCACGCCCGCGAACACCCTGTTGATGCTGGAGGCGGTGCGCGACTTCCGCGCCCAGACCGGCATCCAGGTCGGGGTGAAGCCCGCGGGCGGTATCCGTACCTCCAAGGACGCCGTCAAGTTCCTGGTCGTCGTCAACGAGACGGCGGGCGAGGACTGGCTCGACAACCACTGGTTCCGCTTCGGCGCGTCCTCGCTCCTGAACGACCTGCTGATGCAGCGCCAGAAGCTGGCCACCGGCCGCTACTCCGGCCCCGACTACGTGACGGTGGACTGATCCACATGGCTCTCTTTGACTACGCTCCGGCGCCCGAGTCCCGCTCGGTCGTCGACATCGCGCCCTCCTACGGCCTGTTCATCGACGGCGAGTTCACCGAGGCGGCCGACGGCAAGGTCTTCAAGACCGTGTCCCCGTCCACCGAAGAGGTCCTCTCCGAGATCGCCCAGGCGGGCGAGGCCGACGTCGACCGCGCGGTGCGGGCCGCCCGCAAGGCCTTCGAGAAGTGGTCGGCGCTGCCCGGCTCCGAGCGCGCCAAGTACCTGTTCCGCATCGCCCGGATCATCCAGGAGCGCAGCCGCGAACTGGCCGTCCTGGAGACCCTGGACAACGGCAAGCCCATCAAGGAGACGAGGGACGCCGACCTCCCCCTGGTCGCCGCGCACTTCTTCTACTACGCGGGCTGGGCCGACAAGCTGGACCACGCCGGCTTCGGCGCGAACCCCCGGCCGCTGGGTGTCGCGGGCCAGGTCATCCCCTGGAACTTCCCGCTCCTGATGCTGGCCTGGAAGATCGCCCCGGCGCTGGCGACCGGCAACACGGTCGTCCTGAAGCCCGCCGAGACGACACCGTTGAGCGCGTTGTTCTTCGCGGACATCTGCCGGCAGGCGGGCCTGCCCAAGGGTGTCGTCAACATCCTTCCGGGATACGGCGATTCGGGTGCCGCGCTCGTCGCGCACCCGGACGTGAACAAGGTCGCGTTCACCGGTTCCACGGCGGTCGGCAAGGCGATCGCCCGTCAGGTGGCCGGCACGAACAAGAAGGTCACCCTCGAACTCGGCGGCAAGGGCGCGAACATCGTCTTCGACGACGCCCCCATCGACCAGGCGGTGGAGGGGATCGTCACCGGCATCTTCTTCAACCAGGGCCAGGTTTGCTGCGCGGGCAGCCGCCTCCTCGTCCAGGAGTCCATCCAGGACGAGCTGTTGGACTCCCTGAAGCGCAGGCTCTCCACCCTCCGCCTCGGCGACCCGCTCGACAAGAACACGGACATCGGCGCGATCAACTCCGCCGAGCAGCTCTCCCGCATCACCACCCTCGTCGAACAGGGCGAGGCGGAGGGCGCCGAGCGCTGGTCCCCGGCCTGTGAACTCCCGTCCTCCGGCTACTGGTTCGCCCCGACGCTCTTCACGAACGTCACCCAGGCGCACACCATCGCCCGCGACGAGATCTTCGGCCCGGTGCTGTCCGTCCTGACCTTCCGCACGCCCGAGGAGGCGGTCGCGAAGGCCAACAACAGCCAGTACGGCCTCTCCGCCGGCATCTGGACGGAGAAGGGTTCCCGCATCCTCGCGGTGGCGAGCAAGCTCCGGGCCGGCGTCATCTGGTCCAACACGTTCAACAAGTTCGACCCGACCTCGCCGTTCGGCGGCTACAAGGAGTCGGGCTTCGGCCGCGAGGGCGGTCGCCACGGCCTGGAGGCGTACCTCGATGTCTGACCGTCTCAGTGTGTTCAAGACCTACAAGCTGTACGTCGGGGGCAAGTTCCCCCGTAGCGAGAGCGGCCGGGTGTACGAAGTGACCGACTCCAAGGGCAAGTGGCTGGCCAACGCCCCCAAGGGGAGCCGTAAGGACGCCCGGGACGCGGTCGTGGCGGCCCGCAGGGCGTTCGGCGGCTGGTCCGGCGCGACGGCGTACAACCGGGGCCAGATCCTCTACCGCATCGCCGAGATGCTGGAGGGCCGCAAGGACCAGTTCGTCCGTGAAGTCGCCGACGCGGAGGGCCTGTCGAAGTCGAAGGCGTCCGTGGTCGTGGACGCGGCGATCGACCGCTGGGTCTGGTACGCGGGCTGGACCGACAAGATCGCCCAGGTGGTCGGCGGCGCGAACCCGGTCGCGGGCCCGTACTTCAACCTGTCCTCGCCCGAGCCGACGGGAGTGGTCACCGTCCTGGCCCCCCAGGAGTCGTCGTTCCTCGGACTGATCTCGGTCGTGGCCCCGGTGATCGCGACCGGCAACACGGCGATCGTCATCGCGAGCGAGAAGTCCCCGCTCCCCGCACTGTCGTTGGGCGAGGTCCTTGCCACCTCCGACCTGCCCGGCGGAGTCGTCAACGTCCTCTCCGGAAAGACGGCGGAGATCGCGGCCCCCCTCGCCGCCCACCAGGACGTCAACGCGATCGACCTCGCGGGCGCCGACGACGTACTGGCGAAGGAACTGGAGATCGCGGCGGCCGACAACCTGAAGCGAGTTCTCCGTCCACAGCCTGTGGATTACACGGAGACTCCCGGCATCGACCGCCTGACAGCCTTCCTGGAGACGAAGACGGTCTGGCACCCCACGGGTTCTCTGGGAGCAAGCGGCTCCTCGTACTAGGAGGCAGGCCGAAGGCCACGCCTCAGGGGCGCGGGGAACTGCGCGACCAGCCACAACGAACGCGCACCCGGCAACGAGACCGCAGCTCCCCGCCCCTCCCCCGCAATCGCTCAGCCCCCCAGCAAACCCGTCACCTGCCCGACCACCGGCATGCTCCCGATCGACTGAGCCTCCGCAACCGGCCCCGTCAACGCCTGCGAGGCCAACGGCTGAAAGTCGGCGAGCTGGGTCGCGATCCCGTTGTCGAGCGGGTCGACACCCGTCCCCGCAAGCGGGTTGGGCTTGAGCCCGGCAACGGGCCCGGTGACATACCCGACCGTGCCGGTGAGCGCGCCCAGCCCCGCCGCGGGGTCGATCTTGCCCAGCGAGGTGGGCCGCGTCCGCATCACGTCGACGACCGGCGCGGTGTCCGCGGCGGCCGTCGCCGCGCCCGCGCCCAGGGCGACTCCGGCGGTCGCGAGGGCGACCAGGGCGCGCTGGGCGTTCGGGTGCTGGGAGGACGTGTGTCGTGCCATTGCTGGTGCCACCTTCTGGTGCGCAGGGTAATCAGGTCAGCACGAAGGGTAGTTGACGTGTGATGCGCGTTCCAATGCCGACCCGCGGGGTCGGCAGGACGTACGGAATACGTCAAACTGGTGTCCCGTGAGCATCCTTTCCCCGTCACCGGCCCGCGTCGTGCTGCTGTGCGGCCCCTCGGGTTCCGGCAAGTCCCTCGTCTCGGCCCGCTCCGGTCTTCCCGTGCTGCGGCTCGACGACTTCTACAAGGAGGGCGACGACCCGACGCTGCCACTGGTGGCGGGGAGTTCGGACATCGACTGGGACCACCCCGACTCCTGGGACGCGGAGGTCGCGGTCGCCGCGATCGTCGAACTGTGCCGCACGGGTCGTACGGATGTGCCGGTCTACGACATCTCGCTCAGCGCCCGTACGGGCACGGAGGCGGTCGATGTGGGCCGGACGCCGCTGTTCATAGCGGAGGGAATCTTCGCCGCCGAAGTCATCACCCGCTGCCGGGAGCTGGGCGTCCTCGCCGACGCGCTGTGCCTGAGCCGCGGACCTGTGCGGACCTTCCGGCGCCGCTTCCTGCGGGATCTGCGGGAGGGCCGTAAGTCCGTGCCGTTCCTGCTGCGACGCGGCTGGCGGCTGATGCGGCTGGAGCGCTCGATCGTGGCGCGGCAGACGACGCTCGGCGCGTACGCGTGCGACAAGGACGAGGCGCTGGGCAGGCTGGCCGCGGCGGCGGTCGGACGGCGTCCGGCACAGTCGACTCCGGCGCCCTCCCCCTCGTAGACAAGAGAAAGCGGGACTGGACGGACCCCCCGGCCCTCCAGTCCCGCTCTTCCTGTTCCCCCGTGGTACTTCCCCCGTGACCCCCCCCAGGACCCCGTCGGCGCCCCCCAGCGCCGATCCCCCGTGGTCCCTTCGTGCTCCCCCGTTCCCTGCTTCCCCCCCAACCCTCAGGCGACGAGCTCCCCGAAGGCGTCCTCCTCGTCACGGCCGAAGCTGAGGACCTCGTCCTCGCGCATGCGGCGGAGCGACCGCCAGATGCTGGACTTCACCGTGCCGACACTGATGTCGAGGATCTCCGCGATCTCCGGGTCCGTGCGGCCCTCGTAGTAACGAAGGACCAGCATGGTGCGCTGGAGTTCGGGCAGCCGGGCCAGCGCCTGCCACAGGACCGCGCGCAGTTCGGTGCCGCGCATCGCGTCCGTGTCGCCGGGCGTCTCCGGCAGTTCCTCGGTCGGGTACTCGTTCAGCTTGCGGCGGCGCCACGCGCTGATGTGCAGGTTCGTCATGGTGCGGCGGAGGTAGCCCCCGACCGCGGCCTTGTCGCTGATCCGGTCCCATGCCTTGTACGTCGAGAACAGCGCGCTCTGCAGCAGGTCCTCGGCCTCGAAGCGGTCGCCGGTCAGGTGGTAGGCGGTCGCGTACAGGGAGGCGCGGCGCTCCTGGACGTAGGCGGTGAACTCCGCCTCCGACAGCGAACGACGCTCCCCCGTGTCCTCCCTGTACCCGCTTCCCCCGTGCGCTTCCCCCGTGTGCGCGTCAACCACCGTCATGTAACCGGTGTGCTGACGCCCGGCACCGCGAACGCACCCCCGCCCGCTCACGGCACCGGACTTCTCGGAACCCCGGGTGACGTCGTGCAGACGCGTGATGACTGCGTTGTTGCTGGTGCTGTGCAGCGTGCTCATCTCGCGCCCCCCGTAGTGGACTTGCCCGGTGTTCGGATCTTCCGGCTCGGTTCCTCGTGGTCCCTTGCCTGTGACGAAAATCCTGCCGGGGTCACTTCATGGACGTGTCCGCCGACTGTCACAGACCTGTCACAGGGGTCCCCTCTGCGGCCGTCCTCAGAAAACGGACAGTCCGGTCACAGATAGGAGCGCTAAGGGCGCGTACCCGTACAGGTGTCGAAACACCGCCCCCGCATGGGCCAGAATGAGCCCCGTGCCTTCCCTGTTGCTGATCGAGGACGACGACGCCATCCGGACGGCCCTGGAGCTCTCGCTGACGCGCCAGGGACACCGGGTAGCCACCGCTGCCAGCGGCGAGGACGGTCTGAAGCTGCTGCGTGAGCAGCGGCCGGACCTGATCGTGCTGGATGTGATGCTGCCCGGCATCGACGGTTTCGAGGTGTGCCGGCGCATCCGGCGCACGGACCAGCTGCCGATCATTCTGCTCACCGCGCGCAGCGACGACATCGACATCGTCGTCGGCCTGGAGTCCGGTGCCGACGACTACGTGGTCAAACCCGTGCAGGGGCGGGTGCTGGACGCCCGTATCCGGGCCGTGCTGCGGCGCGGGGAGCGAGAGGCCAACGACGCGGCGTCGTTCGGTTCGCTGGTCATCGACCGGGCCGCGATGACCGTCACGAAGAACGGCGAGGACCTCCAACTCACGCCCACCGAGCTGCGGTTGCTGCTCGAACTGAGCCGGCGGCCCGGACAGGCCCTGTCCCGGCAGCAGTTGCTGCGCCTGGTGTGGGAGCACGACTACCTCGGTGACTCGCGGCTGGTGGACGCGTGTGTCCAGCGGCTGCGCGCCAAGGTCGAGGACGTGCCCTCGTCCCCGACGCTCATCCGTACCGTGCGCGGCGTCGGTTACCGCCTGGACTCGCCTCAGTGACCGACGCACCAGGGGGGATCCGCGGCTGGCGCCCGGGTCGTAAGGGAGTTCTGTGGCGGCTGCGGTTCACCAGCCTGCGCCTGCGGCTGGTGGTCGTGTTCGGCCTGGTCGCGCTGACCGCCGCCGTGTCCGCGTCCGGCATCGCCTACTGGCTCAACCGCGAGGCCGTCCTCACCCGCGCCCAGGACGCGGTACTGCGCGACTTCCGCCAGGAGATGCAGAACCACGCCGGCACCCTGCCCGTGCACCCCACGCAGGACGAACTCATGCGCACCGCCGGCCAGATGGCCAACAGCAGCCAGCGCTTCAGCGTGCTGCTGGTCGCCGAGGACTCCGACACCAAGACGGTCTACGGCAACTCCGGCGGCCTGAACGGGTTTTCACTGGAGGACGTGCCCAAGTCGCTGCGCACGGCGGTGAACAAGCAGCAGTCGGTGACCGACGGCAACAAGGAGCCGTACCACCTGTACTGGCAGCGGGTCACCGAGCACGGCACACCGTTCCTGGTGGCCGGCACCCGGATGATCGGCGGCGGGCCAACTGGCTACATGCTCAAGTCGCTTGAGCCGGAGGCGAAGGACCTCAACTCCCTCGCCTGGTCGCTCGGGATCGCCACCGGACTCGCGCTGATCGGCTCCGCGCTGCTCGCGCAGGCCGCCGCGACGACCGTCCTCAAGCCCGTGCACCGGCTCGGCATCGCGGCGCGCCGACTGGGCGAGGGCAAGCTCGACACCCGGCTGCGCGTGTCCGGGACCGACGAACTCGCCGAACTGTCACGGACGTTCAACCAGACCGCCGAGGCGCTGGAGAAGCGGGTCGCCGACATGGCCGCCCGGGACGACGCCTCGCGCCGTTTCGTCGCCGACATGTCCCACGAGCTGCGGACTCCCCTCACCGCCATCACCGCCGTGGTGGAGGTCCTGGAGGAGGAACTCGACGCCGAGACCGGCAGCGTGGACCCGATGATCGAGCCCGCCGTACGGCTCGTCGTCAGCGAGACCAAGCGGCTCGGCGACCTCGTCGAGAACCTGATGGAGGTCACCCGCTTCGACGCGGGCACCGCCCGGCTCGTCCTCGACGACGTCGACATCGCCGACCAGATCACCGCCTGCATCGACGCCCGCGCCTGGCTGGACGCCGTCGACCTCGACGCCGAGCGCGGCATCCACTCCCGGCTCGACCCGCGCCGCCTCGACGTCATCCTCGCCAACCTCATCGGCAACGCCCTCAAGCACGGCGGCTCGCCGGTCCGGGTCTCGGTCCGACTGGAGGACGACGACCTCGTCATCGCGGTCCGCGACCACGGCCCCGGCATCCCCGAGGACGTCCTCCCGCACGTCTTCGACCGCTTCTACAAGGCGAGCGCCTCCCGCCCCCGCTCCGAGGGCAGTGGCCTCGGCCTCTCCATCGCCCTGGAGAACGCCCACATCCACGGCGGCGACATCAGCGCCGCCAACTCCCCCGACGGCGGCGCGGTGTTCACCCTGCGGCTGCCGAGGGACGCCTCCGTCCTCACGGAGGAGACCGACAAGGGCGAGGGCGAAGGGGACAGCTCGAAGGGGAACCCCTCATGAAGGCACGCCGATTGACGGCTCCCGTCGGCGAACGGGCCGTGTCCGCACGCCGGTTGATGGCCCTTCCGCTGCTCGCACTGCTGCTCGCCGGGTGCGGGATCCGGGCCACGGAGGTGCCGACCGACTTCGGGCCCGCGCCCTCGATGGTGCCCTGCACGCTCACCGAGCCGGACGTGTCGACGCAGGCCGCGCGCGGAGTGCCCGTGCAGGTGTTCCTGCTGTGCGGGTCGTCGCTGGTGACCGTCGACCGGACCGTACAGGTGCCGGACGGCACCGCGGACGTGCAGCGCCGCGTGATCGTGGCGCAGGGGCTGCTGGACCAGCTCGCGCAGTCGCCGTCGCCGGGCGAGAAGGACGCCCGGTACACGACCGACGTGCGGGGCGGCATGACGGTCAGCGGGCCGCGCGCCAAGGACCCCAAGGACGCGTTGCGGCTGAGCAATTCACCGGCCGACCTGACGTCGTACGCGCTCGCGCAGATCGTCTGCACGTTCTCCGACTCGGCCGCGGCCGAGGGCGACGGCTCCGTCATCCTCGGCGGTCCGGGCGACTCCCCGCTGCGCCGCTACGAATGCACGGACGACGTCCGCTCCGCCCCCGGCACCAAGGCACCGCCCTCCACCGAGGTGACGGGGGGCTGACGGGGCGGGTGGGCCCACGCGGGAGCCGCCGACGCGGGGGCGCCGGCGCCGAGGGCGTACGGAGCGCCTGATCGGGATCTCGCCCTGTGCCATCCGCCCCCGCGCCGGTTGCCGGCGAACTGCCGCGGGCCGTAAGGCACTTGGGATCTCTCCGGGCGATCAGCCCGAGGCCGGCCGTCTCGTGGACGACGGGGGGACCTGTCGCGCCGACGCGATGGCCCGGGCGGATACGGCGGACGGGCACGGTCCGGCTCAGGGAGCTTGGGGAGCTCAGGGAACGGGCTCTGGCTCAACCTCCGTACTGCCGCTGCTCGTGGTCACGGTTGAGTGCGGCGGCCAGTCGCGCGCCGGGGTCGCCGGGGAGGCTGCGGCGGGACCGTCCGGTCGGCCACGTCGAGATCCCGTCGTCCACCCACCGGGGAACGACGTGGAGGTGCAGGTGCGGAACGGACTGTTCCGACCCCGGTCCGCTCGCGCTCAGGATGTTGACGCCCGACGCGTCCAGGGCGGTGCGCATGGCCGCCGCCACACGTTGGACCAGCGCCATCGACGCCGCCAGGACATCGGGCGGGCACTCGAACACGTCCGTGAAGTGGCGGGTGGGGACGACCAACGTGTGCCCCGGCGCGAGCGGGTTCAACGGCGTGAAGGCGCAGGCTTCGGCCTCACGGGCCACCCAGCGTGCGGTGCCTTCGTCGATGAGCCGGCAGAAGACGCAGTCCACATCGCCGACCCTGTCACAGGCCGCCGTGGCCCGGAACGGACCGCGAACCGCGATCAGCTCGCCGTCGACCGCTCACAAGGCTCCGTGGGAAGCGGTTGGTTGCCTCACCCGGCGGAACTCTCCGACGATCTCGCCCACGTGGCCGTCGTACGAAACCTCTACGGTGCGTGCGTTCGCAGTGTTCTGTACCAGGCCACTGCACACGGTGCAGGAGCCCTTCCCGCCCTCCTTCTGGTGGCACTCCCCGAGCCGGACCGCCACAGCGTTCCCCGCCAGGTTCAGCTTCGCGATGCCGGTGAACACGGCCCATCCCGTCGCCGTCACGCACAGCAGTGCGAGCGCGGCGTAACCGACGACCGCGCGTGTCCGCCCCTTTGGCATGAGCCAACAATGCGCCTGCGGAGCACGGTCGTACTCCTGACCCCGGCCGAAGGCAGCCCGGAGGTGAACGAGCCGGAAAAGAGGGGTGTGGCGGAAGCCTCAGCCCGGTGCTTGGGCCCTACCCGGAACCGATCGTGCCGGAGGGGGCGTCTAGTGGGGCGTGCAGCGTCAAGGCTCCATCGGCGGCAGTGCCGCGATTCGCGTCCGTGTGACAGGAGGTGTCCTCCTCGTCGCACATCTCGTGCTCGTCGCCTGGGTCACGCTGCGCCCCCGGGACGTCCCCTGGGTGATGCCGCCGAACCTGCACCCACTGGCCAGCATCCGCGCCGATCTGACACTGGGCTGGCCCGAGGCGACCAAGCGGATCGGTGAGGGCCTCGCGCTGCTGGCCCCGCTCGGCATCCTGCTCCCCATGGTGAGCGGCCGGCTGCATGTCTCGCCGCTCGCGTCCCTGATCCGTACGGTCGCCGCCGGCGCCCTGATCTCCCTGGGCATCGAACTGCTGCAGACCGGCGTGCCGGGCCAGGTCGTGGACATCGACTCGCTGCTCATGAACACGGTGGGCGTGGCCCTCGCGCACGCCGCGATCGTCCCCGCCGCCCGCGCCTGGCTCCGCCGCAGGGGCGAGAGCCCCCTCCCCGCGCCCCTCCTCCAGGAGGAAGCGACTCAGGGACGGACCCCGACGATTCCCAGGGTCGGCATCGCACCGTAGAGCGACGCCGGGCGGGCTTCCGGTTCGTAGCGTTGATGTCAGATGAGGCAGCCGCAGGGGAGGCCTCGGAGAGACGCTCGCGAAGGAGCCCATGATGACCGCCATTGCCCGCCCCACCCAAGGCCGCATGATCGGCGGAGTGTGCGCAGCGCTGGCGCGGCGCTTCGGTACCTCCGCGACCACGATGCGGGTGATCTTCCTGCTCTCGTGCCTGCTGCCCGGGCCGCAGTTCCTGCTCTACATAGCGCTGTGGATCCTGTTCCCGTCCGAGGACAAGGTGCGCACCGAGGCCTGGTGAACCATCCACCACCCCCACCATGCCCGGCGCACGTACGCCGATGGGGCGCACCCCTCGTCCGGGGGCGCGCCCCATCGGCGCGTTCGGGGGCCGGCTCGGCCCCATGGGCGCCAGCCCAACGGACCTCAGTCAGCGGGCCTCGCCCAGCGGACGTCAGCCCAACTGGCGTCAGCCCGGCCGGCGTCAGCCCAGCGGAACGCCGTTCAGCGGCAGGCCGTGCGTGGGCAGGCCCGTCTGCGACAGCGGGAGGCCGCCCAGCAGTCCGGCGACGGGCGCGGTCGGGCCGTCGGAGAGGACCTTCTCGGCGGCCGGCTGCACGGCGGACAGGCCACCCGCGAGCGCGGGCTGCGCCTGGCTCAGCGCCTCGCCGGCACCCGGGAGCGCCTTGGTGACGTTCTCCGCGGGCAGCGTGTGGGTCACGGCGCCCAGCACCTGGGTGGTGTCCGGGACCGCCGGAGCCGCGCTCGCGGCACCCGCGCCGGCGGCGGCGAAGGCGGCACCGAGGGCGGCGACACCGAGGGTCTTGGCAGCAGACTGCTTCATGGTGAATGCGTCCTTGAATGGGATGACGGGGATGTGAGCGGTCCAAGACCGTAAACACGCGAAGCCGTTCGCCGCAAACATCGAAATGCGGACGGATTGTGAACACCCGCCCGCATTCCCTGGCCTCCGCTCAGTCCCGGTCAGCCCTCTTCGGGCACAGAACCGCTGGTGGAGGCCGTCTGCCGGAACAGCCACTCGGATTTGAGTTCGGCATATCCGGGCTTGATCACGTCATTGATCATGGCCAGTCGTTCATCGAAAGGAATGAATGCTGACTTCATAGCATTGACGGAGAACCATTGCATGTCGTCGAGCGAATAACCGAACGCCTCGACAAGGTGCTCGAATTCACTGCTCATGCTGGTGTGGGACATCAGCCGGTTGTCGGTGTTGACCGTGGCCCGGAAGTGGAGCCGGCGCAGCAGCCCGATGGGGTGCTCGGCGTAGGAGTCGGCGGCGCCGGTCTGGAGGTTGGAGCTGGGGCACAGTTCCAGCGGGATGCGCTTGTCCCGGACGTAGGAGGCGAGCCGGCCGAGCTTGACCGTGCCGTCGTCCTGGACCTGGATGTCGTCGATGATGCGCACGCCGTGTCCGAGCCGGTCGGCGCCGCACCACTGCAGCGCCTGCCAGATGGACGGCAGTCCGAAGGCCTCGCCGGCGTGGATGGTGAAGTGGTTGTTCTCGCGCTTGAGGTACTCGAAGGCGTCGAGGTGCCGGGTGGGCGGGAACCCGGCCTCGGCTCCCGCGATGTCGAAGCCGACGACGCCCAGGTCGCGGTAGCGGTTGGCGAGTTCGGCGATCTCCAGGGCGCGGGCGGCGTGCCGCATGGCGGTGAGCAGCGCCCCGACGCGGATCCGCCGGCCGTTCTCCCTCGCGAGCGACTCCCCTTGCCGGAAGCCCTCGTTGACGGCCTCGACGACCTCTTCGAGGCTGAGCCCGCCGTCGAGGTGCTGCTCGGGCGCGTACCGCACCTCGGCGTATACGACGCCGTCCTCGGCGAGGTCCTCCGCGCACTCGCGGGCGACCCGGATCAGCGCGTCCCGGGTCTGCATCACGGCGACGGTGTGCGAGAAGGTCTCCAAGTACCGTTCCAGGGAACCGGAGTCGGCGGCCTCGGCGAACCACACGCCGAGTTTGTCCGGGTCGGTCTCGGGGAGTCCGGTGTACCCGGCGTCCCGCGCGAGTTCGACGATCGTCCCCGGGCGGAGGCCGCCGTCGAGGTGGTCGTGCAGCAGAACCTTCGGCGCCCGGCGGATCTGGTCCGGCGTCGGGGTGTTCGGGGTGCTCTGGCTCGTCATTTCCGCACTCTAACTCCTACGCGCGTAGATCACCTGTTGTACGAAACCGTCGATACGTAACGGTGACCGCGCGGAAGGATGGCGTACACGCTCACTTCTGACACTGTTCTGTCATGGCACAGCAAGCGACGCCGGTTCGGACGGCCCGGTTGGGGAGAGCGCTCGGTCCAGAACCGACCTCGGTGAGCGGTGTGGTCCTGCTGCTCCCCGGCGGCAACGAGGTCTCCGCCCGCAGGCCGTCCCCTCTCCTGGCGACGGCCTCCGTACGGACGTTGGGGCGCCGGCTGTCCCGGGCGGGCGCGGACGACGGGCTCGCCGCGCATGTCGTGCACTATCGCGTACGCGGCTGGAACGGCAGCGAGGCGTATCTCGCGCACGACGCCACCTGGGCGGTGGACGAGGTCGTACGACGCTACGGAGACGTGCCCGTATGCCTCGCCGGAATCGACATGGGCGGCCGGGCCGCCCTGCGCTCCGCCGGCCACGAGGCGGTCAACTCCGTGGTGGCGCTGGCCCCTTGGCTCCCCGAACAGGACGTGGCCGCACCACCCGAACCGGTGAAGCAACTGGTGGGCCGCCGGGTCCTGATCGTCCACGGCACGAACGACGAACGAACCGACCCCGAACTGTCGTTCCGCCTGGCGGCCCGCGCCAAGAAGGCCAACCGAGACGTGTGCCGGTTCGAAGTGCACTCCGACGGACACTCGTTGCACCAGCACCGCCAGGAAGTACACGCCCTGACCGAGGACTTCGTCCTGGGCGCCCTGTTCGGCCGGGCCTTCGCCCGCCCCGTGGAGGACGCGCTCCAGGCTCCGCCACCGCTGGGCCTGCGGATGCCACTGGCTGCGGGCTTCGGGCGGTCCCTGCGGAAGTGAGCGAGACGCACGGCGGCCGCCTGGCGAAAACCCTGGTGGCGGGTAGGAAATGCAGGCGTGCCGCTGCTGCGGGCCGAGCGGCCAAACGGCCCGCACTCGGGGCGAGTCGGGAATGCGGTGGCGGCCGGCTTCAGGCGCTCCCTGCCCAGGTACCCCGTGACCCGCCCGCGCGCGCCACGGCGGCCGACCGACCAGGGCTCTGAGACAGCCGGGGCCTGCGGTCGCGCCGCCACCACGTGCCCCAGCGGCCAACCGGTCGGTCCCCAGGCCGAGTCGGGAATGAAGCCCCGGCAGCCGGATGTTGACGTCCGCCGTCCGGACTCTCCTCCCCGCCCGGGAAGAAGGCAGGCCCATGACGACGTCCTCGCCGACCACTATGCGTGCTGTCCAGCTCTCTGCCCCCGGCCCCGTCGGAAACCTGCGGTTGGCCGTCCTCCCCCTCCCGCCCGAGCGGGACGGGTGGGTGCGTATTCGGGTCGAGGCGTTCGGGCTCAATCGGTCGGAGTTGAAGCTGCGGCTGGGGGTGAGTGAGGGGGTCACCTTTCCGCGGGTACCGGGCATCGAGGCCGTCGGTACCGTCGACGCGGCCCCGGCCGGCAGCGGGCTCGTGCGCGGGCAGAAGGTCGTCGCGATGATGGGGGACATGGGGCGGACGTACGACGGGGGCTATGCCGAGTACACGTCGGTGCCGCTGGCTCAAGTGATCGCCGTCGAGACCGAGTTGCCCTGGGAGGTGCTGGGTGCCCTGCCGGAGATGGTACAGACCGCCCATGGCTCCCTCACCGTCGGACTGGACCTGCGGCCCGGCCAGACCGTGCTGATCCGCGGCGGCACCTCCTCGGTGGGCCTGGCCGCCGCCGCGCTCGCCCGTCGGCACGGAGCCACGGTGTTGTCCACCACCCGGCGCCCCGACCGGCTCGCCTCCCTCAAGGAGCACGGCGTCGACCACCCGCTCCTCGACACCGGCGAAGTCGCCCCCGCCGTACGCGAGTTGTACCCGGACGGAGTCGACGCCGCCCTCGACCTGGTCGGCATCCCGACCCTGCCCGACACCCTGCGCGCGGTACGCGTCCACGGCACGGCCTGCTTCGGCGGCAGCCTCTCCAACCAGTGGACCGTCCGCGACTTCTCCCCCAACGAGTACCTGCCCAGGGGCGTACGCCTCGCGGGCTACTTCGGCGACGCCTCCGACCTCCCCCAGGAGACCTTCCAGGAAATCCTGGACGCGATCGCCGACGGCCAACTGGCCTTCCCCGTGGACCGCGTGTACGACGGCCTGGAGCACGTACCGCAGGCCCACGACGACATGGAGCACAACCGCGCCACGGGGAAACTCGTCGTCCGGGTCCGGCACCACAACTGAGCTACTCGGGCAGCAGGTTGCCCCTCCTCGACAGCAGGAACTTCTTGAAGGCGGCCACCGGGGGCGTGTCCGGGCGGCCGTCCAGCCAGGCCACGCCGATCTCCCGTACGGCCTTCGGGGCGGTGACCGTCAGCTCGGCAACTCCCGGGCGGGGCACGGCCGGTGGCGGGAGCAGGGCCACTCCCAGCCCCGCCGCCACCAGGCCCCGTAGCGTCTCCGCCTCCTCCCCCTCGAAGGCGATCTTCGGGCGGAAGCCGGCCTCCGCGCAGACGGCGTCGGTGATGCTCCGGAGGCCGTAGCCCGGTTCCAGGGTCACGAAGGTCTCGTCGGCCGCCTCCGCGAGGCGGATCCGCTTGCGGGAGGCCAGGCGGTGGTCGGCCGGGACGACGAGGCGGAGTTTCTGGACGTCGAGGCGGTGGGCCACGACGTCGGGGGCGTCGAGGGTCGGGGCGGTCAGGAGGCACAGGTCCAGCTCGCCCGCGCGCAGCCGCTCCAGCATGGCCTCGCCGTAGTTCTGGACGAGGCTGAAGCGGACGCGGGGGTGGTCGGCGCGGAAGGCGCGGATGAGTTCGGGGACGGTCTCCGAGCCGAGGGTGTGGAGGAAGCCGAAGGCGACCTTGCCGGTGGTGGGGTCGGCGTCGGCGCGGACCTCGTCGGCGGCCTTCCCGATCTCGGCGAGGGCGCGCTCGACGGAGGTGAGGAAGGTGCGGCCGGCGGGGGTGAGCGAGACCGTTCGGCCTCTGCGGGCGAACAGGTCTACGCCCAGGTCCTGTTCGAGGCGGACCATGGCCCGCGACAGGGTGGACTGCGGGACCTGCATCTCCTGCGCGGCCCGGGTGACGTGCTCGGTGCGGGCGACACCCGCGAAGTACGCGAGGCGCGGCGCGAGCAGCGCGACGATGTCTTCTGTGTCACCGGACGGTGACAGGCGAGCCTGTGAGCTGTACTGATGCACCATGGGAACGATTATGGCGTTTCCG
The DNA here is from genome assembly GCF_053598575.1 of Streptomyces sp. NPDC001100. NCBI lineage: Bacteria > Bacillati > Actinomycetota > Actinomycetes > Kitasatosporales > Streptomycetaceae > Streptomyces > Streptomyces sp. NPDC001100. Next base: position 190,721 of record NZ_JBSFKO010000002.1, read on the forward strand.
TGCATTGGACGGATGAGCGGGAGCGTACGTAGCTTCGAAGCATGTCTCCCGCCGATACCGGGGCGTCCACCATCGTGGCCGCCACGACCCCCGCCCCCACCACCACCTCCGCTTCCGACTCACGGCTGACGCCCGGCGGTCCCGGTTATCGCCGGATGAGCTTCGCGCTCTTCCTCGCGGGTGTGGCGACCTTCGCGCTGCTGTACTCCACGCAGGCCCTGCTGCCGCTGATCTCCGGCGAGTTCGGGGTGGCGGCGAGCGCGGCGAGCTGGACGGTGGCGGCGGCGACCGGCGGACTCGCGCTGTTCGTCCTGCCGATGAGCGCGCTGTCGGAGCGTTTCGGCCGCCGTACGGTCATGACCGCGTCGCTGGTGGTCGCGGTGAGCATCGGGGTCCTGGTGCCGTTCGCGCCGTCGCTGGGCGCGCTGGTGGTGCTGCGGTTCCTCCAGGGTGCCGCGCTGGCCGGGCTGCCCGCGTCGGCGACGGCGTATCTCGCGGAGGAGGTCCGGCCGAAGGCGCTGGTCACGGCGATCGGCCTGTTCGTGGCGGGCAACAGCGTCGGCGGGATGAGCGGCCGGGTCATCACCGGCTGGGTCGCGCAGGAGTGGGGCTGGCGGGTCGCCGTGGGCGTGATCGGTCTGATCGCGGTCGGCTGCGCGGTCGCCTTCCGCCTCCTGCTCCCCGCCCCGCGGCACTTCACACCGGGCTCGCTGCGCCCCCGCGTCCTGGCCCGCACGGTCCGTGCCCACCTCGCGAACCCGCTGCTGTGCCGGCTGTACGCGATCGGCGCCCTGTTCATGACGGTCTTCGGCGGCGTCTACACGGTGATCGGCTACCGCCTCACCGAGGCCCCCTTCTCCCTCCCCCAGGGCATCGTCGGCTCGATCTTCCTGGTGTACCTGGTCGGTACGGTGTCGGCGTCCACGGCGGGGCGGCTGGTGGGCAGGCTGGGGCGCAGGGGTGCCCTCTACCTTGCGGGCGGTACGACGGCCACCGGCCTCCTGGTCTCCCTCGCCGACTCGCTGCCCCTGGTGCTGCTCGGCCTGGTGCTGATCACGGCCGGCTTCTTCGCGGGGCACGCGGTCGCGTCCTCGGCGGTCAGCAAGACGGCCACCACCGGGCGCGCCCAGGCCTCCGCCCTCTACCAGTCCGCGTACTACATCGGGTCCAGCACCGGCAGTACGGTCGGCGCGCTGGCGTTCCACGCGGGCGGCTGGGCGGGCACGGTCGGCGTGGGCGTGCTGGCGGTGCTGGGGGTCGTGACGATCACGGTGCTCGGGTCGCGGGCGGCGCGGGTCGAGCGGGGGCTCGCCGCCGCCTGAGCGGTCACATCCGCCCGACCCCTTAGTGAAACCTTCCTGAGCTGCGCGTTCGGCCACTCCGGGGGCCATTGTCAGTGGGCTGCGCTACGTTTCGGGGTAAGGGAAGAACGGCCACAGGGGTGGGTGGGCGAGACCATGAGTGACAGCGCTGTGAAGACGACGGACCTCGACATCAGGCTGGAGAAGCACCGCGTCGAGCTGACCGGGTACTGCTACCGCATGCTCGGCTCCTCCTTCGAGGCCGAGGACGCGGTGCAGGACACGATGGTCCGCGCCTGGCGCAGTTACGACAAGTTCGAGGGCCGCTCCAGTCTGCGGTCCTGGCTGTACCGGATCGCGACCAACGTCTGCCTGGACATGCTGTCCGCGGGCAACAAGCGGGCGCGGCCCGTCGACCTCAGCGACTCCACCCCGCTCGCGCAGGCCGCGCTGTCGCCCCGCCCCGACAACACCTGGCTGGAGCCGATGCCGGACGCGCGCGTGCTGCCGACGGTCGCCGACCCGGCGGAGGCCGCCGTCGCCAAGGAGTCGGTGCGGCTCGCGTTCATGGCCGCCCTGCAGCAACTGCCGCCCAAACAAAGGGCGGTGCTGATCCTGCGCGAGGTGCTGGCCTGGCGGGCCAACGAGGTCGCCGAGCTGCTCGGCACCTCGGTCGCGTCCGTCAACAGCGCGCTGCAGCGGGCCCGCGCCACCCTCGCCGAGCGGGACGAGAAGGCGGCCGACGCGGCTGTCTCCGACCCGCTCGACGAGGAGCAGAAGAAACTCCTGGAGCGGTATGTCGCGGCCTTCGAGGGCTACGACATGGCGGCCCTGACGGCGCTGCTGCACGAGGACGCCATCATGACGATGCCGCCGTTCGACCTGTGGCTGACCGGCCACGACGACATCACGGGCTTCATGACGACGATCGGCGCCGCCTGCGAGGGCTCCCGTCTGATCCCGGTGGAGGTGAACGGCCTGCCGGGCTTCGCCCAGTACAAGCCGGACCCGGAGGCGGGCGGCTTCAGCCCCTGGTCGGTGCAGGTCCTGGAGATCTCAGACGGCAGGCTCACCGGGTTCCACTTCTTCCTGGACACCAAGCGCTGGTTCCCGCTCTTCGACCTGCCCCTCCGTCTCGAAGCGGAGCCCGACCAGATCGAGGAGGGCGCGTAGTCCGGGGCTGGGCCCGCGCAGCCTGATCCGGCCACCGGCCCGCCGTGCGGTCAGCTCCAGGCGGGCCAGGAGATCGACGGTGCCGAGCCCCGGCGGCCCGGGCCCCACGGTCTCGACCGCGACGAGGACCACCCCGGCGCCGGTCGCCTCCAGCAGCCGCCGCACCTCGTCGCAGAGCCGCACCACCTCGTCACGGCTGACGGGGCGGTTCGGCACGAGTACAGCGGGTGTCATGGCGTCCACGATCGGTAGACCGGGTGGGCGGTCGTAATTCATCGGGGGCGACCGCCTAGGTTTGCTGTATGCCCCACGGATCCGCCCCGCCCTGGATACCCGACGCCCTCCCGCGCGCCGCAGCCGCCGAGGAGGCGCCGTGCAGGGGGTGTTGACCGGGTTCGCGGTCATCGGCGTCGTCATCGCTGTCGGCTATCTGCTCGGCCTGCGCGGCTCCCTCGGCGAGAACGGCCGTGACGTACTGACCAGGCTGGCCTTCAACGTGGCGTCCCCGGCCCTGCTGTTCACCACCCTCGCGCGGGCCGACCTCTCGGTGGTCTTCTCCAGCTGGCTGCTCGTGACGGTGCTGAGCACGGCGGCGGTGGCGGGCGTGTTCGTGGCGGTCGGGATGGCCCGCGGCTGGGGAGTGGGCCGTACGACGATCGGCGCGCTCTGTTCCGGCTACGTCAACTCCGGCAACCTCGGCATCCCGATCTCGGTGTACGTCCTGGGCAACGCCTCGCTGGTGGCGCCGGTGATGCTGTTCCAGCTCGTCGTGGTCAGCCCCGTCGCCCTCACGATCCTCGACCTGTCGGACCGGGGCGAGAAGGATCCCTGGTGGCTACGGCTGCTCACGCCCGTACGCAACCCGGTCGCGGTCGGCTCCCTCGCCGGGGTCGCGGTGGCCGCGTCCGGAGTGCACCTGCCCGGCCCGGTGATGGATCCCCTCACCCTGATCGGCAACATGGCGGTCCCGGCCGTACTGCTCGGCTTCGGCATCTCGCTGCGCGGAAGCGCGATGCCGGCGCGCGGTGCCGAGCGGGGGCCGGTGCTGCTGTCGGTCGCCCTGAAGTCGGTGGGACAGCCGGCGATCGCCTGGGCGCTGGCGGCGGGCGTGTTCGGCCTGCACGGGGCGGCGCTGCTCGACGTCGTGGTGACCTCGGCGCTGCCCGGTGCGCAGAACCTGTACACGTACGCGAGCCGCTATCGCGTGGGCGAGGCACTGGCCCGGGACTCGATCCTGCTGTCGACGATTCTGTCGGTGCCGGTACTGGTGGTGATCGCGGCGCTGCTCGGGTGAGCCGACCGGCGAGCCGCCGCGAACAAAACCCGTGGCGGAGGACTACGGCCGCTGCTACCTTGCCCGTGGCCGTGCGAGAGAACGAGGAGGTGGTACCCGTGAACACATCAACGACATGGGTGCTCTCCTCCGGGGTCACGGTCGGGCGATAGGTCGTCCGGGAGCGCCGTTCTGAGCTCTCCCGAAAGGCACGACCATGGACACGACCCCGCGGTTCACTTCCGAGCAGCGCCTCGACGACGGCGTCCTCGAACGCGAATTCACCCTCGGCGAGATCCCCGGCACCCTGTGGACGCCCGACTCCACCGCACCCGCCCCGCTGATCCTGATCGCCCACAACAACGGCCTGCCCAAGGCGGAGCCCCGGCTGGTGGCCCGGGCCCGGGCCACCGCGGCAGCCGGCTACGCGGCGGTCACCATCGACGCCGCCGGCTGCGGCGACCGTCCCCGTTCCGCCGCCGCCGTACAGCTCCGCGCCGACCTCGGCCGGGCGATGCGGGCCGGTGAGCCGGCCGACGAGATCTTCGAGTCCCTGGTCGGCCCGCTGGTCGAGAACGCGGCCCCGGAGTGGCTGACCACCCTGGACGCCGTCCTCGCCCTGCCCGAGATCGGCAGCCCGGTCGGCTACTCGGGCTGGACCGCCCTCGGCATCCGCCTCGCGGTGTCCGAGCCGCGCATCAAGGCGGCCGGCTTCTTCGCCGGAGGCTACGTCCCCCGCGCCCAGCGCGAGGAGGCCAAGCAGGTCGGCATCCCGCTGCTGCTCCTGCTCCAGTGGGACGACGAGGGCAACCCCCGGCAGCGGGCCCTGGACCTGTTCGACGCCTTCGGCACCCAGGAGAAAACCCTGCACGCCAACATGGGCGGGCACACGGGCACTCCGTGGTTCGAGGCGGAGGACGCTTTCCGGTTCTACGCCAGGCACCTGATGCAGGGACCGGCCGCCAAGTAGGCAAGAGGGGCCGGGACTTGAAAGCCCGGCCCCTCCCCCGCTCCCCCGACGACCGATCAGGCGATGCGCTCCAGCACCACAGGCGAAGCCGTGAACGCGGTGTCCTCGGCGCCGATGTCGTACGAGCCCTCGACCGCCTCCAGCGCGTACGCGAAGCGCTCCGGAGTGTCGGTGTGCAGGGTCAGCAGGGGCTGGCCCGCCGCCACCACGTCGCCCGGCTTGGCGTGCATCTCCACTCCCGCGCCCGCCTGGACCGGGTCCTCCTTGCGCGCACGCCCCGCGCCGAGACGCCAGGCGGCGATGCCGATGTCGTAGGCGTCGAGGCGGGTGAGGACACCGGAGGACGCGGCCTTCACCACGTGCTGCTCGCGGGCCACCGGCAGCTCCGCGTCCGGGTCGCCGCCCTGGGCCGCGATCATCCGGCGCCAGACGTCCATCGCCGAACCGTCGGCCAGGGCCTTCGCCGGGTCGGCGTCCTTGATGCCGGCCGCGTCGAGCATCTCGCGGGCCAGCGCGATGGTCAGTTCGACGACGTCGGAGGGGCCGCCGCCCGCCAACACCTCGACGGATTCCCGGACTTCGAGGGCGTTGCCGGCCGTCAGGCCGAGCGGGGTGCTCATGTCCGTCAGGAGCGCGACCGTCTTCACGCCGTGGTCGGTGCCCAACCCGACCATCGTGGACGCCAGTTCACGCGCGTCCTCGATCGTCTTCATGAAGGCGCCCGTGCCGACCTTCACGTCCAGGACCAGGGAACCAGTGCCCTCGGCGATCTTCTTCGACATGATGGACGAGGCGATCAGGGGGATCGCCTCCACCGTGCCGGTGACGTCACGCAGGGCGTACAGCTTCTTGTCGGCGGGGGCCAGGCCGTCGCCCGCCGCGCAGATCACCGCGCCAGTGCCCTCCAGGACCGACAGCATCTCCTCGTTGGAGAGCAGCGCGCGCCAGCCGGGGATCGACTCCAGCTTGTCGAGGGTGCCGCCGGTGTGGCCGAGGCCGCGGCCGGAGAGCTGCGGGACGGCCGCGCCGCAGGCGGCGACGAGGGGGGCCAGCGGGAGGGTGATCTTGTCGCCGACGCCGCCCGTCGAGTGCTTGTCGGCGGTCGGCCGGGAGAGCGAGGAGAAGTCCATGCGCTCGCCGGAGGCGATCATCGCGGCGGTCCAGCGGGCGATCTCGGAACGGTTCATGCCGTTGAGGAGGATCGCCATGTTGAGGGCGGCCATCTGGTAGTCGGCCACCTCCCCGCGGGTGTACGCGTCGATGACCCAGTCGATCTGCTCGTCGCTCAGTTCACCGCGGTCCCGCTTGGTGCGGATGACGGAGATGGCATCCATCGAGACTTGCGCCATGGCTTGGCTTTCCTTCCGAACGTTCAGAAAATGCGCGGCCCCGCTGAGGGAGATGAACCAACTCAGCGGGGCCGCACGGGAGTTACCTGGTGAGATGGTCCGGCCCGAAGGCCTGCGGGAGCATCTCCGAGAGCGGCAGGATGCCCGCCGGTGTCTCCACCAGCAGACCGGGACCGCCGAACTCGTACAGCAGCTGGCGGCAGCGGCCGCACGGGACGAGGATGTCGCCCTTGCCGTCGACGCAGGTGAAGTGCGTCAGCCGGCCCCCGCCGGTGCGCTGGAGGTCGGACACGAGCCCGCACTCCGCGCACAGGCCGAGGCCGTACGACGCGTTCTCCACGTTGCAGCCGGAGACCGTGCGCCCGTCGTCGACCCGGGCGGCCACCCCGACGGGGTAGCCCGAGTACGGCGCGTAGGCGTGGGACATCGCTTCCCGCGCCTCGGACCGCAGTTCGTCCCAGTCCACGGGGGACGCGGCGAACTCGGCGGCGGACGAGGTCACTTGCCCTGTCCCTTCCGGTACGGCAGGCCGTCCGCCTTCGGCATCCGCAGGTGCTGCGCGGAGAGCGAGAGGACCAGCAGGGTGACGATGTACGGGCTGGCGCCGACCAGTTGGGTCGGGACCTGGTCGGTGGTGGCGTACCAGACGAACATCAGGGCCGCGACGGCCGCGGTGATGCCGGCGGGGACGTACCGCTTCTTCCACACCAGGTAGACGCAGCCGGCCACCAGCAGGAAGCCGAGCAGCAGGATCAGCGCGTGGACGTTGGTGGCGCCGCCGCGCAGGTTGAGGCTGTCGGTGTAGCCGAACAGACCCGCGCCGAGGGCGAGTCCGCCCGGCATCCAGTTGCCGAAGATCATCGAGGCGAGACCGATGTAACCCCGGCCGCCGGTCTGGCCGTCGAGGTAGACGTTCGAGGCCACGATCGACAGGAAGGCACCGCCGAGGCCGGCGAAGCCGCCGGAGATGATCACGGCGATGTACTTGTACTTGTAGACGTTGACGCCGAGGGACTCGGCGGCCACCGGGTTCTCGCCGCAGGAGCGCAGGCGCAGGCCGAAGGCGGTGCGCCACAGGATCCACCAGGTGGCCGGTACGAGGGCCACCGCGATGACGGTGAGCGGGGAGAGGTCGGTGATCAGACCGCCGATCAGGCCCGCGATGTCCGAGATCAGGAACCAGTGCTTCTCGTTGAGCGTGTCCAGCCAGCTCGACAGACCGGGGATGTCGAAGGTGCCCAGGGAGTCGATCGGCGGGGACTGCTTGGCGGAGCCCTGCTCGGTGTTGGCGAAGGTGAACTTCGACAGATAGCGGGTGGTGCCCAGCGCCAGGATGTTGATGGCGACACCGGAGACGATGTGGTTGACGTTGAACGTCACCGTGGCGATGGCGTGCAGCAGCGCGCCGAGGCAGCCGCCGACGATGCCGAAGACGACACCGGTCCACGGGCCCCACTGGTAGCCGGCCCAGGCGCCGAACCAGGTGCCGAGGATCATCATGCCTTCGAGGCCGATGTTGACGACGCCCGCGCGCTCGGCCCACAGACCGCCGAGACCGGCGAGCCCGATCGGCACGGCCGCCCGCAGCGCGGTGGACATCTGGCCGGTGGAGGTGATGCCGTCCGCGCCGGTGATCAGACGGACGACCGAGGTGAGGATCAGCGCGCCCGCGATGATCAGCAGGAGCACGGGGAGCGAGAAACGGCGGCCGCCCTTGCCGGGCTGCTGCGCCTTGGGCTTGGCGATGGTCGCGGTGGACATCAGGCCGCCACCTCCTTCTTCTCGGAGTTGTCGATCGCGGCGGCGGCGAGTTCCTCACCGACGCGCTTCTGCTGGCGGCGCAGGCCCCAGGTGCGGACGACCTCGTACGAGATGACGACCGCGAAGACGATCAGGCCCTGCATGATCGTCGCGATCTCCTTCTGGTACGCGACCGGGGTCGCGTAGTCCAGGGCGGGCGACGCCTTGTCGAGGAAGGCCCAGAGGAGGGCCGCGAGGGCGATACCGCCCGGGTTGTTGCGGCCGAGGAGGGCGATGCCGATCGCGGTGAAGCCCAGGCCCTCGGGGAAGGTGAGGCTGTAGGTGTGGCTGTCGCCGAGCAGCAGCGGCAGACCGGCGAGGCCCGCGACACCGCCGGAGATCAGCATCGCGGTGAGGGTCATGCGCTTGGCGTCGACGCCGGAGGCCGCGGCGGCGGTCTCGGAGGCGCCGGTGGCGCGCAGGTCGAAGCCGAAGCGGGTGCGGTTGAGGACGAGCCAGTACAGGACGCCCATGATCACCGCGAGGAAGACCAGGCCGTAGATCTCGCCGACGTCCGAACCCAGGTCGATGCCGGGGATCCAGCCGGACTTCTTCATGATGCCGGTCGTCATGTTGTTGCCGACCTGCACGCCCCAGGTGTTGGTCTGCGTGAGGTAGAGGATCAGGCTCGTGGCGATCGCGTTGAGCATGATCGTCGCGACGACCTCGCTGACCCCGCGGGTGACCTTGAGGACACCCGCGATGCCGGCCCAGAAGGCGCCGGTGAGGATCGCGACGAGGAGCAGCAGCGGCACCTGGAGGACGGCCGGCAGGCCGATGTGCGCGCCGACGACCGCGGTCATCACGGCGCCGAGGCGGTACTGGCCGTCGACGCCGATGTTGAACAGGTTCATCCGGAAGCCGAGGGCGACCGCCAGGGCGGCGATGTAGTACATCGACGCCTGGTTGATGATCAGCACCTGGACGTCCGAGTACCCGATCTGCTGGAGCATCAGGTTGTACGGCTCGATCGGGTTCTTGCCCGAGGCGAGCAGCACGACCGAGGTCAGCAGGATCGCGGCGACAAGCGCCATGACCGGGCCGGCCACGGCGAGGAGCACGCGCTCCTTGTCGAACTTCTTCATCGGGCCTCGTCCTCCGGGGCGGTGTCGTCGGCGCCGTCTTCTGCGGACTCTTCGACGTGTTCGAGGTGACCGGACGCGGCGCCGGTCATGGCCGAGCCGAGCTCCTCCGGTGTGACGGTGGCCGGGTCGGCGTCGGCGACCAGCCTGCCGTCGTAGATCACGCGCAGGGTGTCCGACAGGCCGATCAGCTCGTCGAGGTCGGCGGAGATCAGCAGCACGGCGAGGCCCTCGCGGCGGGCCGCGCGGACGTGGTCCCAGATCGCGGCCTGCGCGCCGACGTCCACACCGCGGGTGGGGTGGGCGGCGATCAGGAACTTCGGCGTGTGGCTCATCTCGCGGCCGACGATCAGCTTCTGCTGGTTGCCGCCGGAGAGGGAGGCGGCGGTGACGTCGATGCCGGGGGTGCGGACGTCGTACTCCTCGACGATCCGGCGGGTGTCGGCCTGGGCGCCCTTGATGTCGAGCCAGACGCCCTTGGAGTTGGGGTCCTCGGTGACGTGGCCGAGGATGCGGTTCTCCCACAGCGGGGCTTCCAGGAGGAGGCCGTGGCGGTGGCGGTCCTCGGGGATGTAGCCGATGCCGTGCTCGCGGCGCCTGCGGGTGGCCCAGGGCGTGATGTCCTCGCCGAGGAAGCTGATGGTGCCGGAGTCGGCGTTCTTCAGGCCGATCAGCGCGTCGATCAGCTCGGTCTGGCCGTTGCCCTCGACGCCCGCGATGCCCATGACCTCGCCGGCGTGGATGGTGAAGGTGACGTCGTCCAGGACGCGCTTGGCGTCGCCTCCGACGGCCGCGTCGCCGACCAGTCCGCCGCCCACGGGCTCCGACTCGGGGCCGAGGGAGGCGCCGGCGGCGTAGACGGTGAGGCCCTTGACCTCGATGACGGGCTTGTCGGTGACCGTCGACTCGGCGGTCTCCGGGGTGGGCAGTTCGCTGCCGACCATCATCTCGGCGAGCTGGCGGGGGGTGGTCGCGGAGGGGACCGCCGTGCCGACCGTGGTGCCGCGCCGGATGACGGTGATCTCGTCGGCGACCGACAGGACCTCGCCCAGCTTGTGCGAGATGAAGATGACCGCGAGGCCCTCGGACTTCAGCTCGCGCAGGTTGCTGAAGAGGGCGTCGACCTCCTGCGGCACCAGGACGGCGGTGGGCTCGTCCAGGATCAGGGTGCGGGCGCCGCGGTAGAGGACCTTGAGGATCTCGACGCGCTGGCGCTCGGCGACACCGAGGCTCTCGACGAGGACGTCCGCGCGGACGTTCAGGCCGTAGCGGTCGGAGATCTCCTTGATCTTCTTGCGGGCGCCGCCGCCGATGCCGTGCAGCTTCTCGCTGCCCAGGACGACGTTCTCCAGGACGGTGAGGTTGTCGGCGAGCATGAAGTGCTGGTGGACCATGCCGATGCCGCGGGCGATGGCGTCGGCCGGCGAGGAGAAGGTGACGTGCTCGCCGTCGACGGCGATGGTGCCCTCGTCCGGCTTCTGCATGCCGTAGAGGATCTTCATCAGGGTCGACTTGCCCGCGCCGTTCTCGCCGACGAGGGCGTGCACGGTGCCTTTTCGGACACTGAAGCGGATGTCGCTGTTGGCGACGACACCCGGGAATCGCTTGGTGATCCCCACCAGCTCGACCGCGATCGTCGACTGATCGCCGAGTGGAGGGTTGCTGGACGCGTCGATGGCGAACTCTCCTCGTGGAAAGGGGCCTCTCTACGCGCGTAGCGCCCCTGCTTTAAATAGTGCCCGGACCCGATCACACTTCGATCCGTTCCGAGCATTCTGCCGCGCGAACAGGGTGCGTCCCTGCCGCCGGTCTCCCGTCGTCCGCCCGAAGGGCGGGCCGCGCGGCGTCTGGTGCGTGCGATCGCAAGGCGCCGAAGCGCCCTCGTGGCGGAGCCACCTGGGCGGTTCGGCAACGCGGCGAGCGTGCGTGCCAGACGCCGCGCGGCAGACGGGAGACCGGCGGCAGGGGCGCGAGTCGGTCATCCTCCCCGCGCCCCGTTCCGTGGCCGTAACGCTGCCATTACAGCGCTCTTTTGGCCATGGTCCTTACGGCCCAAACGACCTCGGGATCAAGAGGTCTTGACCGTGATCGAGCCGTCCTTGATGCCCGCCTCGGCCTTCGCGAGGGCGGCCTGCAGGGTGGCGTTGTTCTTGAAGGTCGGGTTGGAGTCGGCCAGGCCGACGCCGCCGTTGCTCAGCGAGCCGCGGATCTCGCCGCTCAGCGGCTTCTTGTCCTTGATGACGGACTTGGAGAGGTCGTACACCGCGCCCGCGACGTTCTTCAGCGCCGAGGTCAGGATGTAGTTCTTGTACTTCGCCAGCGCCGCCTGGTTGTACTGGTCCGAGTCGACGCCGATCGCCCACACCTTGTGCGCGGCGGCGGACTTGATGACGCCCTGGCCGGAGAGACCGGCGGCCGCGTAGACCACGTCCGCGCCGGCCTCGATCTGGCCGTCGGCGGCGGCCTCGCCCTTGTCGGGGCTGGAGAAGCCACCCTGGGCGGCGGTCTGGGTGAGGTACTGCGCCTTGACCGTGACGCCCTTCTTGGTGTCCTTGACGCCCTGCTCGAAGCCCGCCTCGAACTTGTGGATCAGGGGCACGTCCACGCCGCCGATGAAGCCGACGGTGTTCGACTTCGTGGTCAGCGCGGCGGTGACGCCGGCCAGGTAGGAGGACTGCTCCTCGTGGAAGACCATGTCGGCGACGTTGTCGGCCGTGATGGTGTTGTCGTCGATGATGCCGAAGGTGATCTTCGGGAACTTCGCGGCGGCTTCCTTGACGGCGGGGGCGTAGGCGAAGCCGACACCGATCACCGGGTTGTAGCCGGACCTGGCGAGGGTCTCCAGGCGCTGCACCTTGTCGGCGTCGGACTCGTTGTCCTGCGGCTCGACGTCACGGCCGCCGACGCCGAAGTCCTTCTCGGCCTTCTGCAGACCCGCGTAGGCGGCGTCGTTGAAGGACTGGTCACCCTTGCCGCCGACGTCGTAGGCAAGACCGATGCCCTTGGACGTGCCGGAGGAGCTGCTGCTGGAGCTGGACTCGCTGGACGAGCTGCCGCAGGCGGAGACGGTTACTGCAAGAGCTGCGGTTGCAACGCCTGCAACCGCGATTCGGGACACCCGGCGCATGGAACGAGACTCCTTAGTGCAAGCGCCCAAACCAGGCGCTGGTTCCGCCGCAGCGTAACGCGCGTAGACCAGACGGAAAACCCCATCTGTCCGGTCCGTTATAGAGCTGTGGCCACAGATGGTGGCCAGCGTACGGACAGCCTGGCGCCCCTTGCGGGAGGCAAGGGGCGCCAGGCTGCAACGATGCCCGGAGGGCGTAGTTCTCGCGCGTGGTTCCCGCGCGTCGAACTACTTCGTGTTGACGGTGACCTTGCCGTCGATGATGTCCTGCTTGGCCTTGTCGACGGCCGCCACGGCGGCGGTCATGGCCTTGTACTTCGGGTTGGAGTCGGCGAAGCCGACGCCGTCGTTGTCGAGGCCGTAGCGGATCACGCCGGTCTTGGGCTTGCCCTCGTACACGGACTTCACCAGGTCGTACACGGCGCCGCCGACGTTCTTCAGCGCCGAGCCGAGGATGGAGTCCTTGTACTTGGCGAGCGCCTTCTGGTTGTACTGGTCGGAGTCCACACCGATGGCCCACACGCCCTTGGCGGAGGCCTCGGAGATGACGCCCTGGCCGGAGAGACCGGCGGCGGCGTACAGGACGTCCGCGCCCGCGTCGATCTGGCCGCTCGCGGCGTCCTTGCCCTTGTCGGGGCTGGAGAAGCCGCCCTGGGCCGCGGTCTGCGTCAGGTACTGCGACTCGATCTTGATGCTCGGGTTGACGGACTTGGCGCCCTGGTCGAAGCCGGCCTCGAACTTGTGGATCAGCGGGACGTCCACGCCGCCGATGAAGCCGATGTGGTTCTTCTTGGTCGCCTTGGCCGCGGCGACGCCCGCGAGGTACGAGGACTGCTCCTCGTGGAAGACGAGGTCGGCCACGTTGGCGGCCTTGTCCTGCTCGTCGTCGATGATGCCGAACGTGATGTTCGGGAACTTCGCGGCGGCTTCCTTGACGGCGGGGGCGTAGGCGAAGCCCACGCCGATCACCGGGTTGTAGCCGGCCTGGGCGAGGCTCTCCAGGCGCTGGACCTTGTCCGCGTCGGACTCGTTGTCCTGCGGCTCGATGTCGCGGCCGGTGAGGCCGAAGTCCTTCTCGGCCTTCTGGAAGCCGGCGTAGGCCGCGTCGTTGAAGGACTGGTCGCCCTTGCCGCCGACGTCGTAGGCGAGGCCGATGCCCTTGCCGGTGTACTTGCCGGACGAGGACGACGAACTGTCGCTGGCCTTGTTGGCATCCTTGCTGGAGCTACCGCAGGCGGTAGCCGCGAGGGCGATGACCGTGACGGCCACCGCGGCTTGGGAGAACTTCGTCCTCCGAGATGTATGACGCACAGCAAGCACTCCTTCGTCCTCACGGCACCGTCACCGGACCGCTTCCCCAACGCGCCGCCTCTGGTGGCGATTTCCGCGCACAGTAACGCGCGTAGACGAGGAGGGGAACGGGGTTTCTCCGTGCCGTTACCGGATCGTGCCGCCGCCGCGTTACGTTCACGCGCCGGTGGTTACACCCGGGTGACACAAGGGGACGTAGGGGTACCGAACGGGCACCTCCACGCCCCCCGTCCCGCTCAGAGAGCCGCGTCGATCAGGGCGGCGGCGGTGAACAGCTCCACGCCGGCCGTGATCGCGGACTCGTCGGCGTCGAAGTCGCCCTGGTGGAGATCCCGTACGGTCCGCTCCCCCGGGGTGCGCACGCCCAGCCGGGCCATGGCGCCGGGCACGTGCTCCAGGTACCAGGAGAAGTCCTCGCCGCCCAGGCTCTGCTCGGTGTCCTCGACGGAGAGCGGCCCGCGGCGCGCGACCATCGCGTCCCGCAGCAGCTCGGTGACGAGCGCGTCGTTGACGACGGGCGGGACCCCGCGCACGTAGTCGATCACCGTCTTGGCCCGGTACAGCCCGGCGACCTCGTCGATCGCCGCGTGCACGACGTCGGGCGCCCGCCGCCAGGCGTCGAGATCGAGACACCGTACGGTGCCGGACAGCTCGGCGTGCTGCGGGATGACGTTGGGGGCGTGGCCGGACTCGATCCGCCCCCAGGTCACGGAGACCCCGCTCCGCGCGTCCATACGGCGGGCGACGAGCGCGGGGACATCGGTGGCGACCCGGGCGGCGGCGGTGACCAGGTCGGTGGTGAGGTGCGGCCGGGCGGTGTGACCGCCGGGTCCGTCGAGCGAAACCTCCAGCCGATCACAGGCGGACGTGATGGGCCCCACCCGCAACCCGATCTTCCCGCTGTCCACCTTGGGGTCGCAGTGCACGGCGATGATCCGCCCGACCCCCTCCAGCACCCCGCACTCGATGGCGTCGGCGGCGCCGCCGGGCAGGACCTCCTCGGCGGGCTGGAAGAGCAGCCGCACCGGCCGGGGCAGCAACCCCTGCTCGTGCAGCCGGGCCAGCACGAGACCGGCGCCCAGCACCACGGTGGTGTGCACGTCGTGGCCGCAGGCGTGGGCGCGGTCGGGCACGGTGGATCGGTACGCGCAGTCACTCTTCGTGTCCGGGATGGGCAGGGCGTCGATGTCGGCGCGCAGCGCGAGCATGGGTACGCCGCTCTCGCGCGGACCGATGTCACAGACGAGGCCGGTCCCGGTGGCGAGCACGCGCGGTGCGAGACCTGCCTGCTCCAGCCGGGTCTTGATCGCGGCGGTGGTCCGGAACTCCTGGTTGCCCAGCTCGGGATGCATGTGCAAGTCCCGGCGGAACGCGACGAGTTCGGCCCGCAGGGCCTCCGGCAGGGTGCCCGGAAGCACATTCCCGACGGATTCGGCCTCGGACCCTGCCTCGGATTCCTCGGACTCTGGTGACATCAATTGCTTCACCCTCTGAAGGGTAGGGCGCCCGGGTGGTCAACTGACCCTCGATCAACAAAAGTTCAACCCGTTAGACGAAGAAAATCTGACCGCCGGCCGCATAGCTGCTCGCGGGGATGGGTAAGCTTCCCGCTTCCTCTGGCATACCACGTCCCATCGAGCCCCAGCCTGCCCCGTCCGTATCCCGGAATCCTCACGGCCACGCGACGTTACGGCTACGCAGCGTGGCGTGGCCGGGTCTGGCGGGAAGCGGATCTTGGGGCCGGGAACTCTTGCTAGGGTCCGCCGACGTGACCGACCACTCGCACGCGGCGGACGCCCCCGCGGACTTCATAGAGGCCACCCGTTCCTCCTACGACGCGATCGCCCCCGCGTACAGCGCGGAACACCCCGACGGCCTGGGCGACGGCCCCCTCGAAACGGCCCTGCTGACCGCCTTCGCGGACCTGGCCCGTACGACGGCGCCCGACGCCCCGGTGGCCGACGCGGGCAGCGGCCCCGGCTATGTGACAGCCCGCCTGAACGCCCTCGGCATCCCGGCCTTCGGCATCGACATCTCCCCGCACATGGTGGCACTGGCCCGCGAGGCCCATCCCCGGCTCCGGTTCGAGGTCGGCTCGATGACGTCCCTGGACGTACCCGACGCGACACTGGCCGGCATCATCGCCCTCTACTCCACGATCCACATCCCCGACGCCGAACTCCCCGGCGTCTTCGAGGAGTTCCACCGGGCCCTGCGCCCCGGCGGCCACGTACTCCTCGCCTTCCAGGCCTCGGACGGCGAACACATCCACATGACGGAGCGCTACGGCCTGGACATCTCCCTCGACTACTACTTCCGGACTCCGGCCGAGGTTGCCGGGTTCCTCACGGGAGCGGGCCTGACCCTGGACGCGCAGGTGCGGGTGGAGCCACGGGGGACGCAGAGGCTGGGGCGGGCTTTCGCACTGGCTCACAAGCCGGGGGAGGCGGCCGGGTGACGGTCGCCTCTCAGGGCGTCCACGGAGGCGGAGAAGGCCACGACCGGGAGGACGAGGACGGCGCCGGCCGGGGCCTTGGAGTCCCGGACGGACAGGAGGGAGTGCCGTTGATCAACGACACCAGGATCGTGGGGAGGAAAGCTCGGGTCGGGCGTGCCCCCCCGAGACGGTCGGGTACTTCGCCGAGTTCCTGGAAATCAACCTGGGTAACACCCCTGCCGGGATGCAGTGGAAGGAAATCATGTCGTTCGTCAGCTACTTCCCCGGCCGGGGAACGGTCCGTGAGACGGCCTGCCTTGAGGGCAGGGCCGAAGGCGTGGCCGCAGGCCAGGCAGCGGGCAGGGACGCAGGCGAGGCCAAGGGGATTCTGTTCGTGCTGGAGGTGCGCGGCATCCCCGTACCGGACAGCGTGCGCGAGCGCATCACCACCTGTACCGATCCCGTCCGCATGGACGCCTGGTTGGAGCGTTCCCGCACGGTCGAGCGGGCGGAGGAGCTGTTCGCGGAGGACCCGGAGACTCCGGGGACCGGGCCCGAGGCGGCCTGATCCCCCGCGCCGCCGCCTCCCCTAAGCCGCCGTAACCGCCGACAACCGATGCACGTCCCTCGCCGTCCCCGTAACCCCCGACAGGAACCCCTGAGCCCGGGGCGAGGCGTTCTCCGTCAGCCAGGCGGGGTCGATGTCGCACACGGCGACCCGGACCTCCGTGCCGACCAGAGCCAGCGGCAAGGTGTGCACGACCGTCGACGGGAAGCTGAGGATCGTACGGCCGATGGGACCCCGGCGGGCGATCAGCTCCAGCGGAAGATCCGGGCGGACGATCTCCAGGCCTGTCTCGACGGCCAGCCGGTGGAGTTTCTCGGTGCTCTCCCTCCGATGCGCGAAGTAGCGCGTCGCGCCGTGGGTCTTGGCCAGGGCGGAGACCGCCTCCACATAGCGGTCGACGTCCACCACGCCCGTTTCCACCAGGGACGTGCCGACCATGTCGGCGCCCTTCGTGAGGCGGGGCGGGCCGAAGGTGGCGCGGGTCCAGGCGAACTCGTTCGCGGTGATCGTGACGCCCTTCGGGGGCTCCTCGATCGGCATCGAGGAGAAGATCTCCACTTTGCGGCGGGTGCCGGGGGTCAGGCGGCGGCGGGCCGAGGACGACACCGGGGCGAAGATCAGGTCCCTGGGGCCCTGTCGGCCGCCCTTGCGGTGCCAGCGGACCAGGCGTTCGCCGCTGGCGAGTTGGGCGACGAACTCCATCGTGGCCGTGCCGTCGTCCACCACCACCAGGTCGCGTGCACTGGTGATGGTGAGCAGGAGTTGTACGTAGCGCGAGAACGGGTCGCCCATGACGATCCGGTCCGCCTTGCGGAGGAGTCGGGTGAGACCGCCGATGGTCTGGAAGGGGGCCGCGGGTCCGCCCCGGGCCTCCTCCCAGCGCACGGTGTGGCCCTCGTCGCGGGCGAGGTCGGCCATGCGGCGCAGCTGGCCGCGGGTCATCGGGTCGGTCGGGGACAGGACCACGAGGGTGAGCCCCCCGCCGGGCGCACCGGACGCCTCCTCGGTTCGGAGCGCACTCAGGTGCGCCCACTCCAGCACGTTCAGAAGCTGTACCGGACTCTCCACGAACGCGAGAGTGTGGGGGGTGAGGCCGGCGGTGCCGGCGTGGGGGCTCATTGTCGTACGACCGTCCCGTGACCGTAAGTGACGCTGGCGCTGGCGCTTGATGGTGCAGACTCGGACCGCTGAGACTCAGACTGCGACCGGCTCGCCCGCGGCCGCGGCGATCTCCGCCTCGGCGACCACGCCGGTGACGCGGCGCAGCTTCTTCATCGGGCCCAGCTCCGAGTCGTAGACCTTCTTGACGCCGTCGCCGAGGGAGGCCTCGATGGTGCGGATGTCGCGGACGAGGCGGGTCAGGCCCTGCGGCTCGACGGAGGCGGCCTGGTCCGAGCCCCACATGGCGCGGTCGAGGGTGATGTGGCGCTCGACGAAGGTGGCGCCGAGCGCGACCGCGGCGAGGGTCGTCTGCAGGCCCGTCTCGTGGCCGGAGTAGCCGATCGGGACGTTGGGGTACTCGGCCTGGAGGGTGTTGATGACGCGGAGGTTGAGCTCCTCGGCCTGCGCGGGGTAGGTCGAAGTGGCGTGGCACATCAGGATGTTGTCCGAGCCGAGGACCTCGACCGCGTGGCGGATCTGCTTCGGCGTCGACATGCCGGTGGAGAGGATGACCGTGCGGCCCGTGGCACGGAGGGAGCGGAGCAGCTCGTCGTCCGTGAGGGAGGCGGAGGCGACCTTGTGGGCGGGGACGTCGAACTTCTCCAGGAAGGCGACGGCCTCGGTGTCCCACGGGGAGGCGAACCAGTCGATGTTCTTGGACTTGGCGTAGTCGTCGATCTGGCGGTACTCGTCCTCGCCGAACTCCACGCGGTGGCGGTAGTCGATGTAGGTCATGCGGCCCCAGGGGGTGTCGCGCTCGATGTCCCACTGGTCGCGCGGGGTGCAGATCTCCGGGGTGCGCTTCTGGAACTTGACGGCGTCGCAGCCGGCTTCGGCGGCGGCGTCGATCAGCTTGAACGCGTTCTCCAGCTCACCGTTGTGGTTGATGCCGATCTCGCCGACGACGTAGACGGGGTGGCCGGGGCCTGCGGTCTTCGAACCGAACTGGCGCAGACGGGAGTTGTTGCTCATGACAGCGGGTTTCCTTAACTGGTGAGGGAATCGAGAGAGGGGCCGAGGATCCAGCTGGCGATCTCTCGGACAGCGCCGTCGCCACCGGGCACGGTGGTGACCGCGCGTGCGGCGCCGCGTACGACGTCGTGGGCGCTCGCGACCGCCACGGGCCAGCCCACGAGGGCGAAGCACGGGAGGTCGTTGACGTCGTTGCCGACGTAGAGCACGCGCTCCGGCGCGATGCCCTGCTCCTCGCACCACTGCTTGAGTGCGAGGTCCTTCCGGTCGATGCCGTGCAGGACCGGGAGCTGGAGCTTCCGGGCCCGGGCGGCGACGACCGGGTTCTGCTCCGAGGACAGGATGAGCATCTTCAGGCCGGTCCTGCGCAGGGCCGCGATGCCGAGTCCGTCGCCGCGGTGCACGGAGACGAACTCCCGTCCTTCGGAATCGATCAGCACCCTGTCGTCGGTCTGGGTGCCGTCGAAGTCGAGTACGACCGCGTCGATGTCATCGGCGGTCGGGAGCGAACCGGGGCGGTCCGCGTCGAACAGCGGGGCCAACGCCCGTGCCCTGGCCAGCTCGTGGGGGTCGTCGATCTCCAACACCCGGGCGGGGTCGGTCCGGACGAGTTCCGTGCGGCCGAAGAAGCGGTGGCCGACCTTGCGGAAGCCGGCCGCGTCCATGCCGTAGACGGCGCCGGTCTCCAGGAAGTCCTGGGGGCGGTCCTGGCGGCGCGGGCGGAAGGACTTGTCGTGGTTGACGCCGTAACCGCCGCTGGTGACAGGCGGGTTGGCGACCTTCGTGGCACCGCCGACCTGGCCGGTGGCGGTCGCCTCGACGACCGTGGTCGCCTCGTCGTCGGCGTCGCGCCACACGAAGCCGTGGAAGGGGGCGACGGTGTGCGCGGTGTCGGCGCCGTTCGCGACGATCGCGTTGACGATGCCGTCGACGTCCTCGCGGACGATGAAGGGGCTGGTGCACTGCACCAGCAGGACCACGTCCACGGCCGCGCCGTGCAGTGCCTCGTGGGCGTCCATCGCGTGCAGGACGGCGGCCTCGGAGGTCGCGGTGTCGCCGGCGATGGCGGCGGGGCGCAGCACGACCTCGGCGCCGGCCTGGCGGGCCGCGGCGGCGATGGCCTGGTCGTCCGTGGAGACCACGACGTCCGTGACCAGTCGGCTGGCGCGGCACTCGCGCACCGCGCGGGCCACCAGCGGCACTCCGCCGACGGGCGCGAGGTTCTTGGCGGGGACGCCCTTGGAGCCGCCGCGCGCGGGGATCACCGCGAGCACCCGGCGCATCGAAACGCCTTGGCCCGCTTGCGGGTTGGACATGGGCTCTACTCCTTGAGCGGGACTGTCGGCGTTCACAGCTCCCCCATCCGGCGGATGACGGGCGCCACGCGCTGCACGCCGTGGCGGTAGGCGCCGCGTGCGGCCCGGCGGACGATCTGCCGGACGGGGCCGGGCGCCTTGTCGGCGGCGGGAGCGCCGGGCAGCGGGGTGCCGTCCGGGCCGAGGTGGTGGCGGGCGAGGATGCCGGGCAGATAGCCGGGGGCGGTCTCGGGCGTGTAGTAGGGGGCGAGGGCGGGCATCTCCTCGCCGGCCAGCAGCTTGGCGATGCGCTCCCGGGCCGCGTCGAAGGCCGTCTCGTACGACCCCTCGGCGGCGACCCCCTGCCGGGCCACCCACTCCGCGTCCGGCACCGGCGTGTACCCGGCGTCCAGTTGCTCCCAGGAGGCGAGGCACCCGGAGCCGACGAAGTGGTGGTTGCCGAGTCCCTCGCGGATGCCGAGGTCGGTCAGCACGACGGTGGGGATACGGCGGTGCAGCGACTCCAGGGCGGCCGTCGAGCTGACGGTCACCAGGAGGTCGGTGCGGTCGAGCACCTCGCCCATGTGCCCGTACACCAGGCTGAAGTTGGCGGGGAGGTCCTTGCCCTGGACCAGCTTCTGGTAGGGCAACTCCTCGATGTGCGTGGTGTGTTCGCCGGGCTTGGAGCGCAGCTTGAGGAGTACCTCGCGGTTCGGGTGGAAACGGGCGTGCTGGATGGCCCGGTTGAGCAGGTAGTCGCGGTCCCTGCGGTTGTCGGGCACCGAGGGCTGCACCGCGAACACGACGGTGTACGGGTCGTGTTCACCGGTGTAGGTGTCCCCGCCGAGGAACGGCAGGGCGACCTCGGTGACCGCGGAGGAGTCGGCGCCGACCCCTTCGTAGACCTCGCGGAAACGGTCCGCGTCCTGGCGGGAGTTGGCGAGGACGAGGTCCGCGCCGTGCCGCAGCAGCAGGCCGTCCGCGAGCTTCTCGTAGACGACCCCGACATAGCCGGTGACGACGACGGGCCGCTCGGCGCGTCCGTGCCAGACCCGTGCCAGTCCGTGCAGCATCGCCTGGACCCCGCCGCCCACGAGGGAGAGGACGAGGATGTCGTACGACTCCTGCTGCATGGCACGCAGGAACTCGACGGCGGTCACCTCGCGGAGGGAGTCCGCGGTGACGCCGACTTCCTTCAGCTGGCGGGCTGTTGGGGTGGCACGACCCCGCAGGAGATAGCCGTCCAAAGAGATGTCCGAATTCGGCGGTGCAATGCGATTCGCGGTGAGCGAACCCCATTTCCACCGGGTGTCGGAATCCGCGAGGACGGCGACTCGCAGGGTCTGCGTTGCACTTGCTGGCACACCGAAGACGCTAGGAAGCCATTCCGTTGCGCGGCCCAACCCGAGGGCAACAAACGGTTAACAGCACAACGCCGAATAGCGAACCGGCACAGGAACGGGCCTCGAAAAAACCCGGTACACAGGTTCGCCACGTGTCGTTCACCCAAAATCAAGGTGACAGTAAAGACGGATGCCGGGCCGCCGCCTAACGTCACTCCCGTGGTCAAGCTCTCCGTCATCGTGCCGTTCTACAACGTGCAGCAATACGCGCCAGACACCCTCAAGAGTCTGCGCGCGAACGCGCGCGCGGACTTCGAATTCATTCTCGTCGACGACTGCTCGCGCGACGGGACACCCGACATTCTCGCGCGCGCGGAGCGCGAGTTGCCAGGCGCGGTGCATGTCCGACACGAGAAGAACGGAGGACTGGCGACCGCGCGCAACACCGGGATCGACAAGGCCCGGGGGGAGTATCTGACGTTCCTCGACGGGGACGACTGGCTCGCCCCCGGATACTTCCCCCAACTGGTGGACGCCATCGAGGAGTTGGGCTGCGACTTCGTGCGCACGGACCATGTCCAGTGCACCGCGCGGGCCCGCACCATCCAGCGGATGCCGCACGGCAGACGCGGCGTCGTGATGAATCCGCGCGAGGCGATCCTGCCCGCCGACCGGTCCACCTCCGTCGACTACGCGTACGCCTGGGCGGGCATCTACCACCGCCGGCTGGTCGACCGCGGCCTGCTCCACTTCACCGACGGGCTGCGCACGGCCGAGGACCGGCCGTGGATCTGGAAGCTGCACCGGGAGGCGGAATCCTTCGCCGCGGTGAGCCTGCTGGGCGTCTTCTACCGGCGCGGGGTCGCCTCTTCCCTGACCCAGATCGGGGATGTCCGCCAGCTCGATTTCATTCGCGCGTTCGACCAGGTCATCGAGGAAACCGCACAGGACCGGGACGCGGACAAACTGCTCCCCAAGGCCGTCCGTACATATTGCGCAATCATTTCCCATCATCTGGGATCCATCGAAAGGTTCGAGCCGGCGGTGGCGAGAAAACTGAAGTCGATGAGCGCCGTCGCCCTGCGACGCATGCCACAGGACGTGGTGGACGAGGCGCTCGACTCCATGGACATCCAGCGCGCGACGAGGCTGCGCCGACTGCGCCGCCGTCCCGCCGCCGCGGGGGCCGCCGCGTGAGGACCCAGATCTTCCTGGCGTCGACGCTGTACGGCACCGCCACGCTGGCCGCCGCCCTCGACTCCGACTCCTTCCGCCCTGCCGACCGGCGCATCCTCCTGGTCTGCAACAACGCGGCGACTCCCGAGACCACGGCCGGCCTCGACGAGGCGCCCGGCTTCGAGCGGCTGCGCGAGCGCTTCGACGACGTGCTGTCGTGGAACGAGACCATCTCCCCCTTCCACCCCGGCGGTTGGGCCCCGCGCCTCGACGACGTCCCGCTGTGGGAGCGGCATCTGCGGCTCCTGTGGAACCTCGGCGACGACGAGGTGGAACTGGTCGTCGAGTCGATCCAGGTCAACCCGGCCCTCGGCTTCTGCCAGATCTTCACCGGCGCCCCCGTCACCGTCTACGCCGACGGCCTGATGAGCTACGGCCCGACCCGCAACAAGATCGACCCGCTGGTCGGCACCCGGGTGGACCGGCTGCTCCACCTGGACCTGGTTCCGGGCCTCACCCCGCTGCTGCTCACCGAGTTCGGTGTCGGACCGGAGATCGTCCCGACCGACGCCTTCGTCAAGGTGCTGGCCGAACTCGGCGACACCGCCGACGAGTTGCCCCCGCTCCCCGACGAACCCGCCCTGCTGCTCGGCCAGTACCTCTCCGCGCTCGACATCCTCACCGCCGAGGAGGAAGAGGACCTGCACGTCCGGATGCTCAAGGGCGTGGTCCAACTCGGCCACACCCGGGTGGTGTTCAAGCCGCACCCCTCGGCGCCAGCTCGCTGGTCGCGCGCGCTGGAGCAGGAGGCGGAGAAGCTCGGCGCCGACCTGACGGTCCTCGACACCCCGGTCCTCGCCGAGGTCCTCTACCAGCGGCTGCGGCCCGTCCTGGTCGTCGGCTGCTTCTCCACCGCGCTGCTCACCGCGAGCGCGCTGTACGGCCTGCCGGTCGCCCGCATCGGCACGTCGACGCTGCTGGACCGGCTGACGCCGTACGAGAACAGCAACCGGGTGCCGGTGACGATCGTCGACGCGCTGGTGCCCGAGCTGACGGACCGTGCGGCGGTCACCGAGCAGCGCGAGGGCATGGGCGTGGCGGTGCTCAACGAGCTGGTGCGGGCGGTCGGTTACGCGATGCAGCCGAAGATCTACCCGAACCTGCGCCGGGCCGCCGAGGCCTATCTGACCCGGCGCTTGGACGGGCACAGCTGGCGCTACTTCAAGCGCAAGCGCCTCACCTCGCTGGCGCTGCCCGGCGCGGTACCGGCCCAGCTCGCGTTCATCCCGCGCAACGCGACCGTGCGCCGGGTCGCCCGGCGGGCCCGCCTGCTGAAGCGGACCGTGAGCCGCTGACGCGGGGCGTACGACAGACCGGCGGGCCGACTCCCCAGGGGCCGGCCCGCCGCGTTGCCCGAGCGCCGTACAGGCGGGTCGTGACGGTGGCCCCACAAGGTTGGGTACGCGCAGGCGAAGCCTGGGTGAACGGACGCGGACGGGGTGACGAAGGGTCGCGGCGAGAGCGTAAACCCGGCCGGATGTCGTTCTAGTGTGCTGAGACCGAGCCAAGTCCCATCGAGGGGAAACCTGTGATCGACACGCCCGCGGACACCCGGGAGAACCCGACGGGCACCGTGGTCCGCGCCGTCCTGCCGCCGACCGCCGAGGCGGCTCCCCCGCCCGAGCCGCCGCGGCCGCCCAAGCGCCGGGAGACCCGCCTGCGCGCACTGGACGGACTGCGCCTGGTCGCCGCGCTGATGGTGGCGGCCTACCACTACGGCGGCCGTGACGGCGACGTCGTCCAGGCGTGGGGCACCTCGCCCAGACACCAGTTCCCCACCCTGCACACGCTGTTCTCGTACGGCTGCCTCGGCGTGCAGGTGTTCTTCGTGATCAGCGGCTTCGTCATCTGCATGAGCGGCTGGGGCCGCCCGCTGCGCTCCTTCTTCGCCTCCCGCGCCTCCAGGCTGCTGCCCGCGTACTGGGCGGCGATCCTCATCGTCACCGGCGTCTTCGCGCTGCCGATGGTCGCGTACAAGGCCGGTACGCCGAGCGACGTCCTGGTCAACCTGACCATGCTGCAGATGCCGTTGGGCGTCGACCGGGTGCTCGGCGTGTGCTGGACGCTGTGGGCGGAGATCCGCTTCTACGCGCTGTTCGCCCTGTGCGTCGTGCTGCCCGGCGCCAACCGACGGCGCGTGATCATGTTCTGCGCCGGCTGGACACTGGCCGCGGCGATCACGCAGGGCGCCAAGTCGCCGCTGCTCGACATCGTCCTGATGCCCGAGTACGCGCCGTACTTCATCGGCGGCGTCGGCCTCTACCTCGTGCACCGAGACCGCAAGGACGCCTACGCGTGGGGCATCGTCGCCGTCAGCTGGCTGATCGGCCAGCACTACGCGGTGGCCAAGCTGTGGCACGCGCCCAACGACACGGCCTTCTCCAACC
Source organism: Streptomyces sp. NPDC001100 (assembly GCF_053598575.1). Classification (NCBI taxonomy): domain Bacteria; kingdom Bacillati; phylum Actinomycetota; class Actinomycetes; order Kitasatosporales; family Streptomycetaceae; genus Streptomyces; species Streptomyces sp. NPDC001100. The sequence continues at coordinate 215,506 of NZ_JBSFKO010000002.1, forward strand.
GTTCCGCGTGGGGCATCATCCTGGTCGTCACCTTCGGCTACGTCGCGGTCGCCGCGATCGCGCTGGGCTGGCTGCGCTGGGCGAACTGGCGCTGGCTGACGGTCGCGGGCGCGCTGACGTACCCCTTCTACCTCGTCCACGAACACCTGGGCTGGGTCGTCATCAAGGCCTACCACCGGACCCTGGGCATCCCGTCGTACGCGACGATCGTGCTCACCGTCCTGACCATGCTGCTGCTGGCGTACGCGCTGAACCGCGTGGTCGAGAACCGGCTGACCCCCCGGCTGCGCGCCCTGCTGTCGACGCCGCGCAACTGACGGACTCCCGTGCACAGGTGCCGCACAGGAATTGGCCTGTCATTCATCTCCGCGCCCGTTTGACCGACCGGCGACGGGCAGATGCTGAGGAGTCCCGCACGGGCTCAAACAGGCGAGCCTGTCCGTACCAGGGAGTGTTCTCCACGATGGCCCTCGTACCAGGCACGATACGACCGCCCCGCCGGCTCGACGACGTTCCCGGCTGGTTTCCCGTTCTCGACCAGGTGCTCTTCGAATGGTTCCTGGACCGGCAGGAGGCCACGGGAACGCGGGGCGATCTGCTGGAGGTCGGGGTGTACATGGGGAAGAGCGCGATCCGTCTCGGGCGGCGCGGCCGGGACGGTGAGAACTTCACGGTGTGCGACCTCTTCGAGGGCGACGCCCTGGACGACGCCAACCGGGCCGAGTCGACGAAGTCGTACAGCGCGCTCACCCAGCAGGTCTTCGAGGAGAACTACCTCGCCTTCCACGACACCCTGCCCCGGGTCCTGAAGGGCCCCAGCAGCATCGTCCCGGCCGAGGTCGCACCGGCCAGCTGCCGCTTCGTCCACATCGACGCCTCGCACCTGTACGAGCACGTCCGCGACGACATCGGCGCGGCCCGCGAGGCGCTGCTGCCCGGCGGGATCGTGGTCCTGGACGACTTCCGCTCGGAGCACACGCCCGGTGTCTCCGTGGCGGTCTGGGAGGCGGTGCTCACCAGGGGCCTGCGCCCGATCTGCCTGAGCACCCAGAAGCTCTACGGCACCTGGGAGGACCCGGGCCCGGTCCAGGACGAGCTGCTGGCGATGGTGCGCGGGCGCGAGGACTGTCACCTGAGCATCCAGCAGGCCGCGGGGCACCGCATCGTCCGCCTGAAGTCGAAGAAGGGCATGCAGGCCCCGCCCTTCCCGCCGTCCCGGTTCGCGCGCCGCGCGGACGAGGTCGCGCCGGCCAAGGCCCCGTCCCGCGGCCGCACCACGGCCCGGGCCCGCCGCTTCGCGGCCGACCTGCTGCCGCCGATCGTCACCCGCGCGATCCGCAACGGCCTCAGCCGCTCCTGAACCGGGCCTCGATGCCCGCGATCACCAGGTCGAGCCCTTCCTCGAAGTGCCGGCCGTAGTCCTGGAAGATCTCCGCGCCCGCCGCGGCCGACATCGGGAAGTCGGCCATCAGGCGGGCGCGTTCGTCCATGTCGTAGCCCTCGCGGCGCTCGTCCGGCAGTGGCTGGACGCCCTGTTCCTCGCTGACGAAACCGATCGTGTAGAGGTACGAGGTCGAGGTCGCGCGGACCGCCTGGGCGAGGGTGAAGCCGGCCTCCGTGAACAGCCGCAGCGTGTCCTCCATCTGCACCGCATGCAGGGTGCCGGTGAAGCGTGAGCCGCTGAAGACCTTGGCGCCGTCGCGGTAGCCGAGCAGTGCGGAGCATCGGCATGACCGGCGAGACCGTCGACCCCAGCCCGATGCTGGTCGCGGACGTCCGCGTCACCGGCCTGGACCGCGACAACGTGCACGTCTTTCCACCGCACGGCGACGTCGGCTTCCTCGCGGTCTTCCCGCTGGCCGGCACCGAGGACTTCCAGGTCATCGCCCAGTTCCCGGAGGGCACCGACGTCGACCTCTCGCTCGACGGCATCCGCGAGACCGTGGCCGCCCGCACCCACCTCACCCCCGGGGACGTGACCGAACTCCGCTGGGCCTCGAACTTCCGGCCGCGCGCCGCACTCGCCGACCGCTTCCGCGCCGGGCGGGTCTTCCTCGCCGGGGACGCGGCCCACGTCCACTCACCGGCCGGCGGACAGGGCCTCAACACCAGCGTCCAGGACGCCTACAACCTCGGCTGGAAACTGGGCGCGGTACTGCGTGGCGGCGCCCCGGAGTCCCTGCTCGACACCTACGAGGAGGAGCGGCTGCCCAACGCCGCCGACATGCTCGGCATCTCCACCCGGGTCCACCGCGGCGAGGTGCAGCGCGGCAAGGCCACCCAACAACTCGGCCTCGGCTACCAGAACCGCTCGCTCTCGGTGGAGACCCGCGCGGACCTGTCCGAGGACGCGCTGCGGGCGGGCGACCGCGCCCCGGACCGCACCGTCGACGGCGTCCGCCTCTTCGACGCCTTCCGCGGCCCGCACTGGACCCTGCTGGCCCTGGACGCCAAGCCCCCGGCGGCCGTCCCCGCCTCGGTCCCCGTCGTAGAGGGCCCGGCCGTCGAGACGTACGGCACGGGTCTTTTCCTGATCCGCCCCGACGGTTACGTCGGCTGGGCGGGCGCCACGGAGGACGGCCTCGCGGAGTACGCGGAGCGCTACGGCCTCCGCTAGACGGAACTGGCGAGCGACAGCTTCACCGCGAACCCCAGGAACAGCGCGCCCGCCGCCGAGGTCGCCCCCGCCGAGAGCCGCCTGCGCCGCCGGAATGCGGTCGCCAGCCGGGTCCCGCCGAAGATCAGCGCACTGAGGTAGAGGAAGCTCGCCACCTGCGCGAAGAAGCCGAGCACGACGAACGACAGCGCGGGGTAGGCGTAGCCCGGGTCGACGAACTGCACGAAGAAGGCGACGAAGAAGAGGATCGCCTTCGGATTGAAGAGACTGACGACGAAGGCACGCCGGTACGGCCGCTCGTCGGCGGCCTCCGCGGCGGGGGCCGACTCCACGGCCGCCCGCTCCTTCCGGGTCCGCCACATCGCCCACGCGGCCCGCAACATTCCGAACGCGAGCCAGGTCAGATACCCGGCCCCCGCGTACTTCACGATCCCGAACAGCACGGCATTGGCCTGCAGCAGCGAGGCGACCCCGGCCGCGGACAGCGTCATCAGCACGGTGTCCCCGCACCAGACACCGGCGGCGGCGGTGTACCCGGCCCGGGTCCCGCGCCGGGCGGCGACCGAGAGGACGTACAGCGAGTTGGGGCCGGGCAGCAGGACGATCAGGACCAGGCCGGCGAGGTAGGTGGGGAGGTCTATGACACCGAACATGAGCACGAGTGTCGCACGGGGCCGGGCGGGTCAGAAGGTGTCGTTCGGGACGTAAGCCCCCCACACCTCCCGAAGGACCCCGCACACCTCCCCCACCGTTCCCCGCGCCCGCAGCGCCTCCTTCATCGGATACAGCACGTTGTCGGTACCGGCCGCCGCCTCCCGTAGCGCGTCCAGCGCCGAGTCCACCGCCTTCTGGTCGCGTCCGGCGCGGAGCCTGGCGAGGCGCTCCACCTGCTGGGCCTCGATGGCCGGGTCGACACGCAGCGGCTCGTACGGTTCCTCCGTGTCGAGGCGGAAGCGGTTGACGCCGACGACGACCCGCTCGCCGGAGTCGGTCTCCTGGGCGACGCGATAGGCGCTGCGCTCGATCTCGCCCTTCTGGAAGCCGCGCTCGATGGCGCCGACCGCGCCGCCCAACTCCTCGACGCGCCGCATCAGTTCGACGGCGGCCCGCTCGACGTCGTCCGTCATCGTCTCCACCGCGTACGAACCCGCGAAAGGGTCGACCGTCGCGGTCACGTCCGTCTCGTACGCCAGGACCTGCTGGGTGCGCAGGGCGAGGCGGGCGCTCTTGTCCGTCGGGAGCGCGATCGCCTCGTCGAAGGAGTTGGTGTGCAGGGACTGCGTGCCGCCGAGGACCGCGGCCAGGCCCTGGACGGCGACGCGGACGAGGTTCACCTCCGGCTGCTGGGCGGTGAGCTGGACACCCGCGGTCTGCGTGTGGAAGCGCAGCATCAGGGATTTCGGGTTCCGCGCGCCGAACTCCTCCCGCATCACCCGGGCCCAGATCCTGCGCGCCGCGCGGAACTTGGCGACCTCTTCGAGGAGTGTCGTACGGGCCACGAAGAAGAACGACAGCCGGGGTGCGAAGTCGTCGACGTCCATGCCGGCCGCGAGCGCGGTGCGGACGTACTCGATGCCGTCGGCGAGGGTGAAGGCGATCTCCTGCGCGGGCGAGGCACCGGCCTCCGCCATGTGGTAGCCGGAGATCGAGATCGTGTTCCACTTCGGGATCTCGGCCCCGCAGTACCGGAAGATGTCCGCGGTCAGGCGGAGGGACGGCTTCGGCGGGAAGATGTACGTCCCGCGCGCGATGTACTCCTTGAGTACGTCGTTCTGGATCGTGCCCGTCAACTGCCCTGCCGCCACGCCCTGTTCCTCGCCGACCAGTTGGTACATCAGCAGGAGGAGAGCCGCGGGGGCGTTGATCGTCATCGACGTCGACACCTTGTCCAGCGGAATGCCGTCGAACAGCACCCGCATGTCGTCGACCGAGTCGACGGCCACTCCCACCTTGCCGACCTCGCCGTGTGCGAGGGGCGCGTCGGAGTCGTGGCCCATCTGGGTGGGCAGGTCGAAGGCGACGGACAGGCCCGTGGTGCCGTGGGCGATGAGTTGCCGGTAACGGGCGTTGGACTCCGCCGCCGTGCCGAAGCCGGCGTACTGCCGCATCGTCCACGGCCGGCCGGTGTACATGGACGGGTACACGCCCCGCGTGAAGGGGTACTCCCCCGGCTCGCCCAGCCGCTCGGCCGGGTCCCAGCCGGCGAGTGCCCCGGGGCCGTAGACGGGTTCGACGGGCAGGCCCGACTCCGATTCGCGCACCATGGTGTGCACCTCCGGACACCACGATGCCGCGCCGTTCGCGGCCCGTCATCCGGGGGTACGTGTCCGGGTGACACCGGTGAGACGGCGGGGGTCCGGGATGCGTACTACGGGTATGGGGAGAGCGATCGTCGCCACGGCGGCCCTGTCGGCGCTGCTGGCGGTGTGCGGCTGCACGGTGCAGGGCACGGACGCGGACGGCAAGCACCACCTGCCGGTGCGCATCGAACTGCCGGGAGCCAAGTCCAGTCCCTCGGCCACGGCGAGCACCCCGGGCACCCCCGCCGCCACGCCCGCCGCGAACGTGCTGTGGTCGCGCGGCGACAGCGGCTCCGGAGTACGCGAGCTGCAAGCGCGGCTACGGCAGGTCGACTGGCTCTTCGACGGGCCGACCGGGACCTACGACGACCTCACCGAGCAGGCCGTCGCCGGTTTCCAGGGCAAGCGCGGGCTGCCGAAGACCGGCGAGACCGACAAGGTCACCTGGCAGCGGCTGGTGAAGATGACCAGGAAGCCGGGGAAGTGGGACCTGTATCTGATGGGCGGCCAGCCGGCCGGCGCACCCGACCCGCGCTGTCTGACCGGCCGGGCGCTGTGCATCGACAAGACGACCCGCACCCTGCGCTGGATGATCGACGGGCGGACGGTGTCGACGATGTCGGTGCGCTTCGGCGCGCAGTACACCCCGACCCGGGACGGTGTGTTCCACGTCTACTGGAAGGCGCGGAACTGGGTGTCGACGCTCTACCACTCCCCCATGCCGTATGCCATGTTCTTCAGCGGCGGCCAGGCGGTGCACTACTCCTACGACTTCTCGATGCGGGGCTACGCGGGCGGCTCGCACGGCTGCGTCAACGTACGGGACGAGGCGGCGATCGCGAGTCTGTTCGCGCAGGTGCGGACCGGCGACAAGGTCGTCGTCTACTGGTGAGTGGTTGTTCATCGGTGAGATGTGCGGGGCGCGGGCGGGACCGGGGGAACGTGTCCCGCCCGCGCCGAGTGCACGAGCCGTAGGTACGGGGGGAACCCCCGGCTCTGTGCGACGGCCGATGACCAGTCGGCTCACTCAGTACTGCGCCACCGGGCCCGAAAACGTCACACCCCGCGCGAAAAAAGTTCCGCGCGTCATGAAATCGCAGGTCAGAGGATGCTGTACGACGGGGCCGGCGCCGGTGTCCGCGAGGAGTCGGGGGTGGACGGCGTCCGCCGGGCGAGCGGGGTGAAGACGGAGGGGAGCGGAGTGGCGACCACGCCGCTGCCCTTGTGACCGCCCGCGCTCCCGCCGACGCCACTGCCACCGCCTGTGTTGCCGTCGCCCGGGGCGAGCGGGGCCATGGTCCCGTTGCCCGCGTCGTCACCGCCCTGACTGCCGCTCTGGTCGCCCTGGCTGCCGCCGGGACCGCTCTGGTCGCCGCCCTGGGAGCCGCCGTTCTTGTCGTTGCCGTCCTGGTCGTCCGAGCCGCCGCCGGTCTTCTTGAGCAGGCCCTTGCAGTACGTCCACACATGGGAGGTGCCGCCCGCCGCGCCCTCCAGGGCGCGCTTGCGGCCGGCCTCCAGGGACTTGCCGTCGCGCACGGCACGGCAGGACGAGGCGACGGCCTTCCACCAGCTGCCCGAGTGGGCGGACCCGTCCTCGCCCGAACCGGCGGCGGGGGTACGGTCCGTGCCGCCGCCGACCGCCTCGCCGGAGGAGTCGCCGGAGCCGGCCGTGGCACCGCCCGCCGAGGGCGTACCCGAACCGAAGGTGCCGCTGGGCGACGGCGAGATCAGCGGGCGGTCCGGGGTCGCGGCGGCGGAGATCGAGGCGGCGGGCGCCGGATCGTCGAACGGCGACGGCAGTACTCCCGTACCGGCCGCGACCGCGCCCCCGCCGGCCAGTCCGACGGCGAGCGCCGCGGTCAGCCCGAACCACGCGGGTCTGCCCGGGCGCGGTCCCCGTACGGTCTCCACGGGCCGCCCGAGCCGGACGAGCCCGGCGTCGGAGGGGTGCGCGCGGCCGGGCCTGCCGACGGCGGACCGCTCGACATCGTTGCCGGTGCGCGCAGCCCTGAAGGCGGCCAACGCGGCTTCCTCGCCCGGGAGTTCGGCCTTGTCCGAGGTGGGTTCCACGGACAGCGCGCCGAGGGTCCTGGCAAGCCGTTCGGCCTGGTCGCGGGCGGCCGGGTCGACGGCTTCGAGGGACTCGCCGCGCAGCAGGAGTTCAGCGGTTTCGCGGTCCAGCCATCGGCGGGGGGTCCGGGGGGTGTCCCCCGGCACAGCAGAGCGCTCGTCGGCCATCACATGTCCTTCTGCGTCCGCGCGCGCGTATGCGTCACAGTGGCGGACGTCACCGCGCGGTCGCGCGGGTCTCGCTGGGGTGGCAGGGCGTCGAGGGCCGCGGCCGATTCCGGGTCGCCGCCGAGCAGTTCCGCGAGCCGTTTCAGCCCGCGGTGCGCGGCCGTGCGGACGGCGCCGGGCCGCTTGCCGAGGGTCTCCGCAGCTGTCTTGGCGTCGAGGCCCATCACCACCCGCAGGACGACGGCCTCGGCCTGGTCCTGCGGGAGTTGGGCGATGAGGGAGAGGGTGCGGTCGGTGGCCAGCGCCTCGATGGCCTCGCCGGCCGTGTCGGACTCGGCGGCGCGGCCGGTCAGCTCGGTCTCGTCGCCGCCTATGGCGGGGCGGCGGCCACGCATCCGTATGTGGTCCAGGGCGCGGTTTCGCGCGATGCGGGCCGCCCATCCCCGGAACCGGTCCGCGTCCCCGCTGAAGCGGTCCAGGTCACGGGCGATCTGCAGCCAGGCCTCGGACGCGACGTCCTCGGCGTCGGGTTCGCCGACCAGCGTCCGTACGTATCCGAGCAACCGTGGGTGCACCGTGCGGTACACAGTCCGGAACGCGGTCTCGTCCCCGTCCTGTGCCGCAAGCACCGCGGCGGTCAGCTCCGCGTCGTCCCCCAGCACGTGGTCCCTCGAATTTGTCGGTCGCGGCCGCACTCCGGCGCGAAAGGCACGTTACGACCTGAAACTGCTCCTCGTCCATGTCCGTACAACCCGCAACTACCGGCTTCCCGCGCGCGGTGTGACAGAAAACGCACTCCTGACGCTGTAGAGAGTACGGGCCGCCGCGCGGCCCGTGCCGCGCGACGGCCGGGGCCTCTCCTGTGGGGGGTGGCGGCCCCGGCCGTTGCCGCGACGGCGGCCGCTTCGACGCGGCGACGCACACTTCTCGGCATCTCTGCCGGCCTCTACCACGAACACGAACGAGCACTCGTCGCCGATGCTGCGGAGGCGGTCCCGGAGTGGGCCCCGATAACGATCCGGTCGCCGTCCGACGATGCCTCGGGAGAACGACGACTCACTGGAATCCGGCAGCGGCGGCGGCTCCTGAAGGCCCAGCCTGCGGCGCCGGGGACCCCGGCGACTCCGTACGGTCAACACCCCTTACGCAGCAGGCGTGTTAACTCCGTGAAACCCGATGGAGTGGCCTCCGGCGGGCCCGGTTGACGGTGATAGCATTCCGCCGTCTGCGACCTTGATCCACTTTTGTTCGGGCCTTGAGTCCGAACGCGGTCACCTCTCCGCGTAGATCAGTCATGCAGTCCCCTGGACGGGTTGCGGATCCTTGCAAGGCGTACCCCCGATGACGCCTGCGTGCCACGCGCCGGGAAAGGTTTCCATGACTCAAGACGTGCTTCTTTGGTGCCTGGTTGCGATAGCGGTGACAGCCGTAGCCGCAGTCGTGGCGCTCGTACTCCGCAGCAGAGCCCTGGGGAGGAGGAAGAGGGAGTCCGAGGCCACGCTGGAGGCGCGGCTGCGGTACACGCAGGGTGAACTCGACCGCGCCCAGGCCGCCTTGACCACACTGCGGGACGAGCAGGACGAAGTCATCCGCGAGGCGGAGCAGGCCGCCGAGGAGAACACCAAGTCGGTTCTCAAGGGCGCCGCCCGCTTCCTGCAGAGCCTCGCGGCCGAGCAGACCACGCTGCTGGACGGGGTCCAGCGCGAGTACGGCGGCCACGCGGTCCTCTCCGACCTGATGGACATCACCCACGCCAACGCCCAGATGGCCCGCAAGGCGCAGGGCATCGCCGTGATGTGCGGCGCGCCGCTGGGCCGCCGCAACCAGCCCGCCAGCGTCTACGACGTCGTGCGCAGCGCCCAGAGCCAGATCCGCAACTTCCAGCGGGTCGAGATCATGCAGCCCAGCGGTATCGCGCTGAAGGCCTCGGCCGTCGCGCCGGTCGCCCTGGCGGTGGCCGAACTCCTCGACAACGCCGCCAGCTTCTCCCAGGCGGACGCCCCGATCGAGGTCACGTTCCGCCAGGCGCAGAAGAACCTGTGCATCGTCATCGACGACGCGGGCGTCGGCATGGGCGACGAGGACCGGCAGCGGGCGAGCGCGATGCTCTCCGGCGAGGGCCTGCCCCGGCTGTCCCAGCTGGGCACGCAGCCGAAGTTCGGCTTCCCGGTGATCGGTCTGATCGCCCGTCAGCACGGCTTCACGGTGGATGTCACCGGTGTCTCCCGGTACGGCGGCGTACGGGCCGTCGTACTCCTGCCCGAGGAGCTGTGGACCATGGAGGAGACCCTGCCGCCGGCCACCGAGGCGCCCGTGAGCAGCATCCGGCCGATGGAGACGGGACGGTCGGCGCGTACGGCGGGCGGTCTGCCGAAGCGTGGTTCCCGTATCTCGCCCACCGGTGTCCCCACCGGCGGGGAGCAGACGCCCCGGCGCAGTGCCCGGCGCGGCACCGGCAGCCTGGCGGCCCTGCAGCGCGGTACGCAGTCCGCGCGCGACACGGCCTCCTTCGACATTCCGACGCCCGGAGGGTCCGAAAACGCATGAGTACAGGAGACCTGTCCTGGATGGTCCAGGACATCGTGGACAACGTGCCGAGAGCACGGCACGCCGTGGTGCTGTCCGCGGACGGCGTCCCGCGCGGGTCCACGGACGACCTGTCCGGCCAGGACGTGCGGACCATCTCCGCGGCCATGGCGGGGATGCAGTCGCTCAGCCGGGCCACCGGCCACTTCGCCGGACTGGCCCCGAGCCGGAACTGGATCCAGACGGTCATCGAGTTCCAGCACGGCTGGGTGTTCCTGATCGGCGCCGGGCAGGGCGCCTATCTGGCCGCCGCCGCGGAGCCCGACGTGGACATGGAGCAGCTGTCGTTCCGGATGAACCGGCTGGTCTCCCGGCTGGGCAACAACCTCACGGTCCCGGCGCGGGTGACCGGAAGCGAGGTGGCCCACCCCGGGGACGGTGCGGGGGCAGCGCTGGACGGCGGGGGCGGCGGGGTCTTCCTGCTCGCGGAGCTGGACAAGGCGGTGGCGTCGGTGCCGGGCGCGCTGCACGCGCTGCTGCTCGGCGCGGACGGTCTGCCGCGCGGGGCGAGTTCGGGGATCGGCAGGAATCTCGCGGACACCATCTCGGCGGCCATGACCGGCATCCACGCCTACAGCCGGGCGACCGCGCCGTTCGCGGGCGGGCAGCAGGACGACGAGTGGATGCAGACGGTCATCGAGTTCGAGCACGGCTGGGTGTTCCTGATCGCGGCGGGCGAGGGCGCCTTCCTCGCGGCGGCGGCCGAACACGGCTGTGACATCGAGGAGTTCACCGTACGTCTGGGCGACGCGATGCCGGCGCTGACCGCCGGGTCGGCGGCCCGGGGAGGAAGGACCGGCGATGAGTGACGAACTGGACGGCGAGCTGGAGCTGACGGCCCCATTAGTCCCACTCTTCGTCATCGCGCAGGGTCGCGCGCTGCCGCGGGAGAGCGAGTACGAGCACACCACGATCATCACGGCCCAGGACGGTGCCGTGGCGGCGGCCCGGACGCTCGCCCCGGAAGCCCGCACGGTCATGGATCTGATCGCGGACGGCTTCCTCTCGGTCGCCGAGGTCGCGGCCCACACCCGGCTGCCCCTGGGCATCGTCCGCATCCTGCTGGCGCAGATGGCCGAGGACGGCCTGATCCATGTGCGCAATCCGGTGCCCCATGCCGAACGCCATGATCCCGTCCTGCTGACCGCCGTGCTCGACGGCCTGATGCGAATTCGAACCGGAGCGTAGTCCCGTGTATCTGGATCCCGACGTCTCCCGCTCCGTGAAGATCCTGGTCGTGGGCCACTTCGCGGTCGGGAAGACCACGTACATCGGAAGTGTCTCCGAGATAGAACCGCTCCAGACCGAGGAGGAGATCACCGAAGCCAGCGAGGGGATCGACGACCTCTCCGAGACCCCCGACAAGACGACCACGACCGTGGCGATGGACTTCGGGCGGCTCACCCTCGGCGAAGACCTGGTCCTCTACATCTTCGGAACCCCCGGGCAGGAGCGGTTCAAGCAGATGTGGGAGGGGCTGTCCCGGGGCGCGCTGGGCGCGCTGGTCCTGGCGGACCCCGAGCGGCTGGAGGAGACGTTCCCCGTCCTCGACCTGGTCGAGGCGTTCGGCCTGCCCTACGTCATCGGCGTCAACACCTTCGAGGGGAAGCACCAGTTCCCGCTCGACGAGGTGTGCGAGGCGCTCAACATCTCCGAGGACACCCCGGTCATCCACTGCGACGTGCGCGACCAGGACTCCTCGATGCAGGCACTCATCACGCTCGTGAAGCACCTCTTGTCCTCACTCGGCTAGGAGCCAGCATGCAACAGCCCTTCGAGCCGTCCGGGGCACCGGCCGGCTGCCCCGCGCACGGCAACGTCCCGCTGTACGGGTCCGAGTTCGGCTCCGACCCCGAGAACATGTACGCCCAGCTGCGCACGCTGGGGCCCAGCGCCCCGGTCGACATCGCGCCGGACGTCGAGGTCGAGCTGGTGACCAGTTACGACGCCAGTCTCTACATCCTGCAGAACCCGACCCTTTTCGTGCGGGACTCGCGCCGCTGGAACGCCCTGAACAGCGGGGAGATACCGGCGGACAGCCCGGCGCTGCCGATGATGGGCTACCGGCCCAACGCCCTGTTCAGCGACGGCGCGGCGCACGCCCGGCTGCGGCAGGCGGTCACGGACAGTCTCGCGACCGTCGACCAGAGCCGGATCGTCCGGCTGACGCAGCAGTCGGCCGACTACCTGATCAGCCAGTTCAGTTCCGAGGCCCTGGGCCAGGCGGAGCTGATGTCCGCCTACGCGCAGCCGCTGCCGCTGCTGGTCTTCGGCGAGCTGTTCGGCTGCCCGCCCGAGCTCGGCGACCGGGTCATCGCCGGGATCACGGGCATCTTCCAGGGCACCCCGGGTGCGGACGAGACCCTGGGCGGCGCGCTCGCCGAGCTGATCGCGCTGAAGCGCCGGCAGCCCGGCGAGGACCTCACCACCCGGCTGATGGTGCACTCCTCCCGGCTGACCGACGAGGAGGTGCTGCACCAGCTGGTGACGCTGCTCTCCGGCGGAACCGCGCCCCTGACGGCCTCGATCGGCACCAGCGCCGCGCTGTACCTCAGCGACGACTGGCCGAGCGGGCTGCCGGTCGAGGACGCGGTCGTCAAGACGCTGTGGAACTACGCGCCGATCGCCAACTACGCGGCCCACTACCCCACTCAGGACGTCGAGTTGGGCGAGCGGACGCTGCACGCGGGCGACCCGGTCCTGATCTCCTTCGCCGCCGCCAACACCGACCCCAAGCTGACCGCGCACCGCGAGCAGCTCAGCTCCAAGGCCCACCTGGCCTTCGGCGCGGGCCCGCACGCGTGCCCGGCCAAGGACCCGGCGTTCATGATCGCGGCCACGGCCGTCGAGTCCCTGCTCAACCGGCTGCCCGACGTCGAGATGCGCGTCCCCTTCAAGGAGCTCGCCTGGGTGCCGGCGCCGTGGAGCCGCCAGCTGGTGACCGTGCCGATCCGGTACACCCCCCGTGCGGTGCCGTCCGCGGCCAAGCCCCGCCCGGCGCGGCCGGCTCCCGCCGAGGTCGCGCCGTCGCCCGCCGTCATGCCGCAGCAGGCCGGGTTCAGTCGGCCCTCGCACGCCGCTCCGAAGCCCAAGGGCGGGATGTTCAGCCGCTTCCGGGCCTGGGTGAATGGCGAGTGATGTAAGTAACCCTATGAAAGCACTGTGTTATTGGATGATTCAAACACCCCACGGGTACGGATGGCGGCTGGCAGAGAGGAGCCACCATCGTGGGAAGCGTCACGACTCCGTCCACGGACCGTCGGGCCACCATCTCCCTGTTCTCCCGTCTTCGGACGGCTGAGGGACAGGCCGATCCCTTCCCCATCTACGCAGAGCTCAGGGCGCGCGGCTCGGTCAGCCCCGCGCCCTGGGGCGGTCACCTGGTGACCAGCTACGGCACCTGCGATCAGGTACTGCGCAACGGCGTGTGGCTCGAACCGGACACCGACTGGCGGGCACGGCAAGGCGCCCGCACCCGCTGGAGCGCCGCCTCCGCACGGGAGATCAGCCGGACCATGCCGGCGCTCAACCCTCCGGAGCACACCCGGGTGCGCCGGTCGGCCGGTTCCTTCGACCGCTCCACCATCGAACAGATCGGCCGCCGGGTGAGCCAGGTCGTCGACCGGCTGCTCGACACTCTGCACGAGCGCCTGCACGCGGGAGAGGCCGACTTCTCGGCGCTGGTCAGCGAGGAACTCCCGGTCGCCACCATCGGCGACTGGCTCGGGCTGCCCAGCGCGGACTGGCCCCGGCTGCGTGAACTGACCCACGACCAGGTCTTCACCCAGGAGCTGCTTCCGAACGCCAGCCAACTGGCCCGTTCCGACGCCGCCATGGTGGAGCTGCGTGCCTACTTCCTGGAGCTGATCCGCGACCGCCGCGAACACCCCGGGGACGATCCCGTCTCCCGGTGGATCAGCACCTGGGACGAACTCGAACCGGACCGGGACAAGGCCGACGAAGCCGTCTACTTCCTCGCCCTGTTCGTCCTGCTGGCCGCCCTGGAGACGACCTCGACACTGCTGTCGACCATGACGCTCCTGCTGGTCGAGGACCCCGGCCGCTGGAGTCTGCTCGCCGAACACCCGGACCTGGTCCCCGCGTTCGTGGAGGAGACCCTTCGCTACGACTCCCCCACCCACGTCATCAGCCGGGTCGCCTCCGAGGACTGTCTCCTTGAGGGCACCGAGGTCCAGGCCGGGGAGATGATCCACCTCATGGTGGGCGCCGCCCATCACGACCCCGCCCGGTTCACCGACCCCGGCTCCTTCTCCCCCCGGCGCAAGCCGACCCATCTGGCCTTCAGCGGAGGCATCCACTACTGCCTGGGCGCACCACTGGCCCGGCTGGAGGCACAGACCCTGCTCCGCCGCATGATCGCCCGTCTGCCTCGACTCACCCTGGTCCGCCGCCCCGTGCAGGCACCCCGGGTGGCGTTCAGGCGACTCCTCAACCTGGACGTTTCACTGACATGAACCCGCCAATAACCTCCCGTGCCACAGTGCACACCCCCGCGTCGGAGCCCGTGGCCGACACGGATACCGCACCCCCCACCGGCCCCGTGAGCCTCACCCGGACCGGATCCGTCCTCCACGTACGGCTCAACCCCTCCACTCAGGCCGACGACGTCCTGAGCTCCGCCGCCCTCGACGCGCTCATCGCCGTACTCGACGGCCTCCACGACGAGCCGGACATCCAGATCCTGGTGCTCTCGTCCCTGGGCGAGGACTTCTGTCTGGGAGCGGACCGCCGGGAGTACCAGGAGGCGCTGGCCGGCGATCCGACCGGGACCGCGCTGCGGCGCATCGCGGACAAGGCCCACCGGCTGTGCCAGGCACTGGAGAACACCCACGCCGTCACCATCGCCCGCCTCCACGGCAGGGTCATCGGCGCCGGCCTCGCACTCGCCGTCCACTGCGATCTGCGCGCGGGGGCGGACACCTGCCGCTTCCGGATGCCGGAGATCGGCCTCGGCCTCGCACCCGCGTGGGGAGGCGCGATGGGGCGCCTCATCACGGAGGCCGGTGCCGCCCGGATCCGTGAACTCATGCTCACCTGCGACGAGTTCGACGCCCCCACCGCCCAGCACCTCGGGCTCCTGCACAAGGTCGCCCCCCTCGACCAGCTGGACGACGCCGTCACAGCCTGGACCAGACCCCTCGCCCGGCGCTCCCCGCAGGCACTCGTCCTGACCAAACGCATGCTCGCCGGCTACGCGAAAGCCGCCCGCACCAGCGACACCGCCCTGCTCGACTCCCACCTCCTCGCCGCGCAACTCGCCCAGCCGCGCTGAGTGTCACGCCCGTGCCGTCCGGGGTGGGCCCGCCCCGGACGGCACGGGCGTCGGTGTATGCGGCGTATCCGGCTCGATGTCCCGGCCAACGGACCACCGCGCGAGCCGGGTTCGGTCCGTGCGGGATACCCGTGGGTCATGCCCGACAACAGTGAACGTCGCCCGTCGGCCCCCGTCGTGTTCACCGGAGTCCGTCTGGTCGACGCACCGGGGGCCGCCCGTCGAGTCGGCGGCCGTGGTCGTGGAAGACGGCAGATTCACCTACGCCGGGCCGGAGCACGCCAGGTCGCGGATCCCTGAGGCGACCGTCGCCGACTGCGGCGGACGTACCCTGCTGCCCGGGTTCTTCGACCGCCATCTGCACTTCCTCATGGACAGCAACGCCGACTTCACCGGACGGCTGCTGACCAACCGGCCCACGGTCACCGTCTTCGAACGGGCCCGCCGTATGCGCGAGACCCTGCACGCCGGTATCACCACGGCGCGGGATCTCGGCGGAATCGACGCCGGTTACCGCGACGCCGTCGCGCTCGGCCTGATCGAGGGACCCCGGCTGCATGTCGCGCTGCGGCTGATGAGCCACACCCGCGGACACGCCGATTTCAGCATGCCCAGCGGCTACGACCCCTCGGCCCTGCTGGAACCGTTCAGCGAGCCGGCCGACGATCCCGGCCAAGTGCGGCTGGCCACACGGCGGTTGCTGCGCGACGGCGCGGACGTCATCAAGGTCTGCGCGACCGGGGGCGTCAACAGCCCGAACGACCAGCCCGAGGACGAGGGCCTGACCGTGGAGGAGATCGCGACCGTCGTGGACGAGACCCGACGGCACCGCGGCCGGCCGGTCGCCGCGCACGCGCAGGGCACGGTGGGCATCAGGAACGCCCTGCGCGGCGGGGTGACCAGTGTCGAGCACGGCTACCTCATCGACGACGAGGGCATCGATCTGATGCTGGAGAAGGGCGCGTTCCTGGTCCCGACGCTGTCGACCTTCCATATCGAGCGCGACCGCTTCACACCCGCCGCCCACAAGAAGAAGGCCCGGCTCGCGGAGGCGGCGACGAACCGGCTGAGCGAGGCGGTGCGGCGCGGGGTGAAGGTGGCGCTCGGCACGGACGCGGGCGCCGTTCCGCACGCCCGGAACCTCCAGGAGCTGGGCCACATGGTGGGGTTGGGCCTGTCCCCGCTGGACGCCATCCGCGCGGGGACCCTGACCGCCGCCCAACTCCTCGGCCTGGACGCGTCGTTGGGCACGGTCGAGGTCGGGAAGATCGCCGATTTCGTGGTCTGCGAGGGCGATCCGGTCGCCGGCATCGGGCTGCTCGGGGATCCGGCGAACGTGGTGCCGGTCATGCAGGAGGGCCGGATCGTCACGCGGGGCAGCGCGGTTGGCCAAGCGGGGCAGCGCGGTTGGCCAAGCGGTCCAGCCGCGGTTGCCGGGCTCACGCGGACCCGGGGCGCCAGTCGTCCTCGCGCCGGGGGCTGGTCGCGCGGTCGCCGGAATCCCTGGCCAGCCGGAACGCGGCCACCGCCCGCCGCTCCGCCTCGTCGTCCACGACGACATCGCGCAACGCGGCGCCCAGCAGGGCCGGGAAGCCGTCGCCGTTCCGCTGCTCAGCCATCTCCATGTCCATCCGTCCGCAACCCGCCGTCCGACTCCCCCAGCGTCCTGGTGCCGCCATCCGTCACACCCTCCGCGGCGAGTTCACGGGCCAGCCGCTTCAGCCCCCGGTAGGCCGCCGTGCGTACCGCGCCCGGCCGTTTGCCCAGGACCCGGGCCGCGGCCGGCCCGTCGAGGCCCACGACGACCCGGAGCAGGACCGCCTCCGCCTGGTCGCGGGGCAGGCCGCGCACCAGGTCGAGGGCGTGTTCGGTGGAGAGGGACTCCAGTGCCTGGTCATGGGTGCTGTGCGGACCCGGGAGTTCGAACACGTCCTGTTCGAGCGCCGCCGACCGGGGCCGCACCCGCTGTCTGCGCAGGTGGTCGAGGGCCCGGTGCCGGGCGATGGTCGCCGTCCAGCCGCGGAAGCCCGCCCCGTCGCCCCGGAAGCGGCCCAGGTCGCGGGCGATCTCCAGCCAGGCGTCGGCCGCCACGTCCTCGGCCTCGTCGCCGACCAGCCCGCGCAGATACCCGAGCAGCCCGGGCTGCACGATCCGGTACGCGACCGCGAAAGCGCCGTCGTCGCCCTCCTGGGCGCGCGCGACAGCGACACCCAGTTCCCCGTCGTGCGCGTGCCCGCGGCGGGGCTCGCCTGTCTGGCCCAAGGACTGTCCTCGTCCGTACGTCCCACGTGACGTACCGAGTTCGCGAAGAATCCGTACCGGGCGCGGCGGTCCCCCCGCACCCCCCATCGCCATCAGCGCCGGGCCTCACAGAAGTGTCACAGCGTCCCCGCGGCGGGGCACCGCCCCTCGGTCCCATCTCCCTAGAGCGTTGTGTCCACCGGCTGTTGGGGCGTCTCCGCCGCCACCGCTCCCGACGACGGCACCCGGTCCGTGTTCACCAGGACGCCCGCGATGAGCGCGGCCAGCAGGAGGGAGCCCATCGCCCACCAGGTGGCGACGTTGAAGCCGTGCACCGCGGCCTTGGCCTCAAGGAGTTTCTTGTTGACGCCGGGGCCCGCGTGGGCGGTGGCGTAGCGGGTGGTGACCGTGGCGGCGATCGTGTTGAGGAGGGCCGTACCGATCGAACCGCCCACCTGCTGGGCAGTGTTGAAGGTGGCGGAGGCGGCGCCGGAGTCGCGCGGGGCGACGCCTCCGGTGGCCAGGGACACCGAGGTCATCATCGCCGTACCCATGCCGAGGCCGAGCATCAGCATGCCGGGCAGGATGTACTCGGCGTACGCGGGCTCCACCCCGACCTGGGCGATCAGCGCGAGCGCGCCCGCCGCGATCAGCAGGCCCGGGACCATCAGGGTGCGCGGCGGGACCCGGTACACCAGCCGGGCCGCGATCTGCGTGGAGCCGGTGATCATGCCGACGGTGATGGGGAGATAGGCGACGCCCGTCTTGACCGGCGAATAGCCGAGGACGCGCTGCATGTAGTAGGTGAGGAAGAGGAACACGCCGAACATGCCGATGGTGACGAACAGGATGGTGAGGAACGCCCCGATCCGCTGGCGGTCCTTCACCACCGTCATCGGGAGCAGCGGAACCCGTGCCCGGGTCTGCCAGAACCCGAACGCGAGGAGCAGGACGACACCGGCGGCGAGCAGGCCGAGGACGAGTCCGTCGCCCCAACTCCTCGACTCCGCCTCGGAGAAGCCGTAGACGAGGGTGAGCATGCCGGCCGAACCGAGCAGGGCGCCGGGGATGTCGAGGTGGGCCTCCGGGTGCCGGGAGCTGTCGCTGAGCAGCACCCAGGCGCCGGCGAACGCGACCAGCGCGATGGGCACGTTGACGTAGAGGCACCAGCGCCAGTCCAGGTACTGGGTGAGGAAACCGCCCGCGAGGAGGCCGACCGCAGCGCCCGCGCCGACGATCGCGCCGAACACGCCGAAGGCCTTGCCGCGGTCCTTCGGGTCGGTGAACGTCGTCGTGAGCAGGGACAGCGCGGAGGGGGCGAGGAGCGCTGCGAAGACTCCCTGCAGCGCCCGGGCGCCGAACAGCATGCCCTGGTTGGCGGCGGCACCGCCGAGCGCGGACGCGGCGGCGAAGCCGATCAGGCCGATCATGAAGGTGTTCTTGCGTCCGGCGAGGTCCGCGATCCGGCCGCCGAGCAGCAGCAGTCCGCCGAAGGCGAGGGTGTAGGCGGTGATGACCCACTGCCGGTTCCCGTCCGACATCCCCAGGTCGGTCTGGGCGGACGGCAGTGCGATGTTGACGATGGTCATGTCGAGAACGACCATCAACTGCGCGAGCGCGATGACGACCAGCGCCCACCAACGACGGTTCTCGGCCATGTGCCCTCCCCGGTCCGGCAGTTGCTCTCATCGTCCTCCCGGACCTCCCCCTTGGGGAACGCAGGCGTCTCTTATTACGCCGATTTTGCCGTCCGGCGGGCACCCCGGGGCGCCCGCCGAACTCCCCTACCTCTGCACGCCGTTGATCGCGTCCCGGCACAGCAGCCGCAGCGAGCCGTGCCCGCCGAAACACCGCCGCGCCTCGTCGACGGGGTCCCAGAGGCGCCCGTCCGGCGTACGCAGCCAGTGCTCACCGCCGGTCGCCCACCACTCGGCGCCGGTCTGCCGCGCGATCACCTCGCCGGCGTACGCGCCGAATCCGCGCAACTCGCTCTCCACGGCGGCGTACGGCGCGCCCTCCCGCCGTATCTCCTCGATCATCCGGTCGACGCGCCACAGGCTCCGCGCCGAGTAGTCCAGGCGCACCCGCGCGCCCTCGCGCATCATCGCCACCGCGTCCGCGGCCCACCGCACGGGCTGCGTCGCGGCCCTGGGGCGCGACCGCTCCCTCATCAGATCTGTCACCACACCAGGAGAAGCACGGCCGGGCACTCTTCCGGCACCACGATCCGGACATTCCCCCGGACCGGCGCAGGACCGCCCCATCCTCACCGCAGGACACTCACAGACTTCGCCGGAAACGGAGGGTCCCGGCCCCGCTCACGCCCGTCCGCGGGCCCGGCGCGACACCACCGCGCGCAGTACCCGGCGGCCCTCCGTGGACACGGCCAGTGCCTGGCGGATGCCGCCCGGGGCCGGGCCGGAGAGGAGTTCGAGGACGGTGATCTGGCGGCGCAGTTCGGCGGCGACGAGCGGCGAGACCCCGTCCGTACGGCCGGCCCGGCGGGCGTCGACCGGGGAGCCGTCGTCGGCGGGGTCGAGGAGCTGGTGGATCCGCAGCGAGGCCACGGAGCAGACGTCGGCCCACTCCCGTACCGCGGGGTCGGCCGGTGCGTCCGGGGCGGTGTCGAGCATCCGCCGGGCGAGCGGCGCGGCCAGGTCCTCACCGGGTTCCTCGAAGAGGGCGGGCAGTTCACCGCGCGCCTTCTCCAGCCGCTCGCCCCACTCCTCCCCCGCCGCGCCGTCCGCGAGGCCGGCCCACAACGGCCGCAGCACCTCGTCGACACCGCCCAGCAGCGGCACGCACCGATCCAAACAAGCCAGCCCGCTGACGGCCAGCGCGCGTTCGTCGGCCCGAGCGATCAGTTCCACCAGACTCATCCGAACCTCCCTCTGCGGGGCCCCTCCCCTATGAGGCCCGCGTTTCCCCTGACTGCGTGCCGCACCCCGGGAGTGTCACACGGGACGACCGCGCGCAGGTCAAGAAAAGGGAACAAGAGGTTTTCGGCCAACGGGAGGCAACCCGTCGGCCCGGGCAACGCCCCGCTCAACCCACCTTGTCCGCAAGGGACTTGAACTGGGCCCAGGTGAGGGCCGGTGTTCCCGGGTCCCACAGCTTCTGGACCGTGGCCCGCAACGGCATCCGGATCCCGGCCGCGACCTGCGCCTGCGTCTGCGAGTTGGCGAGGTCGCACCAGACCGCGAAGGAACCGCCGAGGATCTGGGCGTCGTACTTCGCCGGGACGGCCTGGGTGCCGCGCAGCACGCGCGGGGTCCACTGCTCGTAGATCCGGCGCCCGGTCGGGTAGACGAAGGTCTGCGGCTCGCCGAGGACGTAGTACAGGTACTCGTCGTTGTAGTTGAGGACCTTGCGCCCCGCGCCCAGATACGCGACGGGCTGCCGCGCACCGATCTCCTTGCCCGTCCAGTACGCCACTTGCAGGTCCTTGGCGGCCCGCACGGACGTCCCCGCGAAGAAGCCGTCGTTCCACACCCGCATCGTCCGGTCGTGGTTGCGGACGGTGTCGGCGCGGTCGTTGAGCCAGCCGGTGGTGAGGTCGGCGACGGTACCGCCGGAGCCGTAGGCCTTCGTCGCGGCGGCGGCCAACTGCGGGAAGGACGCCTGGGGGTTGGCGACCGTCAGCGCCTGGTACTCGTCGCCGCCGAGGTGCCACTGGTCGCCGGGGAACAAGCCCGCGTACTCGTCGAGGAGTTCGTCGACGATCGCGGCGGACGCGTCCTTGGAGATGTCGATGGCGCCGCGCGTGGCGAACCCGGACGCGTTGCGCAGCTGCAGATCCGGATGGGCGGCGATGACCGCGCCGAGATGCCCCGGCGAGTCGATCTCGGGCACGACGGTGATGTGCCGGGCGGCGGCGAGATCGACGATCCGCTTCACCTGGGCCTTGGTCAGGTGGTCCTTGGACACGACCTCCGGATGGGTCGTCGACTCGATCCGGAAACCCTGGTCGTCGGAGAAGTGCAGCCCCAGCTCGTTGAACTTCAGGTCGCCCAACTCCCGGACCCGGTCCTCGATCCAGGACGCGGTGAACGGCTTGCGCGCGATGTCCAGCATGAACCCGCGCCGCGGCTTGGCCGGTTGGTCGTGCACGACACCCTCCGGCGCCGAACCGCCGCCGTGCACCTCCTGCTTGAGCGTGCGGGTGCCGTAGAACACCCCCGTGTCCGAGGGCCCGCTGATGGTGACCCGCCCACCGCGCACGGTCATCGCGTACGACTCCGGGTTCGCGCCCTCGTCGTCGTTCAGCGCCAGTCGTACGTCCCCGGCCCGCACGTCGCTCGCCTCGCCGGCGTACGTCAGCCCCAGCTCGCCGGCGATCAGCCGCCCCTCGTCGACGAGGTCGGCGTCGTCGACGACGACCCGCTCCCCCTTGGCGGGGCGCCAGCCGGGGCCCCGCGCGGGGGTGTGCGAGCGGACGGCGGGAATCGTGCGGGGCGTCCGCGACAGCGGATAGACGCGGGTGGGGCTCGGGGTGGGCGTGGGGGTGCGCGGGTTCGCGGCCCGCGAGGAGGTGGAGGTGGAGTCGGAGGGACTCAGCGCGGCGCCGACCGGGCTCCCGCCGTCCCCGGACGAAGCCCACAGCCCGAGGCCGACACCGGCCCCGACCACCGCCGTGGCCGCGGCGACGGCGATCAGCCCCCGGCGCTGCTTGAACGGCTTCGACGGCTTCAACGGCTTCGCCGACGAGCGGCGCCTGTGCTGGCTCACGGCGCCAACCTACGGCCCCGGGCGGACCGCGAGTGTCCACCACACGTTCCGAAACTCTCCCGTCCGGGTGAAATTCGGGCATCCAACGGACACGTCATGACCACTCCCGATAACGTGGTGACGCACCTCTCACCACACCTTTCACCGCATCCCCTGCCGCACCATCCGTGACGCGAGGATCCACACTGCCTGCGCACCGCCTTCCCCACCTTCCCGGCCGACTGGCCATACCGGCGCTGCCCGAGCAGTCCCGCACCTCGCCGTCCCCGACATCACTGGCGACCTTCAACACCGCGCCCCCCGAGGACGCCCGCCACACCCTCCTCGCCTGCCTCCACAGCCACCGCTGGTCCCACCGCCTCACCGACCACCGCCCCTACCCCGACCTCGATGCCCTACTCGCGGCGGCCGACGAGGCGGCGTACGACCTCACGGCGGGGGACCTGGCGGAGGCGCTGGCGGGCGAGTCGCTACCGGTCCTGCCGGACGATACGTACGAGGCCGCCCACATGGCTCTCGACGCGGCCCACGCGGCGTACGAGGCCCGCTTCGGCCACGTGTTCGTCATCTGCGTGGACGACGTACCCCCGGACGAGGTTCTGGACCACGTACTGGCAGAAATCCGGTCACGGCTGACAAACGATCCCGAGGAGGAGCGGGTAGTGGTGGCAGAGGAACTCCGGCGCCTCGCAAGAGGGCGGCTGGCCACAGTCTTTTAGGGGCGCGGGGAACCGCGCGACCAGCCACAACGGACCCACACCCGACATTCAACACAATCCCCCCACCCAGTAGCCCGTCCGTGCCTCTTTCCGTGCCAGTTTGATCACACCGGCAGACCCGCTGTAAGGCTCGTGTCAGCACCTGGTTACGATGCTGAGGGCCGGTGGACCGTACCCGGCCGGGCCCGACCGACAGAGAAGCCGGCGCGGCCCTAAATCCCCGCTCCCGGAGGGTTCTTCCGTGCCGGCTGGAACGCTGTACCGCGGCCGGGAAGGAATGTGGTCATGGGTGGCTCATCGAGTCACCGGCGTCCTCATCTTCTTCTTCCTGTTCGTACACGTGCTGGACACCGCTCTTGTGCGTGTCTCCCCCGAGGACTACGACAAGGTCGTAGCCACCTACAAGACGCCGATCGTCGCACTGCTGGAGTACGGCCTCGTCGCCGCGATCCTCTTCCACGCCCTCAACGGCCTGCGCGTCATCGCCGTCGACTTCTGGTCGAAGGGCCCGCGCTACCAGAAGCAGATGCTCTGGTCCGTCGTCGGCCTGTGGGTCGTGCTCATGCTCGGGGCGATCTACCCCGTGCTCGGCCACGCCGCTCGTGTTCTCTTCGGGAGCTGACGCAGATGTCCACGACTGAAACCGCGTCGGGCATCGGCCCCGTCGAGAGCGCGTCCGTCTACACCGTAGACAACCCCGCGCCCCTCATCGAGGCCCCCCGCAAGCGCACCAAGAAGACCCCGAAGTCGACCCGGGGCAATTTCGAGATGTACGGCTGGCTCTTCATGCGCCTGTCCGGCGTCGTGCTGGTCGTCCTGGTCCTCGGCCACCTGCTGATCCAGCTCGTGCTCGACGGCGGCGTCTCCAAGATCGGCTTCGCCTTCGTGGCCGGCCGCTGGGCCTCGCCGTTCTGGCAGGTCTGGGACCTGCTGATGCTCTGGCTGGCGATGCTGCACGGCGCCAACGGCCTGCGCACGGTCATCAACGACTACGCGGAGCGCGCGAACACCCGGCTGTGGCTCAAGGGCCTGCTCTACACCGCCACGGTGTTCACCATCCTGCTGGGCACGCTGGTGATCTTCACCTTCGACCCGAACATCCGCTAGGCCATCGGGCTGAGGGACTGAGGAATTCTGATGAAGATCCACAAATACGACACCGTCATCGTCGGCGCGGGCGGCGCCGGTATGCGCGCCGCGATCGAGTCGACGAAGCGCAGCCGCACCGCGGTCCTGACGAAGCTCTACCCCACCCGCTCCCACACGGGCGCCGCGCAGGGCGGTATGGCCGCCGCGCTCGCCAACGTGGAGGAGGACAACTGGGAGTGGCACACCTTCGACACGATCAAGGGCGGTGACTACCTGGTCGACCAGGACGCCGCCGAGATCCTGGCGAAGGAGGCCATCGACTCCGTCCTCGACCTGGAGAAGATGGGCCTGCCGTTCAACCGCACGCCGGACGGCACGATCGACCAGCGCCGCTTCGGCGGTCACAGCCGCAACCACGGCGAGGCCCCGGTCCGCCGGTCCTGCTACGCGGCCGACCGCACCGGCCACATGATCCTCCAGACGCTGTACCAGAACTGCGTGAAGGAGGGCGTGGAGTTCTTCAACGAGTTCTACGTCCTCGACCAGCTGATCGCCGACGTCGACGGTGTGAAGACCTCGGTGGGTGTGGTCGCGTACGAGCTGGCGACCGGTGAGATCCACGTCTTCCAGGCGAAGGCCGTGATCTACGCGTCCGGTGGCTGCGGCAAGTTCTTCAAGGTGACGTCGAACGCGCACACCCTGACCGGTGACGGCCAGGCCGCCGTGTACCGGCGCGGGCTGCCGCTGGAGGACATGGAGTTCTTCCAGTTCCACCCGACCGGCATCTGGCGCATGGGCATCCTGCTGACGGAGGGCGCCCGCGGTGAGGGCGGCATCCTCCGCAACAAGGACGGCGAGCGCTTCATGGAGAAGTACGCGCCGGTCATGAAGGACCTCGCGTCCCGTGACGTCGTGTCGCGCTCCATCTACACCGAGATCCGTGAAGGGCGCGGCTGCGGTCCCGAGGGCGACCACGTCTACCTCGACCTCACCCACCTCCCGCCGGAGCAGCTGGACGCCAAGCTCCCGGACATCACGGAGTTCGCGCGCACCTACCTCGGCATCGAGCCGTACACGGACCCGATCCCGATCCAGCCCACCGCGCACTACGCGATGGGCGGCATCCCGACGAACGTCGAGGGTGAGGTCCTCACGGACAACACCACCGTCGTCCCGGGCCTGTACGCGGCCGGCGAGGTCGCCTGCGTGTCGGTCCACGGCGCCAACCGCCTCGGTACCAACTCGCTCCTGGACATCAACGTGTTCGGGCGCCGGGCGGGCATCGCGGCGGCGGAGTACAGCCAGAAGGCGTCCTACGTCGAGTTGCCGGAGAACCCCGCGCAGCAGGTCGTCGACCAGGTCGAGCACCTGCGCAACTCCACGGGCACCGAGCGGGTGGCGGTCCTGCGGCGCGAGCTGCAGGAGACCATGGACGCGAACGTCATGGTGTTCCGCACCGAGCAGACGATCAAGACGGCGGTCGAGAAGATCGCGGAGCTGCGCGAACGCTACAAGAACGTCTCGATCCAGGACAAGGGCCGCCGGTTCAACACGGACCTCCTTGAGGCCATCGAGCTGGGCAACCTGCTCGACCTCGCCGAGGTCATGGCGGTCTCGGCGCTCGCCCGCAAGGAGTCCCGCGGCGGTCACTACCGCGAGGACTACCCGAACCGCGACGACGTCAACTTCATGCGCCACACCATGGCGTACCGCGAGGTCGGCGACGACGGCACCGAGTCCATCCGTCTCGACTACAAGCCGGTCGTCCAGACCCGCTACCAGCCGATGGAGCGTAAGTACTGATGGCAACCCCTGTTCTGGACAAGGAAGAAGCGGCCGGCCAGCCCGAGCCCGGCTTCGCCGACTCCCCCTACATCACGGTCACCTTCCGGATCCGCCGCTTCAACTCCGAGGTCTCGGCGGAAGCGGTCTGGGAGGACTTCCAGCTGGAGATCGACCCGAAGGAGCGCGTCCTCGACGGTCTCCACAAGATCAAGTGGGACATCGACGGCACGCTGACCTTCCGCCGCTCGTGCGCGCACGGCATCTGCGGTTCGGACGCGATGCGGATCAACGGCAAGAACCGTCTCGCCTGCAAGACCCTGATCAAGGACCTCAACCCCGAGAAGCCGATCACGGTCGAGCCGATCAAGGGTCTGACGGTCCTGAAGGACCTGGTCGTCGACATGGACCCGTTCTTCCAGGCGTACCGCGACGTGATGCCGTTCCTGATCACGAAGGACACGAACGAGCCCACGCGCGAGCGTCTGCAGTCCGCTGAGGACCGCGAGCGCTTCGACGACACCACGAAGTGCATCCTGTGCGCCGCGTGCACGTCCTCGTGCCCGGTCTTCTGGAACGACGGCCAGTACTTCGGCCCGGCCGCCATCGTCAACGCGCACCGCTTCATCTTCGACTCGCGCGACGAGGCGGGCGAGCAGCGCCTGGAGATCCTCAACGACCGTGACGGCGTGTGGCGTTGCCGCACCACCTTCAACTGCACGGACGCCTGCCCGCGAGGCATCGAGGTCACCAAGGCGATCCAGGAAGTGAAGCGGGCACTGATCACGCGCCGCTTCTGAGGTTCCTTCCGCTACGGCCGTGAGGGCCCCGTTCCCGGGTGGGAGCGGGGCCCTCGGTCGTACCCCCGTCCCCAGCCCCCAGGGACCCTGGGCACGGCCGGGTCAAGGGTCTTCCCCAGCCCTCTCCCTGGCGACGCCGTACCCGGCGCGCTGCCAACGTTGCGGTTCCAGGCCCTGGTTCGGGGGTCTGGACAGGTCGCGTCGGCTCACTGCCGGGAGGGGCTGGTCTCATGCAGCCGTACGAAGAGGAATACGGAAGGCGTTACCGGGAGGAGGAAGAGGAGTTCGGTGCCGAGGGCCGCCGCGAGGAGCGGTTGGCCGAGTCGCTGGAGAGCCCCTTCGACGAGGAGGAGGAAGTCCAGCTGGCCACCGAGCTGTTGGGGGTCACCTCCGAGGAGGAGCTGGAGGAGTTCCTGGGCAAGTGGCTGAGGGCGGCCGCGCGGAAGGCCAACGGCTTCCTGGGGTCCGCGACCGGCAAGGCGGTCGGCGGCATCCTCAAGAACGTCGCCAAGCAGGCGCTGCCCGCCATCGGAGGCGCCTTCGGGACGGCGATCGGCGGACCCGGCATCGGCACCGCGATCGGCGCCAAGGCGGGCGACTGGGCGAGCAACCTGTTCGAGGTCGAGGGCGAGGGCATCGACCACGAGGAGTACGAGTTCGAGACTGCCCGGCGTTTCGTCGCCCTGAGCGGTGCCGCCGCGCGGAACGCGGCGTTCGGCTCGCGCCGGATAGCTCCGCGGGCGCTGGCGCAGCGGGCCGTCCACTCGGCGGCGCGCCGCTACGCACCGGGTGTGGCCCGGCGCTTCAGGTTCTTCGCCATGCCGGCGGTCTGGTCCTGGCCGGGACAGCCCTTCCCCGCGCCCGTCGAGGAGCCGGCCCTGGCGCCGGCCGCCCCCGCCGCCAAGGAGGAGTGGGGCGCGTCCCCGGCGCTGGAGGAATGGCGGCACGGCGAGGAGCGGCGTGAGGAGGGGCGCCGCGAGGAACAGCGCGGAGAGTGGGGCAACCGCGAGGAGCGACGCGAGTTCGGCGCGGAGCGGCGCGAGTCCGGGCGGGAGTTCGGCGAGGAGCGGCGAGAGACCGGGCGGGAGTTCGGCGAGGAGCGCGGCTGGGAGCACGCCGAGGAGGAAGAGGAGGAGTGGGGCCGCGCCGAGGAGGAGCGGCGCGCCCGGGAGGAGGGCTGGGGCCACGAGGAGCGGTCGCACCACAACGGCCATCACGAGGGCCACCACGAAGGTCATCACGAGGGCCACCACAACGGCCGTGCCCGGTCGGGTCGTTGGGTCCGGCAGGGCCGCAAGATCGTCATCATGGGGGCCTGACCGCCATGGACCTGCGGCCGGCAGCCACCGCGCTGCTCGAAGGCGAGGCCCGCGCTCTGCTGACCCGTCTGAACCGGGTCAGGCCGTTCGCGCTGCACGAGACCATGGTGCCTGCCGCCGCACCGTCCGCCGCCGCCCAGGGTGCGATCGAGCGCTTCCTCATGGAGGGTCGGAGCAGGCTCCGGCACCGGGTCGGCGCGTATCTGGAGTGGCTGGAAGGTCCGGGCGGCGACCAGGACCCCGAGTGGCAGCAGCACCGATTCTCCTTGCTGCGCTGGGAGTTCAACTCCGTACTCAGCCACTTCGACGTCTTCTCGGAAGCCGTCACCCAGCGCAGCGAGCACGACGTCGGGGTGCAGCTCGCCGGGCTGGACGTCGCGGCGGTCGACGCGCTCGTCACACCGGGCACGCCGCTCGCCGACCCGCCGCCCATCATCTGCTACCTCGCCCGCGGTCCGGGCGGCGCGATCCGCCGGGTGCACACCCGCATCCCCGGCGGCGGACGCAGCCCGGTCTCCCTGATCCGGATCCCTCGTGAGCGCATGGTGGGGTACGGGATCGGCTCCTCGCTGGTCCACGAGGTCGGGCATCAGGCGGTGGCCCAGCTCGGGCTGCTCGGTTCACTGCGGCCCGTGCTCTACGACATCGAGCGGCACGCGGGCACGGCGGCCGAGCGGACGGCCTTCCACTACTGGGGGCTGACCCTCTCCGAGGTGCTCGCGGATCTCTTCGCCGTGGGGAAGCTCGGCATCGGCGGCACCCTTGGTCTGATGGCCGTGGTGAGCCTGCCGCGCCGGCTGGTGCTCGCGCCGGCTCTCGACGACCCGCATCCGTTCCCGTACATCAGGGTCCGGCTCAGCTGCGCGATGGGCGACGCCCTGTACCCGCATCCGCAGTGGCGGCAGCTGAGCGCGCTGTGGGCCGCGCTCTATCCGCCGCACCGCGCCCCGCGCGAACTGCGCGAGCTGACCACAGTCCTCGAACGGTCCGTGCCCCGCTTCGTACGGCAGCTGGTGAACCACCGTCCGCCCTCGCTCAGCGGAGCCCGGCTGGCCGACCTGATGCCCCGCTCCAGCCGTACGCCCGCGCTGCTGCTGGCCCACCACCGACGCTGGACACGGCAGCCCGAGCTGCTGCGCACGGCCCCGCCCACGCTGGTCCTGGCGGTCCTGGGCCAGGCCAGGGCCGCGTCCCTGATCACACCTGAGGAGGAGAGCGGCCTACTGGGGGAGCTGATCACCCACTGGGCCCTTTCCAACACCCTCGACAACCTCGCGCCCCAAAGGGGCGCGAGGAACTGCGCGACCAGCCACAACGCGCCCGCAGACACCATCGCATACCCCGCGGAGCTCTCCGCGTACGACAGCCGTTGAGGAGGCCGTCATGGCCACGATCGAAGTACGGCCCCACCAGATCCAACAGGGCGGACGCGTCTCGCTGTTCGCCACACCCGACCAGCCGGCCCCGCCCGGGACCACCACCACCTGGGAAGTCCTCGGCTTCGGGTCGTTGCCGGCCGACCCGCAGGATGCCGCCCGCGCCGTCTGGGACGTTCCGGACGACCAGCGGCCCGGCGGGTACACCGCCCGGGTGACGTTCCATCTCCCGAACGCGGCGAACGACGTGGCGTCGGCCGACCTCACCGTGCAGGTGCGGCCGATCGCCGCCGGCGACAGCATCAACGTCCAGCTGCGCAGGGCGGGTTCGGACCCGACGGACGACCAGGCCCTGTGGACGGCGATCCGCCGCTCCACCGACCGGATCTCGTTCAACGAGTACACCGCGTTCATCGACCCGATCATGTCCCACGTCACAAAGCCGCCGGCCCCCCAGGAGCCGCGCAAGAAGATCGGGCCGCGCGCCCTGCCGTTCGCCGGCGTGGACGCCTACCGGCTGCTGAAGGTGGCCACCGAGGTGTTCCTCCTCGTACGCTGCGGGGTCCGCGTCGACGGCGCCGACCTGACGTCTCCCTTCGACGGCGTCGACCTGGAGGAGGAGCGGCGCCGCTACGGCGAGTCGGGCGACGTGGACGGCGACGCCTTCGCGCGGGCCATCCAACAGCGCTGGCTGCGCTACATCTCGGCCCACTCACCCGGTGAACGCCGCCCGGACGAACAGGACTTGGCGCTGCTGCCCTACCTCGGGGTGATCCGGCTGAAGCTGGGCGAGCTGGCGATCACGGAGGCGGACAAGTTCGGCGTGGAGGCCTTCGGCATCCTGCGCGACAAGCTGACCTTCCCCTGCTTCCTCGAACTGATCTGGTCGTACTGGCACGAGGAGGGCATGCTGGTCCAGTCGGCCGAGGCGATCGCCGCGCGCTTCCAGAACGTGCACGGCCCCGGCGACTACGACCCGCTGGCCCATGTCGACATCGATCCGCTGCGCGCCCTCAGCCAGCTGATGTGGGGCTATGTGCAGGACGAGCAGCACCGTCTGTCGCCGCTGCGCCGGGCCTACGAGTACGACCACCAGTACGGGGTCACCCAACTGGCGCCGGGCGCACCGCCGATCAGGTCGGTGGACAGCCGGCCGCGGTTCCTTGAGGCCTTCCACACGCTGCTGAGCCTGACGTCCGTGTTCTTCCGCGAGGACGACGACACCACGATCATCGCGGACGGCTTCCCGGTGCTCAACGCGGTCAAGGACGTCCATCTGCTGCTGACCGAGGGACAGCACAACCAGTACGGCGACCTGTCCTGGACCGCCCGCCAGGAGATGCTGATGGAGGAGTGGCTGCTGGCCCGCCCGGAGATGCGCGAGTTCCTGCCGGGCCGCACGATGGTCGCCTACCCCGAGCAGTGGATGGACCGCGTCGACACCATGAAGCGGCTCCAGGGCTGGACCCCGGACACCGTCATCCACTTCCGCGACCTCGGCCGGTTCGGCGAGCAGCTGCTGCTGTCGATCCGCTACGGCAACTGGAACGCGGTCAACGACCGTACCCAGGCGGCGAACTGGGCCCGCTACTGGCGCTCGGAGATCCAGGGGTACCTGCACTCGTACCGCTCGGTGACCGGGGTCGACCTCGGTCTGGAGCGCACGGACGGCCGCGTCGACGCCACCATGCCCGCCGTACACCTGCGCCGCAGGCTGCTGGAGCAGCAGGGCCGGCACGCCGTCGGCGCGGGCTCCGAGCAGCGGGGCGCGCGGCAGCTGGGCCGGGCCGAGCCGAGGGAGTCCCTGGGCCGGGCCGAGCCCAGGGCCCAACTGCCCCGAGCCGCCGGTGCGCCGAGGGAACTGCCCCGCGGCAGGCAGCCCGAACGACGGCCCGCCGGCCTCCCGCCGGGGCGTTCCGCCGCGGCCCGGCGTGGCCGCCCGGAAGGGGAGTGAGGTCATGCCGACGACCTCGACCGCGGTACGGGACGGGACGGTGCGCCCGCCCGCCGGGGACCCCGCGATCAGCTCTCACCTCCCGCACCACGGGCCCGGTTTCCGGGCGGCGGGCCGGCCCGCGCACCGGTTCGGGCGGCCGGAGACCGTCCGTGCCCTGCTGGCCGTCGCCGCCGCCTGGCACCGGGCCCATCCGCAGGGGCCCGTGCTCGACGTCCGGGATCTCGGGCGCCGGGGCGGCGGCCCGCTGCCCGGGCGCACCTCGCACCGGCTCGGCCTCGAAGCGGACCTCTACCCGGTGAAGTCCGGCCGCCGTCAGGGACCGACGCACTGGCGTCACGCCTCCTACTCACGGGCGCTCACCCAGGAACTCGTCGACCTGCTGCGGAACAACGGCGTGCTGCCGGTCCACGCGATCTTCTTCAACGACCCGGAGGTGCACGGCGTACGCCCCTCGGAGAACCACGACAACCATCTGCACGTGCGCTTCGCGCCACCGCCGGCACCGAAGTCGGCCACCACCCATGGGAGTCACTCCCCTGTCCTGGAGGTCACCGCACCCCCACGGCTCGGTGTCCTGACCGCCCAGGGCAAGCCGCCCTACCCATTCACCACCGAGGACGCCGAGTGGACCGCCCGCTTCATCATCGGGGAGTCCGGCGGCCGGGACGACGCCGACAGCCATGCGGTCATCTGGGCGATGTTCAACCGGTACGCGCTGCTCACCCGCCCCTACTACCGGACGTTCAACGCCTTTCTGCGGGCCTACTCGACCCCGCTGCAACCGGTCCTGAAGAGCTGGGGGGCGAGCAGACGGAACATGGACCGGGCCGACTTCGTCCGCACGGGCGGCACCTTCGGACCGCCCGCCCCGCCCGGCATCCCGCGCGGTCAGCGCCGCGCCTATCTGGACCTCCAGCAACGACCGTGGGCCCAACTGCCGTCCGCGGCAAGGTCGGTGGCCGTGCGGGCGCTCGGCGGGGCGATCGCGAACCCGATCGGCAACGCCACGGAGTTCGGTTCCACGTACGTCTACTTCCACGACGCCAACCGGAGGTACCCGAACCCCGACGAGTGGCGGCGCTTCACCGAGCAGTACGCCGCCGGGATGGGCTGGAAGTGGATCGGCCCGGTGCCGGGCCTGGACCAGAACAAGAACACCTTCTTCGTCCAGCGCAGGCTCACCGCACTGCCGGTGCCGGCGGTACGCGTCCTGGCGGGATGAGCAGCGGAATCCGACCGGCCGGACCGCTCAACGGCACACGCGTTGAACCGTCATGACAGGGCGAGCACCATGGCCCGGAACACCGACGCAACTACGGGGGTAGACGTCGACATGCCGGTGAACACACTGCTGCACCATGCCCACCCAGCGGCCGAGGCCCGGGAACCGTCCTTCTACGGCCGGGAGCCGCAGCTCAGGGAAATGGAGAACAGGTTGCGCGAGGCCCGTGCCGGGGCATCGCGTCTGATGGTCGTGGAGGGTCCGCCCGGCATCGGGAAGACCGCCCTGGTCCGCCGCTTCCTGCGGACGGCGGACCGGGTACGCGTGCTGGAGGCCAGCGGCGCCGAGAACGAGACGGCCCTGGCCTACGGCGTACTCGCCCAGCTCCTCAGTCAGACCTCGGTGGGCGAGGCGGCGCCGGGGCCGGGGCCGGGGGACGAGCCCGGCGCGGTCGGCGCGCGGCTGCTCGCCCTCGCCCACCGGATCCCCGCGGACACCGTCGTCGTGCTCGTCATCGACGACGCCCACTGGGCGGACGCGCCGTCGCTGGACGCGCTCACCTTCGTCCTGCGCCGGCTGCTGTCCGAGCCGGTCCTCACCGTGCTGGCCGTCCACGCGCCGGCCGATGCCCAACTCCCCAAGGGGCTGGGGAGGTTGCTGGCGGACGACGAGACCCTGCGCCTCGCGCTCGACGGCCTGACCGCCGAGCAGACCGGCGCGCTGTGCGACGGGCTGCTGCCCGCGGGCCTGCCGCCGCACGCCGTCGGCCGACTGCACGCCCACACCCGCGGCAATCCGCTGCATCTACGCGCGCTGATCCGGGAGGTGGAGCCGGAGGTCCTGGCCGCCGCCGACTCCCCGCTGCCCGCGCCCCGTTCGTACCAGTCGCTGGTCCGGGACCGCCTCGCCCACTGCGACCCTCCGGCCCGCGATCTGGTGGCCGCGGCCAGTGTGCTCGGGCCGCGCGCGCCGCTGCACCGGGTGGCCCAGCTGGCCGGTCTGGAGAACCCGCTGCCCGCTGTCGAACAGGCCGTGGGACAAGGGCTGTTGGAGGAGGGACCGGCGGGCGGCCCACCCGAACTGGCCTTCCCGCACCCGCTGGTCCAGGCCGCCGTCTACCACCAGCTGGGGCCGGCCCGGCGGGCCGAACTGCACACGGGGGCGGTGCGGGCCAGCAGGGACGCCGCCAGCCGCACCTGGCACCAGCTGCTCGCGGGCCGCAGTCCGGACCCGGCGCTCGTCGCGGACCTCGCCACGGGCGCCCGCAGGCAGGCCGCCGCCGGTCACTGGGCGAGGGCCGCGTCGATGGCCGCGCACGCCTCCCGGCTGGCGACGACCCGGCCCGAACGCGAGCGGCTGACCGTGGAGGCGGCGGACGCGCTGCTCTGCGAGGGGCGGGTGGAGGAGGCCGCCGACCTGGTGCGCGCCCTGCCGGGCGACAGCACACGGGCCGCCCATCGCTACGCGCACGGCCAACTCGCGTTCGCCCGGGGCGAGACGCCCAGCGCACGGCTGCTCCTGGACGACGCGTGGCGGCACTGCGACCCCGCCCTGGACCCGGCGCTGGCCCGGCGCATCGCGGAACGGCTCTCCCTCGTCGGCCTCCTCCAGGGCGAGGCGGCAGCCGCCGTACGGTGGGCGCAGCGGGCCGGGGCGCTGCCGCCCGTGCCGTTCACCGGCGGAATGCTGCGCTACGCCCAACTGGCCGCCCTGGGCCTGACGGACGCCGTGGAGGAGGGCATCGAGCGGGCGGCCGGGCTGCCGGAGTCGGTGCTCGTCCAGTCCGGCGACGTGGACCTGCTGCTCGGCCGCAGTGCGCTCAGGCTCGGCTTCGACGACCTGGAGGGCAGCCGGGCGGACCTGCGCTCGGCCGCGCCGCTGTGCCGGAGCGGTCCCGCGCCGCTGCGGGCGACGGCCCAGCTCCTCCTGGGCGAGACCGAACTCCGCCTCGGGAACTGGGACGTGGCCCTGCGCGAACTCGAATCGGCGGCGCAGACCGCCGTCACCCGCGGCCTCGCCTGGCTGGCGCCGGTCGCGTGCGCGGACGCGGCCGGGGTGCTCGCGCTGCGGGGGCGGACCGAGCGGGCCGCCGAGTACCTCGCCAAGGCCATGGGCAGCGGCGGATACGGCCACGGCGCCTCGGGCTTCGCCCATGTGGCAAGGGCGCGGGCCCAGTTGGCGGCGGCCCGGGGAGCGCAGGACGAGGTGGCGGGCGCGCTGCTGCCCCTACTGGAGCGGGAGCCGGTGGCGCGGACGCTCGTGGCGCCCTGGCGTGATCTGCTGGTGGACGCGCTCACCGCGCTCGGGGAACACCGGCAGGCCGAGCGGATCCTGGACGGCCTCGACGCGCCCTCCGTCCACCGGGGCCGGCACTCCCGGCTGGCGGCCGCGGCCCGGGCGCGCGGCACCCTGCTGGCGGCGCGCCGGTCGCCGGGTGCGGCGGAGCTGTCGTTCCGCACGGCACTGGGCCACGCGGAACAGGTGCCGGCCCCCTTCGACCGGGCCCGCGTCCAGCTCGCCTACGGCGTGTTCCTGCGGCGCGCGGGCAGGCGCACCGACGCGACCGGCCAACTGCGCCGGGCCCTGCGCACCTTCACCGAACTGGGCGCCGCCCCCAGCGCGGCCCTCTGCGAACGCGAACTGGCCGCCAGCGGCGGGGCGTCCGCGTCCGACTCCCCCCTCACCCCCCAGGAACTGGTGATCGCCCGCCTGGCCACGTCCGGCCTGACCAACCGCCAGATCGCCCGCCAACTCGTCCTCAGCGTCAAGACGGTCGAGTTCCACCTCAGCCACGCGTACACCAAGCTGGGC
Source organism: Streptomyces sp. NPDC001100 (assembly GCF_053598575.1). Classification (NCBI taxonomy): domain Bacteria; kingdom Bacillati; phylum Actinomycetota; class Actinomycetes; order Kitasatosporales; family Streptomycetaceae; genus Streptomyces; species Streptomyces sp. NPDC001100. The sequence goes on from NZ_JBSFKO010000002.1 coordinate 250,584, forward strand.
ATCACGTCCCGGATGGGGTTGCCGGCCAAGCTGCCGGCCGGCTCCTGACTCGGCGCCGCCCCGGCCGGTGCGGCCGCGTCGGTCAGGGGCGCCGTCGGTTGATCACCGTCAGGTCGATCTCGATGTCGAAGGGCACGGAAAGCCTGAGCCGGTCGTGGAAAATGCCGGCGAGGCCGTAGGACCTGGTGGCGGGGTCGAGTTCGTAGACGTGGACGACGGGGAGGCCCTTGTTCTCGTCCTGCTCGACCCGCCAGCAGTGGCGTACGCCCGCCGCCGCGTACTTGCGGGGCTTGGTCTCCCGGTCCCGCTCCAGGGAGTCGGCGGACACGACCTCGACGGCCAGGAGCACGTCCTCGGGCTTGTGCCAGGCCTGGTCGACATCGAGGCCGTCCGGCGCCTGCTCCAACAAGCCGTTCTCCAGCAGACGCAGACAGCGTCCCTGAAAAGCGGTCTGCGGACTCCTGAAGACGAGAGTCCCGTCCATCAGCTCCGTGTGCGGCGGAAGGCCCGGAATCCGGTCGAGGTCGTCCGCGGTCCAGCCCTCGGGGGGTGGGACCGGCCGGCGAGACGCCCACTCGCCGTCCGGCCCGCTCTCGGATCCGGTGCTCGTCCTTGCTTCCATGTCGCGGAGTCTCGCGTGGCCGATCAGATGCCCAGGCGCGATCAGAAGTGCTTCGCCTCAACGAGTGATCACATGGTCAGCCCGCGGTCGCCTCCCGATGAGACCCGCACCCACCCACCTAATCTGACGGAATGTCAGATGAAGAGTCGTACGAACTGCTCGGCTTCGACAACCTCCTCCTCCCCGTCGGGGACCTCGCCGAGGCCGTCCCCTTCTACGAACGTGCCGGATTCACGGTCGGGTTCCGGCTCGACGAGGCCGGGATCGCGATCCTGAAGGTCGGCGGCGAGACGCCGGGGGTGCTCCTGCGGCTGGAGGACGGGCTGGGGCACCGGCCACCGCCCTGGCCCGCGCCCCGCGTGTGGCTGGAGGTCCCGGACGCGCGGAAGGCCGCGGAGCGCCTCACCGCCGCCGGAATCCCCCTCCTTGACGCACCCTTCTCCGTGGCCACCGGGTGGACCGTCGAGATCGCCGACCCCTGGGGCAACGTCATCGGCTTCACGGACTACACGAAGCGGCCGGAGCTGGCGCGGCGGGTGTGACGCAGACCCCAGCCCAAGCGAGTTGAACACGTTCAAAAATGCGTCTACATTCTCCCTGTAAGCGTTTTGAACGCGTTCAAGAAGGGGGAGGCGCATGGACCGCACGGTCGTCGCCTACGTCATCTATCTGATCGTCAGCATCGGACTCACCGTCTGGGTGGCCCGCACCCTCAGCCGCAACGGGCGGATCTTCCTCGCCGACGTCCTACGGGGGAACGAAAAACTCGCGGAGGCCGTGAACCACCTCCTCGTAGTGGGCTTCTACCTCGTGAACCTCGGGTTCGTCGCCCTGTACCTCAGCGGGGACGGCACCATCGAGGACACCCGGGGCATCTTCGAGGCCCTGTCGACCAAGGTGGGCGTGGTGCTGCTGGTGCTCGGGGTGATGCACCTGGGGAACGTGTTCGTGCTGAACAAGATCCGGCGGCGCGGGGTCATGGAGCGGGAGCAGGTGCCGCCCATCGCGCCGCAGGGGTGGGTTCCGCCGACGGCCGGGGCGTGACGGGGGTGGCCCCGGACGTCGGCGGAACCCAGGACCGGGACGCCTCGCGCGTCCCGGTCCACGGGCTCACCGTCCTCTACGACGCAGACTGCTCCCTGTGCACCTTCTTGCGCGACTGGCTCGTACGGCAGCCGCAACTGGTGCCCCTGGAGCTGGTACCGGCGTCCTCCGAGGAGGCCCGGCGGCGCTTCCCCGGGCTCGACCATCGCGCCACCCTCGACGAGATCACCGTCGTCGGCGACTCCGGGCAGGTCTACCGGGGCGCCGCCGCCTGGATCGTCACCCTGTGGGCGCTGCGCGAACAGCGGCCCCTGGCGCACCGGTTGAGCACCCCGGCGGGCGCCCGGCTCGCCAAGGGCGCCGTGCTCGCCGCCGCGAAGTGGCGCGGGGCGCAGTGGGGCCCCGGCGGGTGGGGCGGCGGTGTGTACCGGCAGAGCGACGGGTGGACGTACGACCCGAGCCGCGGGTGGTCGTACACCGGGCCGGGCTGCGTCGGCGGTTCCTGTCCCACTGGATAGGCTCTCTTCCCGTGCCCGCGAAGAACGACAGCCCCGAAGAGGACGGCGGTACGCCCGCCAGGTCCGCGAAGTCCGAGCAGACCCGCGCGCTCATCCTGGAGACGGCCATGCGGCTGTTCCAGGAGCACGGCTACGACAAGACGACGATGCGGGCGATCGCCAAGGAGGCGGGCGTCTCGGTCGGCAACGCCTACTACTACTTCGCCGGCAAGGAGCACCTGATCCAGGGCTTCTACGACCGGATCGCCGAGGAGCACCGGCTGGCGGTCCGCGAGGTGCTGGACCGGGAGACCGACCTGGAGGCACGGCTCGCGGGCGTGCTCCGGGTGTGGCTCGACATCGCTACGCCCTACCACGAGTTCGCGGTGCAGTTCTTCAAGAACGCCGCCGACCCGGACAGCCCGCTCAGCCCGTTCTCCCCGGAGAGCGAGCACGCGCGCGTGCAGGCCATCGACGTCCACAAGGAAGTGCTGTTCGGCGCGAAGACCAAGGTGGCACCGGAACTGCGCGACGTGCTCCCGGAGTTGATGTGGCTCTCCCAGATGGGCCTGGTGCTGTACTGGGTGTTCGACCGGACCGAGGGGCGCGAGCGGAGCTACCGGCTCGCCGAGCGCGGCGCCCGGCTCACCGCGCGCGGTGTGTCGTTGGCCCGCTTCCGGGTGCTGCGCCCGCTCGTCCTTGAGGTGCACGAGCTGTTCACGGACTTCCTGCCGGGCATGACCCACGCGCTGCCCGACCCGGCGAAGAAGAAGCGGGGGGACAAGCACGGGGCGTCCGCCGCCGGTCCCGCCGACGGCGAACGCCCCTGAGCGCTCGGGTCAGTTGACGGCGTCGACCTCACCTTCGGCCAGCTCGACGTCGTAGACCAGCGGATCGTCCGTCACGGTCAGCTGCCGAGCGGTCGAGCCGTACGACGGTGCCGTCGTCGCCAGGAGGTAGGTCCCCGGGCCCGGCACCGACACGATGTACGAGCCGTCCGCCAGGGACTCGACGCGGTCCAGTTCGCGTCCACCGGTCGTCCGCAGGGTGACGGCGGCGCCCTCCACGGGCTCCCCGTCGGTCGTACGGACCAAGCCGTGGACGGCCGAGGACGGGCCGTCGGGGACGGCGGGCACGGGCTCCTCCGCGGGCTCCACCGCGAGGTGCGGCAGGCTCTTGTCGAGCCAGGCCGGGAGCCACCAGTTGGAGTTGCCGAGCAGGTGCATCGCGGCCGGCACCAGGGCGGTACGCAGGATGAAGGCGTCCAGGGCGACCGCGGCGGCCAGGCCGACGCCCGCCGTCGCCGCGCCCGTGTTGCCGCTCAGGACGAAGGCCAGGAAGACGCAGACCATGATCAGGGCGGCGGAGTTGATGACGCGACTGGTCTCCGCGAGGCCGACGCGGACCGCGCGGGCGTTGTCCTTGGTGTGAACCCACTCCTCGTGCATCCGGCTCACCAGGAACACCTGGTAGTCCATGGAGAGGCCGAACAGCAGGGACAGCATGATGACCGGCAGGAAGGCGTTGATCGGGCCCTCCTTGCCGAGGCCCAGCATGTCCAGGCCCCAGCCCCACTGGAAGATCGCCACCAGGACACCGAAGGAGGCCGCCGCCGCGATGAGGTTCATCAGGGCGGCCGTCAGCGGGACCACGAGCGAGCGGAACGCGAGCAGGAGCAGCAGGAAGCTCAGGCCGATGATCGTCGCGACGAACAGCGGGAGTCGGTCGCCGGTGACGGACGCGAAGTCCTTGGAGATGGCCGTCACCCCGCCGACGTGACCGGTCGCGCCGGCCTCGGGTATCACCTTGCCGCGCAGGGTGTCGATCAGGTCGTCGGTCTCCACGGACTGCGGTGAGGTCTTCGGGACGACCTGGATCACCGTCACCCCGCCCGTGGGCGGCAGCGCAGCGACCCGGGCCACGTCCTTCGTCGCCTCGATGTCCTTGACCAGGGTGGCGGTGTCACCGCTCGAAGTGACCACCTGGAGCGGGCCGTTGAAGCCGGGGCCGAAACCGTCGGCCAGGAGGTCGTAGGCCTTCCTGGTGGTCGTCGAGGCGTTGTCGTTGCCCTGGTCGGTGGCACCGAGGCGCAGCGACAGCACGGGGAAGGCGAGTACGGCCATGACGACGAGGGCGAGGGCGGCGATGCGGCGCGGGCGCTTCTGCACGGCGGCCGACCAGCGGACCGCGAGGTTGTCGGTGCGCTCCGGCTCGGGCCCGGTCGCGGCCAGCTTGCGGCGCTGCTTGCGGCTGAGCACGCGCGGGCCCAGGAAGCCGAGCAGCGCGGGCAGCAGGGTCGTCGCCGCGAGGACGCTCAGGACGACCGTGAGCGAGGTGCCGATGACCACGCCGTCCAGGAAGCGCAGCTGCGTCACCAGCATGCCAGCGAGCGCGATGCACACCGTGCCGCCCGCGAACAGCACCGCACGGCCCGAGGTGTTGAGGGCGATGACCGCCGACTCCTCGGGATCGAGTCCGCGTTGGAGGCCGCGCCGGTGCCGGGTGACGATGAACAGGGCGTAGTCGATGCCGACGCCGAGTCCGATCAGGGTGGCCAGCAGGGGTGCCAGGTCGGGGATGTCGGTGGTGTGGCTGAGGAGCTGGGTGGAGAACAGGCCGGTGCCGACGCCGAAGATGGCGATGCCGATCGGGAGCAGCATCGCGTAGAACGAGCCGAAGGCCAGGAACAGGACGATCGCCGCCGCGAGGATGCCGACGCCCTCGGCGATGCCGCCGGGCGGCTCCTCGACCCGCTGGACGGCCTGGCCGCCCAGTTCGACGTGGAGGCCGTCGCTCCTGGCGGCCTGCGCGGTGTCGACGACCTTCTGGACGAGCTCCTTGGGGACGGCGTTCGCCTGTTCGGCGAAGGTGATCTGCGCGTAGGCGATCGTCCCGTCGGAGCTGATCTGGGCCGCGCCCCGGGCGCCCGAGTAGGGGCCTGTGACCTCACCGACGCCCTTCATGCCCGCGATCTTGTCGAGGGCGGGCTGGATACGGGTCTGTACGGACTGGTCCTTGACCGAGCCCGAGTCGACCTTCCAGACCACCGTGTCGGTGTCGCCCGAGCTGTTCGGGAACGCCTTCTGCATCAGGTCGTACGCGCTCTTGGAGTCCGTGTCCGGGAGGGAGAAGACGTTCGCGTAGTCCGTCCCCGCCGTCGTCGCCGAGAAGCCCAGGCCGAACAGTGCCCCCACCCACAGCAACAGGACCACCAGCCGGTGCCGATAGCACCACCGTGCCAATGCCGCCACGCTCAACACTCCTTATGCAAAACCGAGTTGACTCGGTCGATCGGTCGGATGGTCCCCCAGGTCCTGGGCTACACAATTGGCGGTGGCACGCGCGCGTGGACACGTTCTGGCCATGACTCTCAAGGAACTCCAAAGACCGGACGGCCCCGATGTCAGTGGTGCCGCCGATACTGGGGGCATGACGGCTCCAGGAACCGTGCTGGTGGTGGAGGACGAACCGAGCATCGCCGACGTCCTCGCCATCGCGCTGCGCTACCACCGCTTCGAGGTCATGACCGCGGGCACCGTCCGCGAGGCGCTCGCCCTCGCCGAGCGCACCCGCCCGGACTGCGCGCTGCTCGACGTGATGCTCCCGGACGGCGACGGCCGCGCGCTCGGGCAGGAACTGCGCGCCCGCAGGCCCGAGCTGGCCCTCGTCTTCCTCACCGCGCGGGACGCGCCGGCCGAGATCGTCGGCGCCCTCGGCTTCGGCGACGACTACATCACCAAGCCCTTCGACATCGACGTGGTCGTCGCCCGCATCACCGCCGTCCTGCGCCGCACCCGCCCCGCCGACGTCCTCCCCCAGCGCCCGCCGCTGCGCTACGGCGACCTGGAGCTGGACGAAACGACGTACTCGGTGCACCGCGCGGACCGCTCGGTCGAGCTGACCCCCACCGAGTACGCCCTGCTGCGCTTCCTGGTGCGCAACGGCGGCCGGATCGTGCCCAAGGAGCAACTGCTGCGCCATGTCTGGCAGTACGAGCACACCCCGCCGGAGTCGACCGTCGTCGAGACCTACATCAGCTATCTGCGGCGCAAGCTGGAGACCCTGGGAGCACCGGTGATCACCACCCGGCGGGGCGTCGGATACGGGCTCGCATGAAGGTCCGCCTGCCGAACTGCGAGCGCGGCGCCCACTCGCTGCGCGCCAAGCTGACCCTGGCCAACCTCGCGCTGCTCTCCCTCGGCATCGTCATGGCCACCGCCGTCAGCCTGATGGGCATGCGGCACTACCTGCTCGCCCAGGTCGACGCGGAGCTCACCAAGTCCCGTGACTCGCTGAGCAGTTCGCAGCTCACCATGCGGCAGATCAACGTACTGAGCTCCCTGGCCGGCATCGGCGACCGGCTGGTGCCCCAGCAGCAGCCCGGCTCCCCCAAGCCGGACACTGTGTTCGCGGCGGTCGACCGTCAGGGCAAGGTGCTCACCATCGCCGGGTACGCCCCGACCGCGGCACAGCGGGCCCTCGCCGACGCCTTCGGCGACCCGGCGAAGCTCACCAAGAACCGCACACCGCGCGACATCTCGCTGCGCGGCGACTCCTACCGCGCGACCGGAACCCAACTCACCGACGGCACGTACATCCTGATCGCCGCCTCCACCGGGGGCCTCCACCACGGCATGGCCAAGGCCCTCAAGCTGGACCTCGCCTTCGGCAGCCTGCTGCTCGTGCTGCTCGCCACGCTCACGATGATCAGCGTGCGGCGGCGGCTGCGGCCCCTGGAGGACATGGTGGAGACCTCGACGGCGATCGCCGAGGGCGACCTGACCCGGCGCGTGCCCTCCAGCCACCATCCGACCCAGGAGGTCGAGCAGCTGCGGCTCGCCCTCAACTCCATGCTCCACCAGGTGGAGTCGGCCTACCGCACGCGCGAGCGCACGGCGGCCCAGCTCCGTCGTTTCGTCGCCGACGCCTCGCACGAACTGCGCACCCCCCTGTCGGCGATACGCGGCTACCTCCAGCTCTACGACAAGGGCATGCTGACCGAGCCCGACGAGCGCAGACGCGCCTGGGACCGGATGAACGCGGAGGCCGACCGCATGGGCCGTCTCGTCGACGAGCTCCTCACCCTGGCCCGCCTGGACCAGCGGCCCGAACTGCGCTTCAAGAACGTCGACCTGAGCCGTCTGGTGCGCGACGCCGCCGAGGACCTGCGGGTCCAGCAGCCGGAGCGGCCGGTCACCGTCGGCGCCGACGGCTCCCTGTTGGTGCGCGCCGACGAGTCGGGCCTGCGCCAGATACTCGGCAACCTGGTGACCAACGTCCGCACCCACACGCCGGCGGACGTGCCCGTGCGGCTCGGGCTGGAGCGCGAGGACGGGGTCGTACGGCTGTGTGTCGCGGACGAGGGCCCGGGACTGGAGGAGGACGACGCGGCCCGGATGTTCGACCGCTTCTTCCGGGCGGGCGGCGGTGCGGGCAGCGGACTGGGGCTGGCGATCGTGCAGGGCGTCGTCCAGGCGCACGGCGGGGACGTGGCGGTACGGACGGCCCCGGGCGAGGGGCTCGCGGTGACGGTGACCCTGCCGACGTGGGCGGCGCCCGTGCCGTCGTAGGACAGCGGGCAGGTCGTGCGGGCACCTGTGCCGTCGTAGGACAGCGGGCGTCTTACCGGATGTCGGCCTGCACGAGGGCCCACACCGTCTTGCCGTGCGCGCCGCGGCTCCACACGCCCCAGGCCGCCGCGACGCTCTCCACGAGGTGCAGCCCGCGGCCGGCCTCCGCCGCGTCCGTGACGACCCGCAGCCGGGGTTCGACGCGGCCCTCGTCCGACACCTCGATGAGGCAGGAGCCGTCCGCGAGGGCCGTCACCGCGACCTCGAACTCCCGCTCAAGGAGCGGCCCGTGGCGTACGACGTTGGTGGCCAGCTCGGACACCAGCAGCACCGCGTCCTGGAGCGCCGGATCGTCGCCCGCGTGCCCCCAGTCGGCCAGATGGTCCCGGACCCGGCGCCGGGCGAGCCCCACCGAGGCCGGGTGCCGGGGCAGCCGGAACGAGTTGCGTCTGACCACGTCGGCTCCTCACCCCGCGCACGCCTCCGTCACATGGTGCTGCGTGCGCGGGCCGTCCGGCGTCACTCGGCCGAGGCCGGCCCCTGAGGACGGGGCTCAGATCCAGTCCAGCGCCCACAGCCGGAACACGCCGGTGCCGTCCGTGAGATAGGAGATGCCGCCGATGTCCTCGCTGCTCACGACGTACTCCTTGCGCTGCCACAGCGGGATCAGCGGCACGTCCTCGGCGACGTCCGTCTGGATGTCGCGGAAGTCGTCGTCGACGCGGCTGCGGTCGGCGAACGTCTGGCTGTTGAGGATGAGCTGGTCGACGAGCTTGTTGCTGTAGCCGGTGTTCATGGTGGAGCCGGTGCCGACGAGCGAGGAGCCGAAGGTGTCCGGGTCGGGGTAGTCCGCGACCCAGCCGACCGCCCACGCGTCCAGCTTGCCGGTGGCCCAGCGCTTCTGGAAGTCGGTCCACTCGTAGCCCTTGACGTCCACCTTGAACAGGCCGCCCGCCTCCAGCTGCTTCTTCAGCTCGGCGGCCTCCTCGGCGCCGGAACCGTGCCCGATGCCGTAGCCGTAGGTGAAGCGCACCGGGAGGGAGACACCGGCCTCTTGGAGGAGCGCCTTCGCCTTGCTGACGCTCTCGGAGGGGTAGGCGTCGAAGAAGGACGTCGTGTGGCCGACGATGCCCGCCGGGATCAGCGAGTACAGCGGGTCGACCGTCCCGTCGTACACCGTGGCGGCCAGCTCGTCGCGGTTGATCAGCCAGGCCATGGCCCGGCGGACCAGGACGTCGTGCAGGGGCGTGCCCTTACGGGTGTTGAGGTACAGGTTGCGGGTCTCGGAGCTGTCGGCCTCCGACACCCGCTGGTCGGGGTCGCTGGCGGAGAGCCCGGAGAGCATCTTCGGCGGCAGCTGCCGGGTCGCGACCTGGACCTGCTTCGCCTTGTACGCCTTCTGCAGCGCGTCCGAGTCGGCGTAGTACCGCAGCTCGATCGGGCTCCCGGTGTTCTTGACCGCGCCCTTGTAGTGGCTGTTGGGCTTCAGGACGGCCTTCTTGTCCTTCGTATACGTCGACAGGATGTACGGCCCGGTGCCGTCGGCCTGGAACCCGTTGCGCGGGGCGTCCTTCGGGTACTTGCTGCTGTCGACGATCGCGCCGGCGCCGGTGGCCACCTTGAACGGGAACGTGGCGTCCGGCGACGACAGATGGAAGGTGACGGTCATCCCGGAGGCGGTGACCGAGCCGAGCGTGGAGAGCAGGGACGACGGACCCACATCCGAGTTGATCTTCTTGACCCGGTCGAAGGAGTACTTCACGTCCGCGGCGGTCATCGTGCGCCCGCTCGGGAAGGTGAGCCCGTCGCGCACCACACAGCGGTACGTCCTCAGCCCGCTGCCCACGAAGCCGCAGCTCCTGGCCGCGTCCGGGACGGGCGTCGTACCGCCCGAGTCGAACGTCATCAGTGACTGGAAGACGTTGCTGTACAACGCCCAGGAACCCGCGTCGTACGCGGCGGCCGGGTCGAGCGACGTGACGGCGTCCGTCGTCCCCACCGTGATCGTCCTGTCCTTGTTCCCGTCCGACGGCAGCAACTGCCAGCCGCCCACTCCCACGGCCGCCAGAACCAGCAGCGTCGCGAGAATCCGTATGCGAACCGACCGCATCGGTGTGCCCTCCCCAGAACCCTCCCGGGTTCCTGCGCATTGCCACTCCCCTAGTGGCGCGGATCACCTAACCACAGGAGTTTCGTCCTGGGGAAGAGAGTTCTGCCGAGATGAGAAAGAACTTACCGACGAGTGTTAATCGCCCGTTTCACAGACACTTCCCAGCCAATCCTCAGCCCTGCCCCGACACGGCAACTAGGCCTGTTTCGACGCAAGCTCGACCATCGTGATGTCCGACGGGGCCCCCACCCGGGTGGGCGGTCCCCAGGCGCCCGCGCCCCTGCTGACGTACAGCTCGGTGTCCCCGTAGCGCGCCAGGCCCGCGACCGTCGGATTGGCGGCGGCGGCGATGAAATTGCCGGGCCACAACTGACCGCCGTGCGTGTGCCCGGAGAGCTGGAGGTCGACGCCGTGCTTCACGGCCTCGTGGATCTGCACGGGCTGGTGCGCGAGCAGCACGCACGCGCGCGTGGCGTCACGGTCCCCGAGCGCCATCCCGAAGTCGGGCCCCTGGCCCTCGCTCTCGCCCTGGAGGTCGTTGACCCCGGCGAGGTCGAACCCGGGGAGTTCGGTACGGGCGTTCTCCAGGGTGTGGATGCCGAGCCTGCGCACTTCTTCCAGCCACTGTTCGGCGCCGGAGAAGTACTCGTGGTTGCCCGTGACGAAGAACGACCCGTGCCGCGCCCGCAGTTGAGCAAGCGGCGCCGCCGCCGGTCCCAGGTTCTTGACGCTGCCATCCACCAGGTCGCCCACCACCGCGATCAGATCGGGCTGCGTCGAGTTGATCGTGTCGACGACCTTCTGCGCGAAGCCCCGCCCCAGGACCGGTCCCAGATGGATGTCACTGACGACCGCGATCCTGAACCCGTGGGCGGACCGCGGCAGTCTCGCCAACGGCACGGTCACCCGCCTCACTCCCGGCCCGCGCAGGACGCCGTAGGTGCCGTATCCGACGGTCCCCACGGCGGCAGCGGCGGCCGCGCCTCCGACGACCCGGGAGACGAAGAGGCGGCGGGAGGGGGCGCGCTGCGGCTCTTCGGGGGTCTCTTCGGAGGCTGCGGATTCGGTCTCTTCCACGACCGCCCCGGTCCGCCCGCGCCGTTCGACGAACCGTCGCAGCAGCGGCCGTAGGACCTCTCCCGCGAGGACGGCCAGCAGCAGGTAGATCGCCAGGGCCATCCACAGGAAGCCGGGCCAGCCCAGGACGCGCTGGAGCCAGAAGGGGGCGCCACCGCGCTCGGCGGCCAGGGCCGCGATCATCAGGACCGGGCCGGCGATCACTACCACCGTGCCGGTGACCCGGGCGGGGCCCCACGCGCGCGTGGTGTCGCGGACCAGGCGGCGCCAGACGTACCAGTGCGCGCCGCCGAGGACGGCCACCGCGGCCACCGCGACCAGGGCGACGAGCGCGATGACGACGATGGCCACTTCTTTATGACGTCTCGCGCAGTGCGCGCAGTCCACGCAACCCGAGGCCCCCAATGACCGTCCCCCATACGAAGGACACGACGGCCAGGGTCAGATGCACCCAGAAGTAGGCCGTCGGCCGGCCGTCGTCGAAGGCCAGTCCGCTGCCGTCCGCGACGAGATTCTTGACGAAAGTGATCCAGATGACCCAGCTCCACACCCCGAAGGCGAGCAGGAACCAGGAGACGGGGCGGCTGAGCTTCATGAGTCCAGTATCGCCGTCGTCCTCCGGGGCCGGTGGCCGGGGTGGGGCCGGTGACGGGACTTCGGGTCCCCGGACATGTACGTTCACGTGCGTGCCCGCTCCACAGCAGACCATCAGGCGATCCCTGCTGGTGCTTTCCGCCGCCCTGTCGTCCCTCGCGCTCACCGCGCCGCTCGCCCTCGCGGCTCCGAGTCCGACCCCGAACCCGACTCCGGGTTCGTCGGCCGGTTCGTCGGCGAGTCCGGGTACGAGTCCTACGGCCACTCCCCCGGCGCACATGTCGTCCGTGGGCGGCGCCCGGCTGGCGCAGGCGGGGACGCAGGTCAATCTGGCGTCCGGTGTGCCGGTCGTACCGAAGGACCTGACCGCGCGGTCGTGGATCGTGTCCGACGCCGAGTCGGGCGCGGTGCTCGCCTCGCACAACGCGCACTGGCGGCTGCCCCCGGCGAGCACCCTGAAGATGCTGTTCGCGGACACCGTGCTGCCGAAGTTCCCGAAGACGACCGAGCACAAGGTGGTCGCGTCCGACCTGGCGGGCATGGGCGCCGGTTCCAGCCTGGTCGGGATAAAAGAGGGCGAGAGCTACACGGTCCACGACCTGTGGCTCGGTGTCTTCCTGCGCTCCGGCAACGACGCCGTGCACGTCCTGTCCCACATGAACGGCGGCGTCGACAAGACCGTCGCCGACATGAACGCGCACGCCCAGGACCTCCAGGCGCTGGACACGCGCGTGGTGACGCCGGACGGCTACGACGAGCCGGGGCAGGTCTCCTCGGCCTACGACCTGACGCTGATCGCCCGATCCGGGCTGCAGAAGAAGGACTTCCGCGAGTACTGCTCGACGGTGAGCGCGAAGTTCCCGGGCGAGACGACGAAGAAGAAGGGCAAGTCGGTCCGCGGGACCTTCGACATCCGCAACACCAACCGGCTGCTCAGCGGCGACTCGGACGTCTCGGTGTACCCGGGCATCGCAGGGGTCAAGAACGGCAACACCACCAACGCGGGCGCCACCTTCACCGGGGTCGCCGAACGCGGCGGCAAGGTGCTGCTGGTGACGGTCATGAACCCGGAGAAGGACGAGCACAACGAGGTCTACAAGGAGGCCGCGAAGATCCTCGACTGGGGCTTCCAGGCGGCCGGCAAGGTGCAGCCGGTGGGTGAGCTGGTCGCGCCGAAGAACGCGGCGCAGGCGAGCGCCCAGCCGGGTGCGACGGCCAGCGGGGAGGCGGGCGGCGACACGGCGGGCACGAAGTCGGCCGCGTCCTCCACGCCCGTGGCCGCCGAGGAGGACGGTTCGGGCGGGGTGGGGATCGCGCTCGCGATCGTCGGCGGGCTGCTGGTGCTGCTGGCCGGCGGTGTCTTCCTGGTCAACCGGCGCTGGCCGCTGCCGGATCTGGTCCGTCGTCGCCCGCGTCCCTGACCTTGGGATCCCCGGCGTCGTCGGCCGGGACGTAGTCGTCGTCCTCGTCCGCACTGCTCGGGGTCGCCGTCCAGGCGGCGCAGAACAGGACCAGCTTCGAGGTGAAGTTCATCCACAGCAGGAGCGCCACGGGGACGCCGAACGCGCCGTACATGCTCTTCGCGGCCACGCCCTGGATGTAGCCGCTGAGCAGCAGCTTCAGCAGTTCGAAGCCGATCGCGCCGATCAGCGCGGCCACGAAGAGGCGGCGGCGCGGGGGCTCGACGCCGGGCAGCAGGGTCAGGACGTACAGCAGGAGCAGGAAGTCGGCGAGTACGGCGACGGCGAACGCGGCGATCCGCAGCAGGATCCCGCCCCAGCCGCCCTGGGCGATGCCGAGTTGGCCGTTGATCCAGTCGACCAGTGCGGAGGCGACGGTGGAGACGGCGATCGTCGCGAGGACGGCGCCGCCCAGGCCGATCAGCACCCCGGTGTCGATGAGCTTGCGCAGCAGCGGGTTCTCGTCGCGGTCGGGCAGCTCCCACACCGCGCGCAGGCACTCCCGCATCGAGCCGACCCAGCCGATGCCGGTGAACAGCAGGACGGCACCGGCGATGAGCCCGATGGTGCCCGCGTTGTCCACCAGGGAACCGATGTTGAGCTGGTCGGAGATGCCGGGGACCTGCTCGGCGATCTTGTCCTGGAGTTCGCGCTGCTGGTCGGTGCTGAGGGTGGCGGCGGCGATCGCGGCGGCCACGGTCAGCAGCGGGAACAGCGCGATGAAGCTGATGAAGGTCATGGCGGCGGCGAGCTGCGACCACTTCACCCGGTCGAGGCGCTCGTACGACCGCCACGCGTGCGTGGCGGTCAGGCGCGCCACCAGCGGCCCGACGACGGGGAGCTTCTTCAGCCAGTCCATGATCCGATTCTGCCCCCGTCCACCGACACCGATGTGCGGGTACCCCACAAACACGCGCGCGTGGCGCCCCATTTGAACAGCGACGGAACGGCATCCGATTAATCGCCCATTTCAGGGAGGACACCGATGCCGTACGACCAACCGCCCATAAGTGGGCGATACGGTCACGGGCATGCGTCCTCCACAGTCCCTCCTCGTCCTCGGCGGTACGTCCCGGATCGCACTGGCCACCGCCCGCAGGCTCATCGCCCGCCGCACCCGCACGGTGTGGCTCGCGGGCCGCCCCTCGCCCGCCCTGGAGAGTGCCGCTTCACAACTGCGCGCCCTGGGGGCCGAGGTCCACACCGTCGCCTTCGACGCGCTCGACCCCGGCTCCCACGAGACGGTGCTCGGGAAGGTCTTCGCGGAGGGCGACATCGACCTGGTGCTGCTCGCCTTCGGCACCCTCGGCGACCAGGCCCGCGACGAGCGCGACCCGGCGGCCGCGGTGCGGGTCGCGCACACCAACTACACCGGCGCCGTCTCGTCCGGCCTGATCAGCGCCCGGGCCCTGCAGGCCCAGGGCCACGGCTGTCTGGTGGTGCTCTCCTCGGTGGCCGGCGAACGGGCCCGCCGCTCGAACTTCATCTACGGCTCCAGCAAGGCCGGCCTCGACACCTTCGCGCAGGGCCTGGGCGACGCGCTCCACGGCACGGGCGTGCGCGTCATGGTCGTACGGCCCGGGCTCGTCCGCTCACGGACCATGGCCGACCCGCGGGCGGCCTCGCTCACGACCACCCCCGAAGCCGTCGCCACAGCCATCGAACTCGGCCTGCGCCGCGGCTCGGAGACGGTGTGGGCACCGGGGACACTGCGCGTGGTGACCTCGGTGCTACGGCACCTGCCGCGGGGGCTGTTCAGACGGTTGGCCGTGTGACCGAACTCAGTGGCTGGGGATCGTTCCACGATCCGTGCGGGCCGCCTGGGGTGGTACGACGGCGCCGCCGAAGGTGAACTCGCGGAGCTTGCGCCAGACCTCGTCGGCGCCCTGTTCGTAGAGTGCGAAGCCGGTGCAGGACCACTCCGCGCAGTAGTCGGCGAGCGCTTCGAAGGCGCGGTCCATCGACTCGTCGTCGATGCCGTGCGCGACGGTGACGTGCGGGTGGTACGGGAAGTGCAGCTCGCGCGCCACCGGGCCGGAGGCGGCACGGATCTGCTTCTGCAGCCAGGTGCAGGCGGCGCCGCCCTCGACCACCTGGACGTAGACGACCGGGGACAGCGGCCGGAACGTGCCGGTGCCGGACAGCCGCATCGGGAAGGAGCGGCCGGCGGCGGCGACCGAGACGAGATGGTCCTCGACCTCGGACAGCCGCGAGGCGTCCACCTCGGTCGGCGGCAACAGCGTGACGTGCGTGGGGATGCCGTG
The DNA here is from genome assembly GCF_053598575.1 of Streptomyces sp. NPDC001100. Taxonomy (NCBI): domain Bacteria; kingdom Bacillati; phylum Actinomycetota; class Actinomycetes; order Kitasatosporales; family Streptomycetaceae; genus Streptomyces; species Streptomyces sp. NPDC001100. The sequence goes on from NZ_JBSFKO010000002.1 coordinate 265,822, forward strand.
CGCAGCGGCGTCGCCGAAGCCCGCGCGCCGCTCCTGGAGCAGGCTGCCGTGAGGCTCCGGGACCGCGATCGACACACCGATCGTTACGGTCCCCACGTCGTCTCCTGTCGTCCTGTCGGTGGTCGTGATGATGCTGTCCGGTGGTCCCGATATCGCGCGGGGCGGCCACGCGCGCGGCCACCCGGCTATCGACTGTACGGCCACACCTGAGTTGTGGGCAGGCGCAACCGTAGTGATGTGCAGCGCTCTGTCCAGTGGTACGCGGTCGGTACTCGGGTGCGGGCGTACGCCTCAGTGCTTGGCGGGCAGGAAGCCGACCCGGTCGTACGCCTGGGCGAGGGTCTCGGCGGCGACGGCCCGCGCCTTCTCCGCGCCCTTGGCCAGGATCGCGTCGAGTGTCTCCGGGTCGTCCAGATACTGCTGGGTGCGCTCCCGGAACGGCGTCACGAACTCGACCATGACCTCGGCGAGATCCGTCTTGAGCGCGCCGTACATCTTGCCCTCGTACTCCCGCTCCAGCTCGGCGATCGACCTGCCGGTGAGGGTCGACTGGATGGTGAGGAGGTTGCTGACGCCCGGCTTGTTCTCGGCGTCGTAGCGGATCACGGTCTCCGTGTCGGTGACCGCGCTCCTGACCTTCTTGGCGGTCGCCTTCGGGTCGTCGAGGAGGTTGATCAGGCCCTTCGGGGTGGACGCCGACTTGCTCATCTTGATCGACGGGTCCTGAAGGTCGTAGATCTTCGCCGTCTCCTTGAGGATGTACGGCTTCGGGATCGTGAAGGTCTCGCCGAAGCGGCCGTTGAAGCGCTCGGCGAGGTCGCGGGTGAGCTCGACGTGCTGGCGCTGGTCCTCGCCGACCGGGACCTCGTTCGCCTGGTAGAGCAGGATGTCCGCGACCTGGAGGATCGGGTACGTGAACAGGCCTACGGAGGCGCGGTCCGAGCCCTGCTTGGCGGACTTGTCCTTGAACTGGGTCATGCGGGCGGCCTCGCCGAAGCCGGTCAGGCAGTTCATGACCCAGGCGAGCTGGGCGTGCTCGGGGACATGGCTCTGGACGAAGAGCGTGCACCGGTCGGGGTCCAGGCCGGCGGCCAGCAGCTGGGCCGTGGCCAGCCGGGTGTTGGCGCGCAGGTCCGCCGGGTCCTGCGGGACCGTGATCGCGTGCAGGTCCACGACCATGTAGAACGCGTCGTGGGACTCCTGGAGGGCCACCCACTGGCGCACGGCGCCGAGGTAGTTGCCGAGGTGGAACGAGCCTGCGGTGGGCTGGATTCCGGAGAGCACGCGAGGACTGTCAGAGGCCATGTTCACCATTCTCTCAGGTCCCGGGACCCGGTCAGGAACCGGTCGGGACCGGGTGGAGACGGAGTGGGAACCGGCTCGGAAGACTGAGGAACGGGTGGGAACCGATCCGCCTCGGGCGGTGTACCAGATATGTGAAGACGCGGGAGGGGGGCCGCATCGTCGATGAGGTCGCGGTGATCGCACGCGTACGCGCCGGAGAGCCGGAGGCGTACGCGGAGCTGGTGCGGGCCCACACGGGCATCGCGCTCAGGGCGGCTGCGGCACTCGGGGCGGGTGCGGACGCGGAGGACGTGGTGCAGCAGGCCTTCGTCAAGGCGTACTGCGCGCTGGGCGGGTTCCGGGAGGGCTCGGCGTTCAAGCCGTGGCTGCTGTCGATCGTCGCCAACGAGACGAGGAACACCGTGCGTACGGCGGCACGCCAGCGCACGCTCGCGGGCCGGGAGGCAGCGTTCGTCGAGGCCGAGCCACTGATACCGGAATCGACGGATCCGGCGGTCGCCACGCTGGAGACGGAGCGCCGTACGGCCCTGTTGTCCGCCCTGGAGCAGCTGAGCGAGGAGCACCGCCTGGTCGTGACCTACCGCTATCTCCTGGAGATGGACGAGCCGGAGACGGCCCAGGCCCTGGGCTGGCCACGCGGGACGGTGAAGTCCCGGCTGAGCCGCGCACTGAAGAAGCTCGGGCGGCTGCTGCCGGACTTCCAGCCTCGGGAAGGGGGTGATGAGTGTGAGTGACGGACGGGAGTCCTACGAGGGTGAGGGCACCGGGGCCGTTTCCCGGCTGCCGGAGGAGCTGCGGGCGCTGGGGCGTTCGCTGGACGCGCGGGGCGGTGGTGAGGGCGGGGCCGCCGGGGCCGAGACGATGGTCGAGCGGGTGCTGGCGCAGATACTGGCCGAGCAGATCCCGGTCCCCGTCCAGGAGGCCGGGTCGGGCGGGGTTCGGGCGCGGCTGCGCGCCGTGCGGCACTGGGTGCGGCTGCGCCGGCGCGCGCTGACGGCGGCCCTGTGCGGTCTGCTGACGGTGCTCGTGCTCACGCCTCCGGTACGGGCGGCGGTCTTCGACTGGTTCGGCTTCGGCGGGGTCGAGGTGCGCTACGACCCCTCCGCGGTGCCCTCGGCCGGTGCCGAGGTGCCCGGGTGCGGCCGGTCGGTGACCTTGGCGCAGGCCCGTCGGCAGGCGGGGTTCGAGCCGCTGGTGCCGGACGCGCTGGGTGTTCCGGACGCGGTGACGGTGACCGGCGAACCGCGTGGGCGCTTTCTGGTCAGCCTGTGCTGGCGGGAGGGTGGGCGCACGGTCCGGGTCGACGAGTATCCGGCGCGGCTGGACATCGGCTTCGCCAAGACGGTGAGCCGACCGCCGGAGTGGCTGTCGCTGGACGCGTCAGTCCCGCCGGACGGCATACAGAACCCGGCACTGTGGTTCGCGCGGCCGCATCTGCTGAGTTTCTGGCTGGTGGACGGGGACGGGGACCGTTACACGCGGGCGGAGCGGACGGCAGGTCCGACGCTGCTGTGGACGCATCCGGTCGACGGAGTTCCCGGTGGTGATCTGACGTTCCGTCTGGAAGGGGTGGCGTCGAAGCAACGGGCCGTGGAGATCGCCAAGTCCCTCGACCGGCACGGGTCGGGCGAATAGGGCGGACGGAGTGGGAACCCCGGCGGGTCGGGCGGTGTACCAGAAGTGACAGGCGGCTCGCGGGCGGGCCGTACGGGGATCGGCTGGTTGGGGGTTCGGATGTCCGGAGTCGGAAGTGCGGTCAGGACAAGCGGGAGCGCGGGCAGGATGCGCGAACTGGCGTCTCTGAGCGGGGCGTTGGCGACGACGCTGTCGCTGATGGTGTGGGGCGCGTCGGGGGCGGCGGCGGGCGGGCCGACCAGCGTGCTCGTCACCTCGCCGACGAGCGGCCAGGCTGCGGCGCTGTACTACTCGGACGAACAGTACGGAAAGCTCCAGCGGTTGCTCGGCCCCGAGGGCAGGGGCACCCGTGACAAGCCGCCCGAGGCCGATCTGGACCACGCCCGCCAGATCAATGTCACCTGGCTGGCACACGACATATCGCCGTGGCGGATCGACCGGGTCTTTCCCGTCGAGTCCCGTCCGCAGGCGGTGTGGATCCACACAGCGGCCGACGTGCCGGAGAACGCGAGCCTGAACGGCTATTGGCATCGAGCCGCGCAACCGGCCCAACTGCGCTCCCTCCTGCGGAAGTTGGGAGTGACGGGCACGGGCAGCGGGTCCGGCGGCTATGCGGGCATCTTCCCGGCACCGTGGCAGCCGACCGAGTCCGCTCCGTCCGTCGCCGCGCCTGACACCGACGCGGAGACCAGCACGGTGCGGGTCACCGTGGGGGACAAGGGCGAAGGCACCGACCGGTGGTGGGCGATACCCGGCGCGGCGGCCGGAGCGGTACTGGCCCTCGTGCTGCGGCCGTTCGCGGTGCGGTTGCCGCTGGACCGGTGGCGGAAGGGGCGGGACCCGGGGCCCAGGCAGGAGTTGCGGGACGTGTGAGGGATGGAGGAGCGCGGGATGGAACGCGGGAGTTTGCAGGGCATGTGTCTGGTGGCGGCGTCGGTGGTGATGGCTCTGGCCGGGGCGGCTCGGGTCCAGGCTGCCGGGACGGCTCAGGTGCGGGTCCAGGATCCGTACCGGGACATCCCGGATCTGGCGCTGGTGGTGGCGGGTGACACGGGCCGGACGGAGGCGTGGCACTCCGGGGAGCCGTCGTTCGGGCGCCTGTGGACGTTGTTGCAGCCGACGTACGCGGGGACGGAGCGGGTGCCGCGGGAGTGGGAGGCGGGCCGGTATCCGGCGGTGCGGATCACCGTGGTGTGGGGGCTCACCGGGGTCGGGGGCTGGCCCCTGACGAGTCGGGCTCTCGGTGGTGATGTGGCGGTGGAGCGGGAGGACCAGCTCTTCGTAGCAGCGGACGGCACACCGTGGGTGCGGACGGATCCGGCGCCGGAGGTGGCGGACGACGACATCCGTTGGCATCGGGCGCCGCGCCCGGTCTTCACACGGATGGAGCGGGCGGGGCTGCTCGGCGAGGTCAGGGGCGACACGGGAACGGTGAAGGATGCGCCCGGTCCTGCCGAGCAGGTCGGTTGGGCAACCGCGGGTCTCGCCGTCGGAGTCGGCGGCACGCTGCTGATACGCCGCGCGGCGGCCCGGCGTGAGGCCGGACCGCCGCGCGAGGAACCACGACAGGAACTCATTGACCTGTGAGAGTGGCCGATCTTTGACAACTCAACAGAGGGTGCGGACCGGCCGTCAGCCGAGGTCGATCTCCGGGTACAGGGGGAAGCCGGACACCAGGTCCGTCGCCCTGCGGGAGATCTCGTCGGAGACCTTTTCGTCCAGGACGTGGGAGGCTTTGCTCGGCGCACCCGACTTCGTCGTGCCGGGCTCGGCGGTGGTGAGGACGCGGTCGATGAGAGCGGCGACCTCGTCCATCTCGGCGGTGCCCAGACCGCGGGTGGTCAGCGCGGGGGTGCCGATGCGGATGCCCGAGGTGTACCAGGCGCCGTTCGGGTCGGCCGGGATCGCGTTGCGGTTGGTGACGATGCCCGAGTCGAGCAGCGCGGACTCGGCCTGACGGCCTGTGAGGCCGTACGACGTCTCGACGTCGATCAGGTTGAGGTGGTTGTCCGTGCCGCCGGTGACGAGGGTGGCACCCCGGCGCATCAGGCCGTCCGCCAGTGCCCGGGAGTTGTCGACGATCCGCTGGGCGTAGTCCTGGAAGGAGGGCTGCCGGGCCTCGGCGAGGGCGACGGCCTTGGCCGCCATGACGTGCGGGAGCGGGCCGCCGAGGACCATCGGGCAGCCGCGGTCGACCTGGTCCTTGAGGGAGTCGTCGCACAGGACCATGCCGCCGCGCGGGCCGCGCAGCGACTTGTGGGTGGTGGTGGTGACGATCTGGGCGTGCGGGACCGGGTCGAAGTCGCCGGTCAGGACCTTGCCCGCGACCAGGCCGGCGAAGTGCGCCATGTCGACCATGAGGGTCGCGCCGACCTCGTCGGCGATCTCGCGCATGATGCGGAAGTTCACCAGGCGGGGGTAGGCCGAGTAGCCGGCCACGATGATCAGCGGCTTGAAGTCGCGGGCCGTCGCGCGCAGGGCGTCGTAGTCGATGAGGCCGGTCGCCGGGTCGGTGCCGTAGGAGCGCTGGTCGAACATCTTGCCGGAGATGTTCGGGCGGAAGCCGTGGGTGAGGTGGCCTCCGGCGTCCAGGGACATGCCGAGCATGCGCTGGTTACCGAAGGCCTGGCGGAGTTCGGCCCAGTCGGCGTCGGAGAGGTCGTTGACCTGGCGGACGCCCGCCTTCGCGAGGGCGGGGACCTCGACGCGGTCGGCCAGGACCGACCAGAAGGCGACGAGGTTGGCGTCGATGCCGGAGTGCGGCTGGACGTAGGCGTGGCGGGCGCCGAAGAGTTCGCGCGCGTGCTCGGCGGCGAGGGACTCCACGGTGTCGACGTTGCGGCAACCGGCGTAGAAGCGGCGGCCGATGGTGCCCTCGGCGTACTTGTCGCTGAACCAGTTGCCCATCGCGAGCAGCGTGGCCGGGGAAGCGTAGTTCTCGGAGGCGATCAGCTTGAGCATCTCGCGCTGGTCGGCGACTTCCTGGCCGATGGCGTCGGCGACGCGCGGCTCGACGGCACGGATCACGTCGAGGGCGGCGCGATAGGCGGTGGACTCGTTCGAGAGAGGCGCGGAATTGTCGGGCATGGGGACCTCCGGACGTGGCGTTCGGCGTTCACGGTACGGCCCAGGCGCACGGCACACATTGCAGCTCGGGCCGCTCCCCGATGGTCGGTCCCATCCCAGCGCGCCAGTCACGGCCCGCCGGTCAGCCTACCGGGCGGGCCGGACGGCCCGGCTCCCGCGTCCACCATGCGGGCGAGGACGGGAAAGGGGCACCCGCACCCGGGGAGACGCCGTAACCAGTACTGAAAGCCCGTGCCGATCTCCCCTCCCCTAGAGTCCCTTTGTGCTCTTTGGAATGGTGTGCGCGCTCGGCGCGGCGATCTGCTTCGGTACGGCGACGGTCCTGCAGGCGGTCGCCACGCGGGCGGCGACGACGGGTGGGGGCGGGGACGCGGCGCTGTTGCTGCGGGCGCTGCGGCAGTGGCGGTACATGGCGGGGCTCGGGCTGGACGGGCTGGGGTTCGTGTTCCAGATCGCCGCGCTGCGGTCGCTGCCCATCTACGCGGTCGGAGCGGCCCTGGCGTCGAGCCTCGCGGTGACGGCCGTGGTGGCCGCACGGCTGCTGAAGGTGCGGCTCAGCGGCGTGGAGTGGGCGGCCGTCGGCGTGGTGTGCGCGGGGCTCGCGATGCTGGGGCTGGCGTCCGGGGCGGAGGGGGACCGGGCCGGGTCCACGGCGTTGAAGTGGGCGATGCTGGGGACGGCCTGTGCGGTGCTGCTGCTCGGGCTGGTCGGTGGGCGACTGCCGGAGCGGGGGCGGGCGTTGACGCTCGGGCTCGGCGCCGGGTTCGGGTTCGGGGTCGTCGAGGTGGCGGTGCGGTTGATCGACTCGCTGGAGCCCTCGGCGCTGGTCGCCAATCCCGCGACGTACGCGCTGCTGGTGGGTGGAGGCGCCGCGTTCCTGCTGTTGACGACGGCTCTGCAGCGGGGGTCGGTGACGACGGCCACGGCGGGGCTGGTGATCGGGGAGACGATCGGGCCGGCGGCGGTGGGGGTGGTGTGGCTCGGGGACCGCACGCGGGAGGGGCTGGAGTGGCTGGCGGTGCTGGGGTTCGCGGTGGCGGTGGTGGGGGCGTTGGCATTGGCGCGGTTCGGGGAGGCGCCGGAGGAAGCATCGGACGAAGCCACCGTGGAGACCGTGTAGGTCACGGCAGCACCCTGCACAGCGCCTCCACCGCTCCCGCCCACGCGTGGTCCGGCGGGGTGCCGTAGCCCACCACCAGGGCGTCGAGGGGGTCGGCCTGGGCCTGGGCGTGGCGGTAGGAGGAGAGCGGGTGCAGGGCCAGGCCTTGCCAGGCCGCGGCCTGGACCACGGACTGTTCGGTGGCGGGTGGAAGGCTGAGGACGGCGTGGAAGCCGGCGGCGATGCCGGTGACGTGGACCTCGGGGGCGTGCTGGGCGAGGGCCTCGACGAGGCTGTCGCGGCGGCGGCGGTAGCGCAGGCGGGCGGCGCGGACGTGGCGGTCGTGGGCACCGGAGGTGATGAACTCGGCGAGGGTCAGTTGATCGAGGACGCCACAGGTGTCGACGCCGCCCTTCGCCTTCACGACCTCCTCCGCGAGTGACGGGGGCAGGACCAGCCAGGCCAGGCGGAGGCCCGGGGCGAGGGACTTGCTGGCGGTGCCGAGGTAGACGACGTGGTTGGGGTCGAGACCCTGGAGGGCGCCGATCGGCTGGCGGTCGTAGCGGAACTCTCCGTCGTAGTCGTCCTCCAGGACCAGGCCGCCGGTGCGCCGGGCCCACTCGACGACGGCGGAGCGGCGGTCGTGGCGGAGCGGGACGCCCATGGGGAACTGGTGGGCGGGGGTGACCAGGACGGCCAGCTCGTCCGTCAACTGCCCCGGGTTCGTGCCCAGTTCGTCGAAGGGGAGCGGGCGGGTGCGCAAACCGGCCCCGTCGAGGATCTGCCAGTGCGCGGGCAGGCCGTAGGACTCCACCGCGATCGTGTCGGCGCCGCGGGCCCGTAGTGCGGTGCCGATCAGTCGCAGGCCGTTGGAGATGCCCGCGCTGATCACGATGTGCTCGGGGTCGGCGCGGACGCCTCGGGCTCGGGCGAGGTAGGCGGCGAGGGCGGTGCGCAGTTCGGCCCGGCCGCGGGGGTCTCCGTAGCCGAGGGCCTGGTACGGGGCGGAGGTGAAGGCACGGCGGGCGGCCTTGAGCCACTCGGTGCGGGGGAAGGAGGCGAGGTCGGGGGTGCCGGGGACGAGGTCGTAGGCGGGGCGGGTGTGCAGGCGGCGGGGCGGGGTGGTGTCGGCGGGCGGGACGACCGCGCGGTCGGCGACGCGGGTGCCGGAGCCCTGGCGGGCGGTGAGCCAGCCCTCGGCGACCAGGTCGGCGTAGGCGTCGGCGACGGTGTTGCGGGCCACGCCCAGGTCGGCGGCGAGGGAGCGGGAGGAGGGCAGCCGGGTGCCGGGGGCGAGGCGCCCCGTACGGACGGCGTCACGCAGCGCGTCCGTCAGACCCCGGCGGACGCCGGGGCCCGCGCCGGTGGTGGTGCCGGTCGGTTCGAGGTGAAGGTCTACGCCCAAAGTGGCCCACGATTTCGCCATGGAAATGGACCATACTCCTGGGCTGCCTGGCTTCTAGGGTCGAGACATGACCACAGCACAGGAAGCTCCTTACGCCCCCGAACACAGCCCCCGTCTCAACTGGGCCGAGCACGCCCCCGAGGTCTACAAGGCGATGGTCCGTCTCGACGCGGCGGCCCGTCGGGGGCTCGACCCGAAGCTGCTGGAGCTGGTGAAGATCCGCGCCTCGCAGCTCAACCACTGCGCGTTCTGCCTCGACATGCACACCAAGGACGCGCTGGCGGCGGGTGAGAGCGTGGAGCGGATCATCCAGCTGGGGGCGTGGGAGGAGTCGCGGCACTTCTACACCGAGAAGGAACTCGCGGCGATCGAACTGACCGAGGCGATCACGGTCCTCACGGACGGTTTCGTACCGGACGAGGTCTACGACCGGGCCGCCACGCAGTTCGAGGAGGCCGAACTGACCCAGCTGATCGCCGCGATCACGGTGATCAACGCCTGGAACCGGTTCGGGGTGAGCACGCGGATGGTGCCGGGGCACTACAAGGCGGGACAGCACAAGTGACCTTGCGGACACGGGTGTGGGACGGCAGCGGGGTCGAGTTGTTCCGGAGTCTGCATCTGCGGCGACTGCCCGCCGATCCGCTCGTGTTGCCCGGGCCCTGGGACGCCGTGAGTGCCCGGGTGTTCGTCGACGCCGGGTTCACGGCGCTGGCCACGCCCAGTGCCGGGGTCGCGGCCTCCTTGGGGTACGAGGACGGGGCGACTCCCGTGGACGAGATGTTCGCGGCGGTCGCGCGGATCGTGCGGGCCGTGGACGTTCCGGTGTCGGCCGATGTCGAGGGCGGATACGGGCTCGCGCCCAAGGAGTTGGTGGAGCGGCTGCTGGAGGCGGGTGCCGTGGGGTGCAATCTTGAGGACTCCAACGGGGGTGTCCTCAAGGACCCACGGCACCACGCCGAATGGCTCGCCGAGGTGCGGGCCGCGGCGGCGGACCGGTTGTTCGTCAACGCCCGCGTCGACACCTTCCTGCACGGCGACGGAAATCCCGAACGGGCCATCGAGCGGGCCGCGTTGTATGTCGCGGCGGGTGCCGACTGTGTCTATCCGATCGCGGCGCCCACTGCTGTGCTGCCGTTGCCGCGGTCCGGTATCCAGGGGCCGGTCAATGTGTTCGCGCGGGCGGACGGCGAGGGCCCCTCGCCCACCGAACTCGGTGAACTCGGGGCCACGCGCGTCACGTTCGGCCCGGGGCTGCAGCGGTGGGCGGCACGCGCGTTGCAGGGGATGGCCGCCGGGCTCAAGCGCGGCGAGCCGCGGGGGACGGCGACCCGGCCGAGGCCGTGAGCGGGGTCAGGACAGCCATGCCTTCCAGGTGGCGGGGTGGCTGTCCACCCACTTCTTCGCCGCGTCGGCCGGGGACAGCTTCTGGTCGGCGATCATCAGGGAGACCTCGTTCTGGTCCTCGGTCGTCCACTTGAACCTCTTCAGGAAGGCCGCCGCCTTGCCGCCGCGGCGCGCGAAGTCCGCGTTGAGGTACTTCTGCAGCGGGGTGTGCGGATAGGCGCAGGCGACCTTGGCCGCGTCGGCGTCACAACCCTCCTTGTAGGCGGGGAGTTTCACCTCGGTCATCGGGACCTTCTTGAACAGCCACTGGGGTGCGTACCAGTACGTGAGGAAGGGCTTCCTCTCCTTGGCGAACTGTTTCATCTGGGTGATCTGCGCGGCCTCCGAACCGGCGAACACCACTTGGTAGTTCAGCTTCAGGTTGGTCACCAACGCCTTGTCGTTGGTGACGTAGGAGGGCGAACCGTCCATCAGCTGGCCCTTGTTGCCGCTCTCGGCGGTGCGGAACAGCGAGGAGTACTTGTCGAGGTTCTTCCAGTTCGTGATGTCGGGGTGCTGCTTGACCAGGTAGGTCGGGACGTACCAGCCGATGTGCCCGGTCACCCCGAGGCCGCCCGCCCGGGTGATCGTCTTCTTGTCGTCGACGTAGCGCTTCTCCTGGTCGGGGTGGCCCCAGTCCTCCAGGATCGCGTCGACCCGGCCCTGGCTGAGCGCGTCCCAGGCGGGGACCTCGTCGACCTGGACGGTGTCGACGCGGTAGCCGAGCTTGTGCTCCAGCAGGTACTGCGCGACGGCCACGTTGGCCTGTGCGCCCACCCAGGACTGGACGGAGAGGGTCACGGTCTTCGCGCCCTGCGCGTTGGCGAAGGGCGAGGCCTGCTTGGTCATGTCGGCGGCGCCGCAGCCGGTGAGCAGCACCAGCGACGCCGCGGCGGCGGTCGTACGGACTCGCATGTCAGGCTCCCTTCCTGGTGCGGCGTTCGGTCGGCTGGGTCACGCGGTCGAGCATCAGGCCGAGGCAGACGATCGCGGCGCCCGCGACCAGGCCGGTCGCCAGGTCGCCCTGGGCCAGGCCGAACACGGCGTCGTAGCCGAGCGCGCCGCCGCCGACCAGACCGCCGATGATGACGACGGCGAGGACGAGCACCACACCCTGGTTGACGGCGAGGAGCAACGCCGGGCGGGCCAGCGGGAGTTGGATCTGCCGCAGCTGCTGGGAGCTGGTCGCGCCGAGCGAGCGGGCCGACTCCAGGGCGGCCGGGTCGACCTGGCGCAGACCCTGGGTGGTGATGCGGACGACGGCGGGGAGGGCGTAGACGACGGCCGCCGCGACGGCGGGGGCGCGGCCCACGCCGAACAGGGCGACGACCGGGATCAGGTACACGAACTGCGGCATCGTCTGGCAGACGTCGAGGACGGGGCGCAGGGCGCGTTCGAAGCGGTCGCTGCGGGCGGCGGCGATGCCGGTCGCGAAGCCGAGGACGAGGGTGACGGCCACGGCGGCGAGCACTTGCGACAGCGTGTCCAGCGACGGCTTCCACACACCGAGGACACCGATCGCGGCCATGGCGAGGACGGCGGTGAGCGCGGTGCGCCAGGTGCCGATCACCCAGGCGAGGGCCGCGACGATCAGGAGGACCGCCCACCAGGGCAGCCATTGCAGTCCGTCGCGTACGGGGTCCAGGACCCAGGTGGTGAAGTGGCCGGCCCAGTCGGCGGTGCCGCCGAGGTAGGGGACGCCGGAGTAGAGGTGGGCGGTCATCCAGTCGACGACTCGGTTCACCGGTTCGGCGATGTCCAGGGTCCAGCCGGAGGGCCAGTCGAGGGCGCCGACGAGACGGACGGCCACCGCCACGGCCACGGTGGCGCCGAGCGCGTACAGCCACCGGCGCGGGTCCGAGGCCGTGGGTTCGTCGGTCTGCTCCCCGGCCGCCGCGGTGACCCGGTCGAGTACGACGGCCAGCAGCACGATCGGGATGCCGGCGGCCAGGGCAGCGCCCACGTCCACGGAGGCGAGGGCCTGGTAGACGCGGTCGCCGAGGCCTCCGGCGCCGATGACGGAGGCGATGACGGCCATGGAGAGGGCCATCATGATCGTCTGGTTGAGGCCGAGGAGGAGCTGCTTGCGGGCCAGCGGGATGCGGGCGGTCACCAGGCGTTGGCGTCCGGTGGCGCCCAGGGACTCGACGGCCTCCAGGACCTCCGGGTCGGCGTCGCGCAGGCCGAGCGCGGTCAGGCGGGCCATGGGCGGGGCGGCATAGACGACGGTGGCGAGGACGGCGGCGGGGACGCCGATGCCGAAGACGAGGACGACGGGGAGGAGGTAGGCGAAGGCCGGGAGCACCTGCATGGTGTCCAGGACCGGGCGCAGTGCGCGGTCCGTCCGTTCGGAGAGTCCGCCGGCCAGTCCGAGCAGCGCGCCCACGACGACCGAGGTGAGCACCGCGACCACCATGAGGGCGAGCGTCTGCATGGTCGGCACCCACATGCCGAGCAGCCCGCAGACGAGGAAGGCGACACCGGTCCCGACCGCGAGCCGGACGCCCGCGACCCGCCAGGCGACGAGGGCGCCGAGCGCCGTGACGCCCGCCCAGCCCGCGGCGAGCAGTACCAGATAGACGGCGCGGACGGACAGGACGACGGCGTTGCTGATGTAGCCGAAGAAGTAGAGGAACAGCGGGTGGCTGTCGCGGTTGTCGATGATCCAGTCGTTGGCCCGGCCCAGCGGACCGGACAGGTCGACGGTGAGCGCGCCCGGCCAACTCCCGCTGGACCAGTGGGCGTTGGCGAGCGGCACGAGGACGGCGGCGGCGAGCGCGAGCAGCAGGAGCTTGTGCGCGGCGCGGTGCCGGAGGACGCCGGGGAGGGCGAGGCGCGGGACGGATGCGGTGACCGTTGCCATCAGACCGCCTCCTTGTGGAGCTCCGCCCCGGCCACGACGTCCAGCAGCCGTGCCTGGTCGACCACGCCGAGACAGCGGCCGTCCTCCACGACACAGGCAGGCTTTCCGCTGCGGGACACGACCTTGATCGCCTCGGCGACGACCGCGTCGGCCGCGAGCGCACCGGGGTGCTCCGCTCCCCCGCAGTCCCCGGCCCGCATCGCCGTACGGACCGTCATGACGTCCGCGCGCGGTACGTCCCGTACGAACTCGCGGACGTAGTCGTCGGCCGGGGAGCCCACGATCTCCTCGGGGGTGCCGAGTTGGACGATTCGGCCGTCGCGCATCAGGGCGATGCGGTCGCCGAGTTTCAGCGCCTCGTTCAGGTCGTGGGTGATGAAGACCATCGTGCGGCCCTCCTCGTGGTGCAGCCGGACGACCTCCTCCTGCATGTCGCGCCGGATCAGCGGGTCGAGCGCGCTGAACGGCTCGTCGAAGAGGAGGACTTGGGGATCCACCGCCAACGCCCGGGCCAGGCCCACGCGTTGGCGCTGGCCGCCGGAGAGCTGACCGGGGCGGCGCTGCTCCATCCCCTCCAGGCCGACCTTGGTGACGACCTCGGCGGCCCGGCGGCGACGCTCGGCCTTGCCGATGCCCTGGATCTCCAGGCCGTAGGCGACGTTGTCGAGGACCGTGCGGTGCGGGAGGAGGCCGAAGTGCTGGAAGACCATCGCGGCCCGGTGGCGGCGGAGTTCGCGCAGCCGGGACCTGTCCATGGCGCGGACGTCCTCGCCGTCGATGGCGATCGAGCCGGCGGTCGGTTCGATGAGGCGGGTGAGGCAGCGGACCAGGGTGGACTTGCCGGAGCCGGACAGGCCCATCACCACGAAGACCTCGCCCTTGCGCACGTCGAAGGAGACGTCGCGGACGGCGGCGGTGCAGCCGGTGCGGGTGCGGAGTTCGGCGGTGCCGAGGGCGGCGAGTTGGGGGTCGGCGGGGATGTGGTCGGCCTTCGGGCCGAAGACCTTCCAGAGGCCGTCCACGGAGAACACGGGAGCGTTCGCGGCAGTGGAGGTACTCATCACGCACCGCCCCCGATCAGATCGACGGCCCGTTCGCCGACCATGAGCACCCCGATCATCGGGTTCACGGCGGGCATGGCCGGGAAGACGGAGGCGTCGGCGATACGGATGCCGTCCAGGCCGCGGACCCTCAACTCGGGGTCAACCACGGCCAGTTCATCGGTCTCGGCGCCCATGCGGCAGGTGCCCGCCGGGTGGTAGACGGTGTGGGCGACCTTGCGGGCGTACTCGCTCAGCTCTTCGTCACCCGTGATGTCGGGGCCGGGGCACACCTCGCGCTTCAGCCAGCCGGACAGCGGTTCGGTCGCGGCGATCTCGCGGGCGATCCGGATGCCGTCGACCAGGGTGCGGGCGTCGTAGTCGTCCTCGTCGGTGAAGTAGCGGAAGTCCAGGGCGGGTTTGACGGACGGGTCGGCGCTCTCCAGGTACAGGCGCCCCCGGCTCTTCGGCTTGGGGATGTTCGGGGTCATGGAGACGCCGAACTCGGGGCGTTCGTAGCCGATCCGCTCGGGGTTGTCGGTGAAGGGGACCTGGTAGAAGTGGAACATCAGGTCGGGGCCCGGCTGCCCGGGATCGCGGCGCACGAACAGGCCCGCGTCGGAGTCCATCGCGGAGTTCTCCGGGATCGGCCCGTCGGTCTCCCAGACGATCACCGACTCGGGGTGGTCGAGGAGGTTCTCGCCGACGCCGGGAAGGTCGTGGGCGACCGGGATGCCGAGTGCTTCGAGGTCCGCGCGGGGGCCGATGCCCGAGTGCAGGAGCAGGCGCGGGGAGTCGACGGCCCCGGCGCAGAGGACGACCTCGCGACGGGCGCGTACGAGGAGCTCCTCGCCGTCCTTGGTGCGGACGTGCACACCCTCGGCGCGGGTGCCGTCCAGCTCCAGCCGGTGCGCCCAGGTCTCAAGGAAAAGGGTCAGGTTGGGGCGCTCATCCATGACCGGGTGCAGATACGCCACGGACGCGCTGGACCGCTTGTTGTCCTCCGGGTGGTAGGCGAGGTCGAAGAAGCCGACGCCGTCCGTGAAGGGGGCCTTGTTGAAGCCCTCGATGCGCGGGACGTCCAGTGCCTCCTGGGCCGCGTCGACGAAGTCGCGGGCGATGGCGTTCCGGTCCTTCTCGTCGACGGGGACGATGTTGTTGAGGAGGCGGGCGTAGTAGGCCTCCATCGAGATCGCGCCCCAGCCCTTGGCGCCGGCCGCCTCCCACTCGTCCCAGTCGGAGGGCAGCGGCTTGAAGGCGATGAGGGTGTTGTGCGAGGAGCAGCCGCCGAGGACGCGGGCGCGGCTGTGCCGGATGTGGGAGTTGCCGCGCGGCTGCTCGGTGGTCGGGTAGTCGTAGTCCAGCTCGCCGCCGAGGAGGCCCGTCCAGCGGCGCAGGGTCAGTACGTCCTCGCGGCCGACGTCGCTGGGGCCGCCCTCGATGACGGCGACGGTGACGTCGGGGTTCTCGGTGAGGCGGGAGGCGATGACGGAGCCTGCGGTGCCGCCGCCGATGACGACGTAGTCGTACGAGTACGAGCTCTCGTGCTCGGGCATGGGGGTACTCACTCCAGTGGGGGCTGGGGGGTTGAAGGGGACGTGGGACGGTCCGCGAAGCGGGTGGGGCTCAGCCCGCGAACCAGCGCACCGGCGTCGGCGCCAGGTTCTGGTAGACGTGCTTGGCCTCGCGGTACTCGGCGAGTCCGGCGGGGCCGAGCTCCCGGCCCACACCGCTCTTTCCGAAGCCGCCCCACTCCGCCTGCGGGAGGTAGGGGTGGAAGTCGTTGATCCAGACGGTGCCGTGCCGCAGCCGTCCGGCGACACGGCGTGCGCGGCCCGCGTCGGCGGTCCAGACGGCGCCCGCGAGGCCGTACTCGGTGTCGTTGGCGAGTGCGACGGCCTCGTCCTCGGTGCGGAAGGTCTCGACGGTGAGGACCGGTCCGAAGACCTCCTCGCGTACGACGGTCATCTCGCGGTGGCACTGGTCGAGGACGGTCGGCTCGTAGAAGTAGCCGGTGGCGGGGCGGGTCGCGGAGGGCTCGGGGCGCCTGCCGCCGGAGCGGAGCACCGCGCCCTCGGCGAGGGCGCCGGCCACGTACGCCTCGGTCTTGGCGCGCTGCTGTTCGGAGACGAGGGGGCCGCACTCGACGCCGTCCTCGGTGCCCCGGCCGAGCCTGATCTTCGCGGCGCGGCGGGCGAGTTCGGCGACGAAGCGTTCGCGGACGGTCTCCTCGACGATGAGCCGGGAGCCGGCCGAGCAGACCTGGCCGCTGTGGATGAAGGCGGCGTTGAGGGCCTGGTCGACGGCGGTGTCGAAGCCCTCCTCGGTGGCGCAGGCGTCGGCGAAGACGACGTTGGGGTTCTTGCCGCCGAGTTCGAGGGCGACCTTCTTCACGGTCACGGCGGCGGCCTGGGCGACCTTCGTGCCGCTGACGAGGCCGCCGGTGAAGGAGACGAGGTCGACGTCGGGGTGTTCGGCGAGCCGGGCGCCGACCGTGTGGCCGGGGCCCGTGACGAGGTTGGCCACACCGCTCGGCAGTCCCGCCTCGACGAGCAGGTCGATGAGGGCGATCGTCGTCAGCGGGGTGATCTCGCTGGGCTTGACGACGAAGGTGTTGCCGGCCGCGAGCGCGGGCGCGATCTTCCAACTCGCCTGGAGGAGAGGGTAGTTCCAGGGGGTGATCAGCGCGCAGACACCGACGGGCTCGTGCACGACGACGCTGTGGACGTCGGGCGTGCCCGCGTCGACGACCCGGCCGGGGGCCTCGGCGGCGACGAGGTCGGCGAAGTAGCGGAAGGCGTCGGCGACACAGTCGATGTCGACGCGGCCCTCTTCGACGGTCTTGCCCGCGTCCCGGCTCTCCAGCAGGCCGAGCCGCTCGCGGTCGCGCACCAGCAGGTCGGCGACGCGGCGCAGCAGGGCGGCGCGCTCGGCGACGGGGGTGCGCGGCCAGGCGCCCTCACCGCGAACCCCCGCACCGCCGCCCGCCTCACCGCCGTCGAAGGCTGCGCGGGCGGCGGCGACGGCTATGTCGGTGTCCTTCTCGTCGCCCTCCGCGACCACGGCGAAGGGCAGCGCGTCCGCGGGGTCGATGATCTCGCGGGTGGCACCGGAGGCCGCTTCCAGCCACTCTCCGCCCGCGTGAATGGTCTTTCCCGCCTGCTGTTCCGTCTTGTCCGCCATGATCGGCATAGCCTTCCGTTCCTGTTCAGCGCCCGAGCATCACCCAACTGTCACTCTCGGGGACTGCGAGCGCCTGCCCGGACCGTCCGTATGCATGCGCGATCCATGGCCGAAAGTGGGCCGGGTCACTGAACATAGGAACAAAAGGCGACTAAACGGAACAATCGGCATCGGGTGGGCAGAACCAGCCCAGGGCAGTGGTGAGCAGTTCCAGCTCGTCGGCCGAGCCGTCCGCGTCGGGGCCGTAGACGGCGATGGCGTATCTCTTGCCGTCGGAGGCCACGAACCGCTCGTCGTAGACGTGCCAGATGCCGATGTCGGGCTCGTTCTTGATGGAGGTGGCGGTGTACTCCAGGCGGGAGGCGGTGCCGTCGTCCAGGTTCTCCAGGGCGATCTCCTGGAAACCGGGCGCCTTCGCGGTGCGGTCCGACAGGAACTCGTCGAACGAGGCCTGCGGGGACGATTCCTCGACCTGGTACACCTGCACACGCTGTTCACGGTCCGCGCTGCGGTAGTTCACCACGTCCATGCCGTACGACGACGGCGCCGTGGAGCGGGTCCAGCCGTCCGGGTAGGCGATCCGGAAGCGCTCGGGGTCCTCGTGCAGCTGGTAGCCCACGGGAAGTCCGGTGGCAGAGGCGGACGGGGACGCGGTCCCGGTGTCGACCGACGGGGACGGAGACGGGGACACGTCCGTGGGCCCCGGCGATGTCGAACCGGCGGCGAGCGTGTGGCTGCCCTTGCCGTCGTCGTCCCCCGAGTCGACCACCCGGGTGAGCACCAGACTGACGACCACGCCGACCACGGCGGCGCCGACGACCACGGACCAGACGACTCGCCGGCTGAACCCGGAACGGGGCTGGGCGGCGGGCACACCGGTGCTGATCAACGGCTCGGGTGAGGGCCGGACACCGGTCCCCGTGTCGGCGCCGACGGCCGTCGGCCCGTGCCAGGAGCTCTCCTCGGCGGGCCAGGGCGCCGGGCCCGGCGGCGGGGTGGGAGGCGGAGTCGCAGGCGCCGTACCGGTGTGATCCGGCACGTCCGCGGTGGTCCACTCCGGTACGAAGTCCGGGAGCGGCGGTGGCGGAGGCGTCACGGGGGCCGTCGGAGCCACCGGGCTCACCGCCCCCCTGTCCCCCTCGGCGGCCTCCCAGCGCTGGGTCTCCTCGTTCCAGTGGCGCGGTCCCGGTCCCCCACTCATCGCGTCCCTCTCCTGGTCCCGCTCACAGTCCCACCAGCCCGGCCACGGCTCCGGCCGACGCGAGCACGGTCAGCAGGGCCTGCGAGTCGGCGAGCAGTTCCCGCAGGCGCTCGCGGCGCGTCGGGGCCGCCTGTCCGGTGCGGGTGATCTCGTCCTCCGTGTCGGCGAGCGCCGCGTCCAGCGCCGCCGTCCGCTCGGTGCCGCGCACCCGGGCGAGGTCGGCACGCAGTTCGCGTACGGCCTTCAGCAGCTCCTCGGCCGCCTCGTCGCGCTGCGGTGCCGTGCCGTGGTGGCTGACGGCCTGCGCGTTGCTGCCGACGGCGAAGGTGCTGTGGGAGACGTTTCCGAAGCTGACGTTCGGCTCATCCGTTGCCATCGGGGGCGGGTCCCTTCGTAGCGGTCGAAGCCTGGTTCGTGGTGTGGGTGGAGGAGGCGGACCCGTGGTCACCGACCACGAAAGTGCTGCCCTCCACCTTGTCCGCGTGGACGGTGTTGTTGCTGATGTTCGTGATCTTCTGGACGAACTCGCCCGTCAGATAGCCGGCTTCGGAGAGCGCGTTGCGCACACCGTTGGCGACCCGGTCCTGCACGTTGCGCAGATACCGCTCGACGTCCATGTCCTGGAACGTCGACCCGGCGGACGCCGCCCCCAACTCCCTTACCGACAGGGCCGGTCCGTCGGGCAGCGCGCCCGCATAGCCGCCGGTCAGCAGCCGCCAGCCGTAGAGCACGGCCCGGCCGAGGACGGCCACGGAGCCGACCGCGGAGCGGGGCACCCGGGCGAGCGCCCAGGAGGCTTTGCCGAGCACGTTGTTGTGGCGGAAGCGGTGGGCCGTACGGTCCGCGTTCTTGAAGTCCTCGCGGACGGGCAGCAGGACGTGCGGGGCGATCTCCAGGGTGAGCATGCGGCCCTGGGTGTGGATGCGCACGAACACCGTGACGACCAGCTCCTCCTCCCAGCCGCCGACGCGGATGCGCAGGAAGTGCCGCCGTTTCTCGGCACCCTCCTCGACCGCGCGCGCCCGGTGGTCCTCGAAGGTCTGCGGGTGGTACGGCGCCTCCTCACGCCGCAGCAGTCCCTCGACGGGCAGGAACACGCACTCGTCGATCTCCAGCCTGCGCAGCCGGTCGCGTCCCAGGTGGACGGCGTAGTCGGCGGGCAGCCGCAGCTGGGCCAGCAGGGGGCGGATCGTCTCCAGGACCGTACGGTTGCTGATCGGCCGCTGCTCCTTCTCGGGATCGGGCCGGAGTTCGACCGCGAGCACCCAGGTGTCCTCAGGCACACCGGCCCCGCAGAACGGACGGGCCTCGTGGTACATGACCAGCGGCGCGTGCTGCTCGATCCGCACCCGGTCCCTGAGCCTCCGGAAGCGCTGCTCCTCGCTCTGCTCGGCGGGATCGCTCGCGACGTCCGGGAAGCGCTCCGGGGACAGCTCGGCGGCCAGCACCCGGACGAACCGGTCGCGTTGGGCGACCAGGCAGAGCGCGATCAGCGCGAACAGGGCGAGGGTGAGCCAGGCCTGCCAGGGCTTGAACAGATGGGTGTAGTCGCCGGTGTCGGGGACCAGCAGGTCGGAGGCGCTGGTGGAGCCGTCGCCGTAGAGACCGGGCGAGCCCGAGGAGCCGTAGGAGCCGTAGGCCGAACCGTACGAGGACGAGTCGTCCGAGCCGGCGCCGAAGGCCACCATCACCATGACGACCAGCAGGAACGCGAACGTCAGCCGGCCCCACCAGCGGAACAGGAAGGCGGGCACCAGCCGGTACAGCGGCGGCTGCGGGGCCCGGCCCCTGATCCAGCCGCCGATCGCGATGGAGAGGCCGGGGATCAGGAACTCGGCCAGCAGCCAGCCGCTGAGCACCGAGCCCACCACCCACAGACCCAGGATCGCCCCGGCCCACTGCAGCTCCTGGCGGCGGGCCCGCAGCGCGTGCGCGAGGACGCGGGCCGCGTCGAAGCCGAACGAAGGAGCCACGATCCGCTGCTCGTTGAGGTGCAGTTCCTCGATGACCCGGTCACGGTAACCGGAGTCGAGGTACGTGCCCGCACACAGCAGCCGGGTGGCTTCGCTGGCGTGCGGCGGAATGTGCGGAGGTCCTGACGGACCCCCTGTGCCGGTGGCCGGCTGCGGTTGTTGCGGCACGAAAGCGGTACTCACGCGGCTCCCCCGATGCGTGGACTGACCTGGCACTGCCTCTGCGGAACGAACAACCGTGTCCCAGCAGTCAATTGACGAAGAATCAGCATAGGGGGACGAACGTTGCCTGGGAAAGCGAAATGTCAAGAGGGATTCCCTGTGACCTGCACTGCACAACACTGGATTCCTTTGACTCCCCTAAACCCTTTGACTAAAGTCAAAGAAATATGGAGCCAGTAACGGAATCCGCACCGGTACGGCCGGAGGACATCGCCGCCCTCCGCCGCTTCAACCGCTACTTCACCCGCCGCATCGGTGCCCTCGACGACCACTACCTCGGCCAGGACCGCCCGCTCGGCGAGGCGCGGCTGCTCTTCGAGATCGGTGACGGCGCCTCCCTGCGCGAACTGCGCGGCCGGCTGGCCCTGGACGCGGGCTATCTGAGCCGGATGGCGAAGTCCCTGGAGGCGCAGGGCCTGGTCCGGCTGACCGTGCCCCCGCACGACACCCGGCTGCGCCTGATCGAGCCGACCCCGGCCGGACGCGCCGAGGTCGAGGAGCAGCACCGCCGCGCGGACGCGCTCGCCACCGGTCTCCTCGCCACCCTCACCGCCCCCCAACGCGCCGAACTCACCCACGCGTTGGCGACCACCCAGCGCCTCCTCCGGCTGGCCGGCATCACGGTCGCCCTGGTCGACGGCGCCACCGAGGACGCCCGCGCCTGCCTCGACGCCTACGCCGCCGACATCGACGCCCGCTTCCCCGAGGGCTTCGACAAGACCGATCTCGTACGGCCGGAGGAGGTCACCGGTGACGCGGGCGCGTTCTTCGTCGCGTACGAGGAGGGGCGGCCGGTCGCATGCGGGGCACTACGGACCCTGGAGCCCGGGGTCGGCGAGATCCGGCACGTCTGGGTCCACCCCGACGCCCGCCGCCTGGGCCTCGCCCGCCGCATCCTGACCGAACTCGAACTCGCCGCCTCGGCCCACGACTTCACCGTCGTACGGCTCGACACGCATGCGACGCTCACGGAGGCGCAGGCGATGTACCGGGCGTGCGGCTACACCGAGATCCCGGCCTACGTCGACCACGTCTACGCGTCCCACTGGTTCGAGAAGCGACTGACCGGCACCGGCTGACCCGCCCCCCAGCAACTCCCGTACGCAGGACCGCAACCACACGTGCGCCGAGTCGGTGTCATGCCGTGGATGCCGGGCCAACCTCAGCCCCAGCCCCAGCCGCGCCCCGCCATCGGCATCGGCACCGGCACCGGTCTCGCCCTCACGGTCGGCGTCGTCACCGCGCCGCCGCCGCGCCGGACGGGCCCCGACTCAGGCCTGGGCACCTCGACCGACCCACCACACGCACTATCGCGTCCGGCGGGAAACGCGTAATATCGCGTCGCGTCCGTTCATCAACTCCCCTCGCGCACAGCCCAGTTGAGGAGCCCCCGTGCCCACCGCCCTCCTGAACCCCGTCCTCGACCTGCTGACCCTGCGAGCCACCGTCACCTCCGCCGAGCCGATCACCGCCCGGATGCGCCGACTGCGCGTCGAGGGCGACACCCTCGCCGGACTCGACGTCCGTCCCGGCCAACAGGTACGCGTCCTGGTCGGCGGCCTGACCCTTCGTACGTACTCGGTGTGGCGCTACGACCCGTCCGGCGCCGTCGAGTTGTGCGTGCTGGACCACTCCGAAGGGGGACCCGGGGCGCGCTGGGGAAAGAGCGTCGGCGTCGGTGAGCAGGTGCGGCTGCGGAAGCCGGAGGGCACCTTCACCCTCCGGTCCGACGCCGCCCACCATGTCTTCGTCGGCGAGGAGACGGCCTCCGTCGCCTTCGGCGCGATGCTGGCCGCGCTGCCCGAGGGGACGCGGGTCTCCGGTGCCGTGGAGACGGAGTCGGACGCGGACCGGCTGCCGCTGACCCACTCCGACCACCTCAACTGGCTTACCAGGGGCGGGACTTCACTCCGGAACGCGGTGCGGGACCTCGCCCCCGAGCCGGGCGGGATCGCCTATGTCGCCGGGGAGGCCCGGACCGTGCAGGCCGTACGGCAGGTGCTCGTAGGGGAGTTGGGCTGGGACCGGAGGTCTGTCCTCACCAAGCCGTTCTGGGCGCCGGGGAAGCGGGGGCTGGAGTAGGGGCAGCGGGTCGGCAAGTCACCCCCGCCGGTCAGCAGTTCGCGCCCGCCGGACAGAAGGAACCGATCGCGGTGGTGAGCGGCGCGCGGACCAGCGCGGGATCGAGGGACTCGGGGCCACTGGACCGGATCGCGTAGAGCGAGCCGTCCGCCGCCTCGAAACGGTGGTCGATCACCCGGCGGGCGCCCTTGTCCTGGTCGTCGTAGCGGTAGGTGAGTTCGGCCCAGGTGGGGCCGGAGGCACGGTCGAGGACCTGGTAGCCCGACTGGCGGGCGAAGCCGTAGCCGGGGTCGTTCTCGGCGAGGTCGAGGGACAGGGCCGGGGAGTTCTCGGTGATCCGGAAGATCTGCAGGCGGCGCGTGCCGTCCGGGGAGTCGTAGGAGATCACCGGGGCCTTGGCTCCCTGCCGTTGGGCCCGGGTCCAGCCCCGGGGGATCTCGACGGTGTAGCCGGTGGGGTCCTGGGCGGTGCGGTAGGACGATCCGGGTCCGGTCGCGCCGCCACTCGTGCCCGCGCCGGTCCCCGCGCTCGTCCCCGTACTCGCGCCCGCGCCCGCGCTCGTGCCCACGTGGTCGTGGGTGACGCGCCCGTGCGTGACGTACCAGAAGCCGCCGCCCGCGCCCGCGCCCAGCACGACCGCGGCGACGACCGCGAGGGCCACCCGCCGGACCCGATGGTCGGTGACGGGTGCGGGAGCCGGAGCCGGAGCCGGGACAGGGGCCGGCGGCGACACCCATGCCGGAGGGGTCAGCGAGGTCTGTGTCTCCGCCGTCGACCACACCGACCAGGGCGCCTGCCCTCTCTCCTCGCTCGGCCCGCGCTCCGCCCCGAAGCCGTTCCAGTCGCTCATCACGAACCCCCCGAATCACCCCACCGGGCACCTCTTCGTACCGCTCCCGAAGGTAGCGGCGGAAAAGGGGACGGGCCCCGCTCCGGCCGTAACCGGAACAGGGCCCGCGCAAGCTCGTGACAGAGCCGTCGAGAACGGCCCGCCGAGTGGCTCAGATGAGGCCGAGGGAGCGGACCGCCTCGCGCTCCTCCTCCAGCTCCTTCACCGACGCGTCGATGCGGGCGCGGGAGAACTCGTTGATGTCCAGGCCCTGGACGATCTCGTAGACGCCGTCCTTCGTGGTGACCGGGAAGGAGGAGATGAGGCCCTCGGGGACGCCGTAGGAGCCGTCCGACGGGATGCCCATGGAGGTCCAGTCGCCGTCCGCCGTGCCGTTGACCCAGGTGTGGACGTGGTCGATGGCGGCGTTCGCGGCGGAGGCCGCCGAGGACGCGCCGCGGGCCTCGATGATCGCGGCGCCGCGCTTGGCGACGGTCGGGATGAAGTCCTCGGCGAGCCACTTCTCGTCGTTCACGGTCTCGGCGGCGTTCTTGCCGGCGACCGTGGCGTGGAAGATGTCGGGGTACTGGGTGGCGGAGTGGTTGCCCCAGATGGTCAGGCGCTTGATGTCGGCGACCGTGGTGCCCGTCTTCTTCGCGAGCTGGGTCAGCGCGCGGTTGTGGTCCAGGCGGGTCATCGCGGTGAAGCGGTCGGCCGGTACGTCCGGGGCCGCGGCCTGCGCGATGAGCGCGTTGGTGTTGGCCGGGTTGCCGACGACGAGGACCTTGATGTCGTCCGCGGCGTTGTCGTTGATGGCCTTGCCCTGCGGCTTGAAGATGCCGCCGTTGGCGGAGAGCAGGTCGCCGCGCTCCATGCCCTTGGTGCGGGGGCGGGCGCCGACGAGGAGGGCGACGTTGGTGCCGTCGAAGGCGACGTTCGGGTCGTCCGTGATGTCGATGCCCTGAAGGAGCGGGAAGGCGGAGTCGTCGAGCTCCATCGCCGTACCCTCGGCGGCCTTGAGCGCCGGGGTGATCTCCAGGAGACGCAGCCGGACCGGCACGTCCGCGCCGAGCAGCTGGCCGGAGGCGATGCGGAAGAGCAGGGCGTAACCGATCTGGCCGGCCGCGCCGGTGACGGTGACGTTCACGGGAGTGCGGGTCATGGCGTTCTCCGTTATGACAGCTGGCGGTGGGGCGGCACTGCCCCGGGGTGCGGGACGTACAAATGATCGATCTCTTGGCATCAAGAGATCCACCGGTCAGGCTATCGCGCATCCGGGATCGCGGACTGCCGGGCCCGTGTGGCCCACCCCACAGCGCCCGGATCGCGGCACGGAAAAGGCGGCCGTCCGGCTCGGGAGAGAAACACCGGACGACCGCCGTGGGGGGTACCGGGGGTCCGGACTCCCGTGGGGGTGATGACCGCCTGCCCCCGATCCGGGACGGCCATTCCCTACGTTCACCGAATCCCCACATACGTGTCCTACGTGCGCCGCGTGCCGCACGTGCCCTAGGTCGTGCACCCCTTCTGACCCGACGCCAGCGTCACGCAGGCCTTCGCCTCGCCGGCGTCCTTCACCGCGACCATCGGGGTGTAGGCGATGTTGTCGCCGGCCGCCGTGATGCTGTCGCTCTCCTTGACGGTGCCCGCGCTCACCTGGACGGAGTCCCCCTGCGCTCCGGCGGTGATCCGGCCCCAGGCGGCGCCGCAGGTCTTGCTGTAGCGGACCTCGACGACGGTCGTGCCGACGGTCGCGGTCCTGGCGGTCGTCGCCGCGCCCGCGTCCGTGGTGCAGCCCATGGCCTCGGCGTCCTTGCCGGTGCAGCCCGCGCCAACGCACTTCACTCCGGCCGGCAGGTCGGGGTTCGTGCTGACGGACGGCGAGGCCGAGGTGTGCGTGGCGCTCGTCTTCTTGTCCCCGTCACCCTTGTTGGTGAACAGGAACACGGCCGCGATCACGACCACCACCCCGACGACCCCGGCGGCGAACATCAGGAACCGCCGCCTGGCACCGGCCAGTCCGTCCGGCGGCCCCGGCCGGGGCGCCCGCGGCAACTCGCCGTGCGGCATCACGGCCTCCGGCACCTGCCCGGCTCCCGGCCGCGAAGCCGCGCCACCGGACTGCCCCGCCGGCCTCGAATACCCGGCCGGCCCCCACGAGTTGCCGACCTGCGAGGCACCTTCCCGTACGTCACTCCCGGGCGCCGCGGGCTGCGGCGGCACCGTCGGTGACACCCCCGCCGGGCCCGCGATCCCCGGGGTCGCGGTGACACTGCCACCCTTGCGCGGCGACGTGCCGCCCTCGGGTTTCCCGCCCTCGGCCTTGCCGCTCTGTGCGTTCGCCGGAGGCGCCCCGAACTCGCCGAGCGCGGCACGCGCCTGGGAGATCCGCATCGCCTCCATGGTCATGTCGTGCCGCATCTCCGAACGGCTCCAGGCCCGCTCGGCCAGCTCCCACATCGTGGTCAGATGGACGGGATGGGTGCCGGTGACCTCCGCGAGGGCGACGATCGCCCCCTTCGGCGCGAGGAGCCGGCCATTGAGATAACGGTCCCAGGACGTCTTGCTGTAACCCGTGCGGTCGGCCACCGCCGCGACGCTCAGGCCGCTGCGGTCCACGAGCCGGCGCAGCTGACCTGCGAACTCCTTGACCTGCGGATCGAGTTCATCCGGCAAGGCCCTCCAACGAGGCATTGCTTTCCCCCCTCTGCCCTGAATTGCCCACGCTAACGCGGTTGTTGGTCGAGTTCGTTGCAAATCCGCAAACTTGTCAATACATCGACACACTGGGCACATACCGGCCTTCACCCGAGCACGACGGCCCCCACGACAGTCACGAGAAGCATCAGAACCAGCAGCAGCACCGCGTACCGCAGCAGCCGTCCGCCGGGCCCGCGCTCCCCCTTCTCGGGCGGTGTGTCCCACCAGGGCAGGGTCGGATCGTCCCGGTACTCGTCCCCGTCCGCCGCCCGCTCCGGGACGGTGACCGGGCGGGGCCAGGCCTGGACCGCCAACTCCCAGCGCACCCCGATGCGTTCGGGATCGGCGCCCGCCACCCGGCACAGCGCGACGACCGCCTGCCGGGGCGGGGGCTGGCCCGCGTTGAGATAGCGGTGCCAGGAGGACTTGCTGTACGCGGTGCGGGCACCGAGCGCGGCCAGGCTCAGCCCGGTGCGGTCCTTGAGGAGGCGCAGGTGTTCCACGAAGTGCCGTACCTCCGCCGGCAGTTCGTCCGGCAGCGGCTGCCAGCCGCTCATCGCACCTCCACCGCCCGCCCGCTCGCCCGCCGGCTCGCCCTACTTGCCCGTTCCGAGCGAAATGACGACGCCGGAAGGGGAACGGTTCCCTCGTCGCGGCGGGGTGCGGAGCGCGTAGCGAAACGGTCACCTCCCTGCCACAGCGCGCTGACAGCCGTTGAACAGCCCGCTCACCGCGCGGCACGCTGAAACGCAGACGGCGGCGCGTCCTTGCTCGGGGGAGGGGACGGGCCGCCGTCGTGTGTCGTGAACCGACCGGCTGTCAGCCGGTGTTGACCGTGTAGTGCAGCGTGTCCTTCAGGAACGGGATGACCAGCCACGGCTTCGGCTGCGCCATCATCGCCAGCAGGACGATCGCGAGGCCGAGCACGCAGTAGGTGACGACGTCGGTGAAGCGGGAGCGTACGGCGAGCATGCCGACGTCCGGCAGGACCCAGCGCAGGACGGCGCCGGCCAGCAGGGCGGCGCCGATGAGCAGGGTGCCGTAGCGGAAGACGTCGAAGGCGGTGAGCAGGAGGCCGAGGCCGACCGTGCCGAGCACCGCGAGGATGGGCCACTGGCGGGCCGGTGCCGGGGCGGCGCCGGACGCGGCCCGGCCGCCGCCCTCGGGGCGGGCGGTGTCGCGGGTGAAGAGGGGGAAGCGGCGGGTGGTGCGGCGCGGGACGCCGTCGGCGCCGGGGGCGCTGACGGGGTCCGTCACCTCGATGTCGTCCACGGCGTCCGTCCTCCTGCCGGCCGGTTCCTTGCTGTCAGGCGACACTGCGCTCCGCCGCCTCGACCACGTTGACGAGCAGTTGGGCGCGGGTCATCGGGCCGACTCCGCCGGGGTTCGGGGAGATCCAGGCGGCGACCTCGGCGACACCCGGGTGGACGTCGCCCACGATCTTGCCGTCGGCGTTCCGGGAGACCCCGACGTCGAGGACGGCGGCGCCCGGCTTCACGTCCTCGGGCCGGATCAGATGGGCGGAACCGGCCGCGGCGACGATGATGTCGGCGCGCTTGAGGTGGGAGGAGAGGTCGCGGGTGCCCGTGTGGCACTGGGTCACGGTCGCGTTCTCGCTGCGGCGGGTGAGCAGGAGCGGCATCGGGCGGCCGATGGTGACGCCGCGTCCGACGACCACGACCTCGGCGCCCTTGATCTCCACGCCGTAGCGGCGCAGGAGGGTCAGCACGCCATTCGGGGTGCAGGGCAGCGGGGCGGGCTCGTTGAGGACGAGGCGGCCGAGGTTCATCGGGTGGAGGCCGTCGGCGTCCTTGTCCGGGTCCATGAGTTCCAGGATGCGGTTCTCGTCGATGCCCTTGGGGAGCGGGAGTTGGACGATGTAGCCGGTGCAGGCCGGGTCCTCGTTGAGTTCCCGGACGACCGCCTCGATCTCCTCCTGCGTCGCGGTGGCGGGCAGTTCGCGCTGGATGGAGGCGATGCCCACCTGGGCGCAGTCGCGGTGCTTGCCCGCGACGTACTTCTGGCTGCCGGGGTCGTCCCCGACCAGGATCGTGCCGAGGCCGGGCGTGACGCCCTTCTCCTTCAGCGCCGCCACGCGGGCGGTCAGATCGGACTTGATCGCGGCTGCGGTGGCCTTGCCATCGAGAATCTGGGCGGTCATGTCCCCATCCTCGCGGATGACCGGGCCCCGATTCCAATCAGGCTCCTCCACAACCCGTACGGAAGATGCGGAATATACGCAATATGCGGAATTCCGCTGGACGGGGGCAGCCGCCTCCAGAACCATGGGGACACAGTGCCGCGTGCAGTACCGGGGGAACGCAGCGCGTCCGTATCAATCGCACCAACCGCACCAACCGCTCGATCCACTTGATCTACTTGATCCACAGGGCTTTCCTCCAGTCGGTGCCGCACGTCGTCCCCGCACTCGTCGAGGCAGACGGAGGAGAGACGCCATGAGTTTCGGCGACCCGAACAACCCGTATCCGTATGGGCAGCCGCCCCAGCCGTCGCAGCCGCCCCCACCGCCCCAGCAGCCCCCCACCGCTCCCGGCTACACCTACGGGTACGGCTACCCCCAGCAGCAGCCGTACTCCGGCCACGGCTACGGCTACCCGGGCGGCGCGATGATGCCCGCGCAGTCGATGCCCGGACTGCTCATGACGGCCCGCGTCTTCCTGTTCATCATCTCCGCGACGCAGATCCTGGCCGGTGCGGCCTGGCTCTACTTCGGGGCCTTCGTCAGCGATGTGACGGACGACGCGACCTCCGTGGTCCCGCTGAAGTCGGTCGACGACGCCGGTCACGCGCTGGCCGGGATCCTCGTGTTCTTCGGGCTCGTCAGCCTCGCCTTCGCCGCCCTGTCCATCACCCTGGGCGTCAAGTTCAGCCGCGGCGGCCAGGGCATCCGCGTGACCACGGTGGTCTACGGCGCGCTCGGCACGATCGCCGGCTTCGTCGTCCTGATCGCCGCCCTCGACAACGGACCGGCCGCGGCGGTCCTCTACGCGCTGCTGTGGGTCGGTTTCGGCGCGGTCATCACGGCGGCCCCGATGGTCGCGAGCGGCACGGCGTGGTTCGCGCGCCCGCGCTACTGACCCGCTCGCACCACCGCTGAGAGACCGTAAAGAGCAGACGAACACATTCGGTCGCCCAGCGAAATTGATGTTTCGCTTACACAACACATGAGGATTCCAACTGGACAAAAAGTGATCACCCCCACGAGCATGAGCGGCGCAGTACCGCGGTTCATGTTCGGGGGGAAAACCGCTCAAGCAACGACGTTCCTCCGCACAACCCGCATCGTCCCCACCTGAGACAGTGCAGACGGAGGAACCTCGCCATGAGCTTCGGCGATCCCAACAACCCTTACGGGCAGCCCCAGAACGCCCCGCAGGGCCAGGCCGGTTACGGCTATCCCCAGCAGCCCCCGCAGCAGGGCTACGGCTATCCCCAGGGCGGCCAGCCCGGCTACGGCTACCCCCAGCAGCCCGGCTACCCGGGCGGCCCCGGTGTGCCCGGCGCCCCGCGCATAGCCTCGATGGGCCGGCGTTTCGGCGCCCGCCTGATCGACGGACTGATCCTCTTCGTCATCTACTTCGTGCTCTCCCTCGCGGGTGTCGCCGGCTCGATCAGCGCCATCAAGGACTGCGACCCGAACGCCTCCGACTACCAGTCCTGCGTCGACAACGCGGCGAGCCACATGGTGGGCGCGATCGGCGCGGTCGTCGGCGCCCTGATGGTCTGCAGCCTGCTCTACGAGTGGCTGATGGTCGGTCTGGTCGGCGCGACCCTGGGCAAGATGGCCGTCGGCCTGCGCGTGGTGAAGGCCGACACGGGCCAGAAGCCGGGCCTGGGCTCGTCGATCATCCGCTGGGTCATCCCGGTGGTCGGCAGCTTCGCCTGCGGCATCGGCCAGCTCGTCGTCTACTTGTCCCCGTTCTGGGACAAGTCCGGCCGCCAGCAGGGCTGGCACGACAAGGCCGCGGGCACGATGGTCATCCAGAACTGACGGTCCCCATACGGCTCAGGGCCGTGCCACCCGATTCCTCGGGGGCACGGCCCTGAGCCGTATACGAGGCCGCAGCGGGTGACCTCAGTGGAAGAAGTGCCGCGTCCCGGTGAAGTACATCGTGACGCCGGCCTTCTTCGCGGCCTCGACCACCAGCTCGTCACGGACCGAACCGCCGGGCTGGACAACGGCCTTGACGCCGGCCTCGGTGAGGATCTCCAGCCCGTCCGGGAACGGGAAGAACGCGTCCGAGGCCGCGAACGAACCCTGGGCGCGCTCGGCGCCCGCCCGCTCGACCGCCAGCTTCGCGGAGTCCACCCGGTTGACCTGGCCCATGCCGACGCCGACCGAGGCACCGTCCTTGGCCAGCAGGATCGCGTTGGACTTCACCGCGCGGCAGGCCTTCCAGGCGAAGGCGAGGTCGGCCAGCTCCGACTCGGACAGCGCCTCGCCCGTCGCCAGCGTCCAGTTGGCCGGGTCGTCGCCGTCGGCCTGGAGCCGGTCGGTGACCTGGAGCAGCGCCCCGCCGTCGATCGCCTTGAACTCGACCGCGTTCGCCGGACCGCCCGGGGCCTTCAGCACCCGGATGTTCTTCTTCTTGGCGAGGGCCTCCAGCGCGCCCTCCTCGTAGTCCGGCGCGACGATGACCTCGGTGAAGATCTCGGCGACCTGCTCGGCCAGCTCCTTGCTGACCGGCCGGTTGACGGCGATCACCCCGCCGAACGCCGACAGCGGGTCACAGGCGTGCGCCTTGCGGTGCGCCTCGGCGACGTCCGAACCGACCGCGATACCGCAGGGGTTGGCGTGCTTGATGATCGCGACACAGGGCTCGGCGTGTTCGTAGGCGGCACGGCGCGCGGCATCCGTGTCCGTGTAGTTGTTGTACGACATCTCCTTGCCGTGCAGCTGCTCGGCCTTCGCGAGACCGCCGCCCGAGGCGTCGACGTAGAGGGCGGCCGGCTGGTGCGGGTTCTCGCCGTAGCGCAGGGTGTTCTCGCGCTCCCAGGTGCCGCCGAGGAAGTCGGGGAACCGCGACTCGTCGACCGGCGCGTACGAGGACGCGAACCAGCTCGCCACGGCCACGTCGTACGCGGCCGTGTGCTGGAAGGCCTCCGCGGCGAGCCGCTTGCGGGTGGTGAGGTCGAAGCCGCCCTCGGTGACGGCCTTGAGGACGTCGGCGTACCGCGCGGGGCTGGTGACGATCGCGACGGAGGGGTGGTTCTTGGCGGCGGCGCGGACCATGGAGGGGCCGCCGATGTCGATCTGCTCGACGCACTCGTCGGGCGTGGCACCGGAGGCGACGGTCTCGCGGAACGGGTAGAGGTTGCTGACCACGAGGTCGAACGGCTCCACACCGAGCTCTTCGAGCTGCTGCCGGTGGTCTTCGAGACGCAGGTCGGCGAGGATGCCCGCGTGCACCTTCGGGTGCAGGGTCTTGACCCGGCCGTCCAGGCACTCGGGGAAGCCGGTCAGCTCCTCGACCTTGGTGACGGGGACACCGGCAGCGGCGATACGGGCGGCCGTGGAGCCCGTGGAGACGAGTTCGACGCCCGCCTCGTGCAGGCCGCGCGCCAGCTCTTCGAGTCCGGTCTTGTCGTAGACGCTGATGAGCGCCCGTCGGATGACTCGCTTGTTGCTCTCGGCGGTCACTGGATAACTACCTTTCGTCCCTCGATGCGATAGCCGTTGCGGGCCAGCCGCCCCACGACATCGACGAGCAGCCTTCGCTCGACTTCCTTGATGCGCTCGTGCAGAGCGCTCTCGTCGTCCTCGTCCAGGATCTCGACCACGCCCTGAGCGATGATCGGCCCGGTGTCGACGCCGTCGTCGACGAAGTGGACGGTGCAGCCGGTGACCCGGGCGCCGTACGCGAGCGCGTCCCGTACGCCGTGGGCCCCCGGAAAACTGGGCAGCAGGGCGGGGTGCGTGTTCACGACCCGGCCGCCGAAACGGGCGAGGAACTCCTTGCCCACGATCTTCATGAACCCGGCCGACACGACCAGATCGGGCTCGTACGCCCCGGTCGCCGCCGTGAGCGCCGCGTCCCACTCCTCGCGGCTCGCGAAGTCCCTCACCCTGCACACGAAGGTGGGCAACCCGGCGCGCTCGGCGCGGGCCAGGCCCTCGATGCCCTCGCGGTCCGCGCCCACGGCCACGATCTCGGCTCCGTAGGCCTCGTCGCCCTCGGTCGCGATGGCGTCGAGCAGCGCCTGCAGATTCGTACCGGAACCGGAGACCAGCACGACAAGGCGCTTGGCCACGGGCTTGGCGGCCACGGCGGGGCCCTTTCTCGGGGGAGCGGGGTGCGTGCGGCCGGCCCGTTCGTGCATTCATACGAATGCTTCGCGCCCCGGGATACGGGGAAGTCTACGAAGCGGCCGACCGTCAGCAACGATACCGGCACACCGGACAGCCCCCACGGGACGGGGGCGTGGCCGGAAGGTAGCGTCTGGGGAGAGCGGGTTCGGGAACGCCGTTGTCGTGCGACGCGTTCACGAAGTGACAGCTCATGTCGGAGAGACGTATTCAACAAGGGGAAGACGCTCACTTGATGCCGGACCGCAGTCCCCGACTCCTCGCGTTCCCCCCGCAGTCCTTGCAGGGAGGGGAGCGCGGCACCGTGCTGCTCCGGGAGCGGCCCTCCTCGCCGCCCGACGCGCCCTCGGAGGGACAGAGCGGTGCGGGGTCGGACGACAACCCGTTCGCCCCGCCGCCCGAGGGCACCCCGGACCGGCCGTGGCAGCCGCGGCGCCCGGAGGGCCGTGACGGCGGTGACGACTCCTCGCAGGGTGACGGCGGCCGTTCGCCGTGGGGCAGTCAGTGGAGCGACCGGCAGCCCGGGCGTTCCCAGGGCGGCTTCGGCGACCGGCTCGGCGGACAGGGCGGGCCGGGCAACGGTCCCGAGGGCCCGAACAACGGCCCCGGCCCCGGCCAGGGCATGCGCTGGGACCCGACGGACCCGGCCCAGCGGCGCGCCCGCTACGCCCTGCTGAGCGGCATGTGGGCCTTCTTCTTCGCCCTCTTCAGCTGGCCGTACGTGGCCCTGCTGCTCGGCGCGCTGGCCCTCTACTGGGGCGGCAGCGCGCTGCGCGCCAAGCCCCGCACCGCCGACCCGGACACCCCGGCCGCGCCCGAGGCACCGGGCCGCCCCCAGACGACGGCGGCGGTGAGCGGCCTGGTCACCGCGTCGCTGGCCATCGTCCTGGTCGCCGGGATGTTCATCGCGCAGCTGGCCTACAAGGACTTCTACACCTGCACGAACGACGCCCTCACGAACGAGGCGAAGCAGTCCTGCAACCAGCTGCTGCCGAAGGATCTGCGGGGCCTGCTGGGGACCGCCAACTGAAGCACGACGCCGGTCAGTTGGGCTCGGGCCCGTCCGGGTGCTCCGGGTGCTCCGGGTGCTCCGGGTGCTCCGGTGGAGTCGCCGCCTCCCTCAGGGCCGCCCAGCGCGCCTCGCGGGAGGTGTCGTCGTACCAGGGGGTCGGCGAGGACCCCGACGGGACGTCGACGGGCAGGAAGTCGTACGGGTCGAACGTCGGGTCGTGGTCGTAGGCGAGGTACGGCTGGTCGACGGGAGCCTGGACCGGCACAGGTACCGGCGTCTCCTTCGGCTTGCGGGTGAACCGGCGTCGGCCGACCGTGAACGGCTTCCGGAACCGGCGTTGCGGCGGAGCGTCCGGCGCCTTCTCGGCCGCGCCCTCCCGCGGTTTCGCGATCGTCGGTTTCGGCACCCTGGGCTCCCGCAGTCGCCAGGCCCGCAGCCCCGTCGCCGTGGGCACCGCGACCACCGCGAGCCACGCCAGCGCCGCTCCCCCGGTCTGCCACCACACCGGCCCGAACCGCGCGAGCGCGGCACCGCCGAGCGGACCGCCCGACAACTCCGCGAACAGCGCCAGCGCTGCGGCGCACAGGGCGGCGGCGAGCAGCGCGGTGGCGGCGGTACGGCCCTGCGGCCAGGATGCCGACGCCGGACCGCCCGCGCCCCCCGACTTCGCCAACCGGCCCTCGCCGTCGCCCCGTTGCCCTCCCGCGACCCGCGCCACGAACCACCCGACCATCACCCCGGCGGCCAGCGGCACCAGTACCGCCAGCCAGTTCAGCGGGGTTCCGGTGCCCGCGTCCGGAACCGCCGCGAGGAGCGGGAACGGGGGAAGCAGCGGAGCCGGGGCCGAGTTGAGGGGGTCCACCGTGTGGTGGGTGCCGAGCGCGAAGCCGGGGCCGAGGGCGTAGGCCGCCGACCAGACCGCCGCGTTCGGGATCAGCGCCAGGCAGAGCAACAGGACGGCGAACCGGCCCGACAGCGCCTCCGTCAGCCGCAGGAACGACGTCTGCGCCGCACCGCCGTGCCAGACCAGGGACGCCGTGAGCAGCAGCGCGCCGCCCCCGACGAACACCGCCGTGCCGATACCGGCGGCACGCGCGGCGGTGCCGATCCGGGCCCGGGACTCGCGGGCCTCGGGGCCCAGGACGAGCCGCCGCAGCCCGGCCGGCAGCAGGACCAGCACGCTCAACACGGGTTCCCGCGGGCGCCCGTACGCCGTCCACACACCCGACCCGGCCGCGCCCGCCGCGAGCAGCGGCAGACACACCGCCGTCCAGCTCCAGGACGGGGAGAGTTCGCCGCCGGACGCGTAGAGCGCCGCGGCGGTGCCGACGGCGAGGTAGCCGAGGGCGACGCCGGTCCAGGCGGTGCGGGCCGGGACCGGCGGGATGTCGGTGTCGGTCTCGTCGTCTCCCCCGCCCAGCACCGCGTCCCGGGCCGCCCGGTGCAGCAGCCAGACCGGCAGGACGAGGAGGAGCAGCGGGGTCACGCCGACGGGGGCGGGGATTCCGGAGAGGGTGTCGGTGCGGACCAGTTCGACGCCGTGCGCGAGGAGCCAGAGCGCGGCGGCCATGTGCAGGGCGCCGCCGGGTCCGCTGTCGGGGTACGGCGAGCTGATCCACAGCATCATCACGAGCACGGCGAACGAGCCGAGTCCGAGCCCCGCCGCGACCGCACCACCCAAGAGGCTGGCGGCCAGTCCGGGGGATCGGTCGCGCATCCGGGTGAGGAGGGGCGACAACGACGGTCGGCGGTGGGTCATCGGCATCACGACCGCCATGCTCCCAACGACACGCGCTTTCTCGTCGTAACAGGCGAACCTCCGAAGTGTCGCCCAATATACATTTATGTACTTTTTCGTACGAAGGGGCATCCGGTGACGCAGACCCCTGCAACCCCGCTCCCGCCACCCAAGGAACGCCGACGACTGCGCGAGGCCGCGTCCCTGACGCAGGCTCAGCTCGCCACGCGGGTCGGCGTCAGCCGCGAGACGGTGCGCGCGTGGGAGACCGGCCGCACCTCACCACGCGGCCGGAAACGGGAGGCGTACGCGAAATTGCTCAACGACCTGGCCGAGGACACCCCCACAGCGGAAGAGACGGAGGCAGCGGTGGAAACCGTCGCCGCAACGGTGCCGGAGGCTCAACCGGAGCCGCCGCAGGCCGACATCGTCGTGGTCGAGATCCCCGTACCGCACACGGATCCGGCGCCCGCGCCCCTGACCCCCGCTCAGGCCTTCGACGCGCTCTACGCGTTCTGCGCGCCCTCCCTCGTACGGCAGACCTATCTGCTCACCGGGCGGCGCGAGTTGGCGCGGGAGTCCGTGGAGCGGGCCTTCCAGACCGCGTGGCAGCGCTGGCCCGAGGTGGCGGTCGACCGCGACCCGGCCGGCTGGGTGCGCTCGGTCGCGTACGAGTACGCGCTCTCCCCCTGGCACCGCTTCCGCCCCAGATACCGCCACCCGGAACCCCCGCCCCCGGCCCCCGCCGACCGCGCCCTGCTCACCGCACTCCTCAGACTCCCCCCGTCGTACCGCCGCACGCTTCTCCTCTACGACGGTGTCGGGCTCGGTCTCGCGGAGCTGGCGGCGGAGACGGAGGCGAGCACACCGGCCGCGGCGAACCGGCTGCTGCACGCGCGCGAGGCGCTGGCCGCGCGGCTCCCGGAGCTCTCGGACCCTGCCGAGCTGCACCGGCGGCTGACCGAACTGGCCTCCACGGGGCGGCTGCACGCGGCCAAGCCGCCGGTGGTTCGTTTCGTGGGTGAACGCCGAACCGTGTTCTGGAGCCGGGCGGCGATCGCGTTCACCGTCACGATCATCGGCGCGACGACGCTCACGTTGCGCACGGCGCCGACCCACTACGAGCCGCCGGTGCCGTTGGGACAACGGGTGGAGGGGGTGCCGGCGCGGGTGGTGCAGGGTTCTTTGTCCGAGGAGGAGGTGCGGCTCCGGGATCGATTGCGGACCGGGATGACTGCCGGGCCCGAAAGACTGCATCCGTTGAGTCGTTAGGTGCGGGCCGGCGGGGGCTGGTCGCGCAGTTCCCCGCGCCCCTAGAAGAGACAGCGGGCCGGCGTTTCAGGGGCGCGGGGAAAGGCGCGAACGGCCACGACGCACCCGCACCCGCCCGACAACCGAACCCGGCACCCCATGACGCGTCGATGGGCCCGCCCCCATAACGGGAACGGGCCCATCGACGTTCAGCTGAGAAACTCAGCCGGCCAGAATCTCGCGCGCCAGCTTCGCCGTCTCGGTCGGCGTCTTGCCGACCTTGACGCCGGCGGCCTCAAGGGCCTCCTTCTTCGCGGCGGCCGTGCCAGAGGAACCGGAGACGATGGCGCCGGCGTGGCCCATGGTCTTGCCCTCGGGCGCGGTGAAGCCCGCGACGTAACCGACGACCGGCTTGGTCACGTTCTTCGCGATGAAGTCCGCGGCCCGCTCCTCCGCGTCGCCACCGATCTCACCGATCATCACGATCAGGTCGGTGTCGGGGTCGGCCTCGAACGCGGCGAGCGCGTCGATGTGCGTGGTGCCGATGACCGGGTCGCCACCGATGCCGACGGCGGACGAGAAGCCGATGTCACGCAGCTCGTACATCATCTGGTACGTCAGCGTGCCGGACTTCGAGACCAGGCCGATACGGCCCGGCTTCGTGATGTCGCCCGGGATGATGCCGGCGTTCGACTGGCCCGGGGTGATGAGACCGGGGCAGTTCGGGCCGATGATCCGGGTCTTGTTGCCCTTCGCGACCGCGTACGCGTAGAACGCGGCCGAGTCGTGGACGGCGATGCCCTCGGTGATGACGACCGCGAGCGGGATCTCGGCGTCGATCGCCTCGACGACGGCGGCCTTGGAGAAGGCCGGCGGTACGAAGAGGACGGATACGTTCGCGCCCGTCTTCTCGATCGCCTCGGCGACCGTGCCGAAGACCGGGATCTCGGTGCCGTCGACGTCGACGGACGTGCCGGCCTTACGGGGGTTGACGCCACCGACGATGTTGGTGCCGTCCGCCAGCATGAGCTTGGTGTGCTTCATGCCCGTGGAGCCGGTCATGCCCTGGACGATGACCTTGCTGTCCTTGGTGAGGAAGATAGCCATGGCTGTTTTGTCCCTCGTCCCTTACTTCGCAGCCGCGAGCTCGGCGGCCTTGTCGGCCGCGCCGTCCATGGTGTCCACGCGCTGGACCAGCGGGTGGTTGGCGTCGGAGAGGATCTTGCGACCCAGCTCGGCGTTGTTGCCGTCGAGGCGGACGACGAGGGGCTTGGTGACTTCCTCGCCCCTGTCCGCGAGCAGCTGCAGCGCCTGCACGATGCCGTTGGCGACCTCGTCGCACGCGGTGATGCCGCCGAAGACGTTGACGAAGACCGACTTGACGTCGGGGTCGCCCAGGATGATCTCCAGGCCGTTCGCCATCACGGCCGCGGACGCGCCGCCGCCGATGTCGAGGAAGTTGGCCGGCTTCACGCCACCGTGCGCCTCACCGGCGTACGCGACGACGTCCAGGGTGCTCATGACGAGACCCGCGCCGTTGCCGATGATGCCGACCTCGCCGTCGAGCTTGACGTAGTTGAGGTTCTTGGCCTTGGCGGCCGCCTCAAGCGGGTTGGCGGCGGCGTGGTCGACCAGCGCCTCGTGCTCCGGCTGGCGGAACTCGGCGTTCTCGTCCAGCGAGACCTTGCCGTCGAGGGCGATGACACGGCCGTCGGCGACCTTGGCGAGCGGGTTGACCTCGACGAGGAGGGCGTCCTCCTTCACGAAGGTGTCCCACAGCGTCACCAGGATCTCGGCGACCTGCTCGGCGACGTCGGCCGGGAACTTCGCCTGCGCGACGATCTCGCGGGCCTTCTCGATGCCCACGCCCTCGTTGGCGTTGACCGGCACCTTCGCGAGGGCCTCGGGGTTCTCCTCCGCGACGACCTCGATCTCCACGCCGCCCTGGACGGACGCCATGGCGAGGAAGGTGCGGTTGGTGCGGTCGAGGAGGAAGGAGACGTAGTACTCCTCGACGATCTCGGGCGCGGTCTCGGCGATCATCACCTTGTGGACCGTGTGGCCCTTGATGTCCATGCCGAGGATGTCCGTCGCACGCGCGACGGCCTCGTCCGGGGTGGCGGCGAGCTTCACGCCACCGGCCTTGCCACGGCCGCCGACCTTCACCTGGGCCTTGACGACGGACTTGCCGCCGAGCCGCTCTGTGGCTGCGCGGGCCGCCTCAGGCGTGTCGATGACTTCACCGGCCAGCACCGGTACATCGTGCTTGGCGAAGAGGTCCCTCGCCTGATACTCGAACAGGTCCACGCGCTTCCGTCCTCAGTGATCTCGCGGTTCGTTGGATGCGTGGGCGTGCCGCGAAGGGCAACGTGACGTCCGCTGTCACAAGGGAGGCGCACACGGTGACCGAGCGCGCGGCATGTCCGTCTCGCAGGTTATCGCTGCTTGCAGGGGGCCCCTAAATCGAGGGTCACACCTGAGCGGTGATACCTGTCACATGATGCCGGATTCCGTGACACGGAGTGCCGTGGACGGGGCTCACGGGCGGGCTGTTCGGGCGGGGTCCCCGCCGGGTTGGGGCTGGCCCGGCGAGGATCCCATACCGCGAGACGCGCCCCCGGACAGACCGACGGCATTCGGCCGTCCGGGGTCACTGCCTCACGGAGTCTGTTACTCCCAGTGCCGGACGGTCCGGGCGCACACAGTGTGTGCGGCGCGTGCGGCCAGTGCGCCCTGGATGGCCGCGGCGGCCCTGACCCGGGACTCTCGCGGGACGGAGACCACGGCATCGACGAGACGTCGTCGGACTTCGGCCGGGGTGATGTCGGTGCTCGTGCTCATGTTGTTGCTCATGGGTACGTCGGTTCCTCAGGCGTTCCAGAAAGGGAGACATGGCGACTTTCCGGGCAGACCAACTGCCGGAGGAGCCTGCCTAGCCTGGGAAAACGGGAACGTCCCGGTACCTGTCCCGGGTCTTCGCCGCGTCCGCGCCCTCGGGGACACCGGGCACGAACCGCACGGGCACCCGGTTGTCCAGGGTCACGGCCTGCGCGTCACAGTGCCGCGCGGTGCCGCCGTCCACGGCCTGCTGATCGCGCGGGGCGCCACCCGGGTCACCGTTGGGTGCCTGACGCGCCGGGGCGTGCCTGACGGACGGCACATGACGTACGGCCGCATGTCCTGCGGCGGCGCCCTCATCGACGGCGGCGACGCGCGGCCCGTACGTCACGCCGCGGACTGCGGCCGCCTCGGCGGGCCTCGCCTCCGAACGATGTCCACCACTCGCGGGCTGCCGGGCCGACCGGACGGGCGTCGGCACCGCCACCGGCGCCGTGTGCGCCGGAGGCTCCTGGACCGGGGGCACGGGCTGACTCGGCACCACGGGGACCGAGGGCACGGTGGGCAGCGAAGGTAACGAGGGCAACGGGGGCAACGAAGGTGCCTCGGCCAACACCGCGGTCACCGTCTTCGTCAGCACGTCGCTCACGGGCCGCACGACCCGCTCCACGGTGTCCGTTACCGGAGCCGGCACCGGAGCGACAACAGGAACCTGAACCGGAATCGGAACCGGCTTCACCACCGCAGCTACCTGAGCCACCGGATCCACCGAGGCAACCGCAGCCACCGTCGGGCTCCCCGGCTGCTGTCCCGGCGCCCCGTCCGCCGCCTGCGCCTGTCCACCGCACACGAGGCCCAGCATGAACAACCCGCCCACCAGCAGGGACAGTTGGAGCACACGCCGCCCCACCGCCGTACGCGTCACGCGCAGGGCGGCACCGGTCAGTGCGGTGGGCCAGATCATGAGACGACGATCCTCGCACGGGCCGCCCGAGGACGCGCAACCCCCCTGTCCCCCAAGCCCGTTCGTCAGGCTGTGTCCGGTATCGGCAACGGCCGCTTCTCGATCGCCGCCGCCATCACCTCCGGGAACAGGTCCGGCGTACAGGCGAAGGCCGGCGCCCCCAACGCGGCCAGCGCGGCGGCGTGTTCGCGGTCGTAGGCGGGCGCACCCTCGTCGGACAGCGCGAGCAGCGTCACGAACTGCACCCCCGACGCCTTCATCGCCGCGACCCGCTTGAGCATCTCGTTCCGTATCCCCCCTTCGTAGAGGTCGCTGATCAGCACGACCACCGTCTCCGCGGGCCGGGTGATCTGCGACTGGCAGTACGCGAGGGCCCTGTTGATGTCCGTACCGCCGCCGAGCTGTGTCCCGAAGAGGACGTCCACCGGGTCGTCGAGTTGGTCGGTGAGGTCGACGACCGCGGTGTCGAAGACGACGAGCCGGGTGTCGATCGACCGCATGGACGCCAGCACCGCCCCGAACACGGAGGCGTAGACGACGGACGCGGCCATCGACCCGGACTGGTCGATGCAGAGGACGACCTCCTTCTTCACGGACTGGGACGCCCGCCCGTATCCGATCAGCCGCTCCGGCACGATCGTCCGGTACTCCGGCAGGTAGTGCTTGAGGTTGGCCGCGATCGTGCGGTTCCAGTCGATGTCGTGGTGGCGCGGCCGGTTGACACGGGCGCTGCGGTCGAGGGCACCGGTGAGGGTGGCCCGGGTGCGGGTGGCGAGCCGCTTCTCCAGGTCCTCGACGACCTTGCGCACCACCGCCCGTGCCGTCTCCTTCGTGGTCTCCGGCATCGCCTTGTTGAGGGAGAGCAGCGTGCCGACCAGGTGCACATCGGCCTCGACCGCTTCCAGCATCTCCGGTTCGAGCAGCAGCGCGGACAGCCGGAGCCGGTCGATGGCGTCGCGCTGCATGACCTGGACGACGGAGGAGGGGAAGTACGTCCGGATGTCCCCCAGCCAGCGTGCGACGGACGGCGCCGACGCCCCGAGCCCCGCCGAACGGTCCTTCCCCGCCCGCTCCTTGTCCCCCCTGCCGTACAGCGCGGCCAGCGCCCCGTCCATCGCGGCGTCCTGCCCGGACAGCGCGCACCCGGTGCCGTCGGCCGCGTCACCCCCGAGCACCAGCCGCCACCGCCGCAACCGCTCCTGCCCCGGGTCCGGATCCGCGACGTCGCCGGCGTCGCCCGCCCCGGTCAATCCGGCCACCCCAGCCACCCCGTTCGCCGTCATCGCCGTCGCCCCCATCGCGTCGGCTGCCCCGCGCGCCGTCGTCCCCGTCGCTCCGTTCGCCGTCATCCGCGCACCCCCGCACGCAGCCCTTCCCACAACGGCACGACCCGCACGGCGGTCGCCGGACGATCCTCGGGCCGGCGCCCGGCACCCGCCGCCTGAGCCCTCTCCCCCGGCCTTCTCGTGCCCTGCCTACCGCTGCTCGCCGTCATCCCGCCACCCCCACAAGCTCGTTGTCGCCGTTCCCCGCCAAGTCGTCCAGCCCCAGCATCAGCCGCAGCACCGGCACCACCGCGTCCGCCCGCCCGGCGTCCAACTCCGCGCCGAACCCGGATATCCCGACTGCCGTCGCCACCGCCCCCGCCTGCTTCCCAGGTCCGCGTCGCACCAGCTCACCGAGCGTTCTGCGCACTCCCGACTCGTACGCCGAGAACGTGCGCCGCAGCAACGGCAGTACGTCCGTGAACGCCTCCGCCGACACCCCGGTCAGCCAGGTGTCCACCAGAGCGAGCAGCCGCTCGTCGTGCACGAGGAGCAGCCCGCCCCCGCCGCCGACGAAGCCCTCGATCCACGCCGCCGCGTCCGCCGGCGGTGTCCCGGGCGAGAGCACCAGCCCCATCAGCCGGGCCGCCTCGTCCGGACCCAACTCCCCGCCGTCCAGCAGAAGTCGTACGGCACGTCCCCGGATGACGCCCGGCACGGTGTCCCGCGCGGAGAGTGTCCGAAGCACCGCGCGCCAGCGACGGCGCAGGTCGCCATGGCCGAGGGCGGGGGCATCGGCGCGCCCTGCCACGGAGGCGTTGTGCCGCTCCGGTCCGGATGCCTCGCCGGACGCGGGACCGGATCCTTCACCGTCGCCCGGCGCTGAGGCATTGTCGTGCCCGGGTCCGGGTCCGGGTCCGGCTGCGCCCCCGTGCGCCGGCGCGGTGGCATCGCCACTCCCGGCCTCCGAGGCCTTCCCCCGCTCGGCCCCGAGGGCTGCATCCCGCCCAGCCCCACCGACATCCCCCAGCAGTGCCACCGCCCCGTGCACCGCGTCCACATGGCGTCGCATTTCATCCGCCGCGTCCGCGTCGAGGGCCGTGCAGGCCGGGGGCAGGCCGACGAAGATCCGCTCGGCGAGGCCCGCGGCGACCTCGGTCAGCGCGCCGGTGTCGGTGCCGCGCACGTCGCCGTAGCGCAGCGAACGGACCAGGGCAGGCAGCGCCTGGGCGAGGTGGCCGACGTCGGTGTCGAGGGCGGCGCGGTCGGCGAGGACCCGCATCACCACGGGGAGTGCGTCCGGGAGTTCGGCCAGCAGGCAGTGCTCGGCGAGTGCGGTGACGTCGGCGAGGCCCTGCGCGCCGACGGCGTCCGCCTCCGCCTTGGCGTTCGCCGCGGCGAGCACGGTGGTGCCCCAGACGCCCGCCTCGGCGACCCGCACCGCCAACTCCGGTTCCCAGCGCAGCCGCCACGTCTCCCGGAACGTGCCCGTGCTCCCCCGCGAGGCGACCGGCTCGCCCCAGTCGACACCCAGCAGCCGCAGCCGGTGCAGCAGTCTGCTGCGCGCGGCGTCGGTCTCCTTGCGCAG
Organism: Streptomyces sp. NPDC001100; assembly: GCF_053598575.1. NCBI lineage: Bacteria > Bacillati > Actinomycetota > Actinomycetes > Kitasatosporales > Streptomycetaceae > Streptomyces > Streptomyces sp. NPDC001100. The sequence goes on from NZ_JBSFKO010000002.1 coordinate 308,816, forward strand.
GTCGAGCTCCAACTCCCGCTCCAGCGCCTCCGGTTTGATCCGCAGCCTGCGCTGCTTCCGGTCGAGGTCGCGCTGCAACGGCACGGCGGGGGCGCCCGGCGGTACCTCGCCCAGCACATCTCCGACGACGAGCCGGTCACGCACCAGGGACAGCGGGACGTCCGAGCCCTCGCACATCACCGCGCGCACCGCGTCGGTGGTCTCGCCGAGCCCCGGCAACGGGCGGCCGCGCATCACCGCGAGGGTCTCCGCCAGCCGTACCGCCTCGATGACATGGGCCGGGGAGACGATGCGGTCCTCCTCCCTCAGCAGCCCCGCGACCTTGGTCATCCACCGCTCGACCGGCCGGTCCGGCGCCGCGAAGAGATGGCCGTACCAGCCCGGCGAGTCGATGCCGGCGCCGTACCCGCCGGCCCGCGACAGTCGGCGGTGCGTCCACGGCACCCAGGTCAGCTCGGCCTTGACCTTGGGCAGCCCCTTCAGCAGTGCGCGGTCCGCGGCGACAGCCGTCTTCTGCCGCAGCGCGGGCACATGCCAGGCTCCGCACACCACGGCCACGTCGTCCTCGAACTCCCGCTGTGCCGCGCGCACTTGGAGCCGCATGTACGCCTCCCGCACGAGATCCCGGTCGTGCCCGCCGACCCCGTACGTCTCGCGCAGTGCCCCCATGGCCTCCTCCAGCGCGGTGAACGGCGCGAACGGGTCCTGCTCCCCCGCACCCCGGTGCTCGACGACGTCCTCCCACCAGCGCTCGGGGTCGTCGTACCCGGCGGTCTCGGCGAGCACGGCGAGGGGGTCGACGCGGATGTCGGGGCCGGAGGGAGCATCCGGGTTGGTGGAGCCCTGTTCCTGTTCCTGTTCCTGTTCCTGTTCCTGTTCCTTGCCCGTGGGTTTGTCCTCGGTCCCCATCCCCCACGCCAGCGTGTGCGCGGCCGGAAGGTCGATGAAGCGAGCCGGTACCCCGTGCTCCAGAGCCCAGCGGATCGCGACCCATTCCGGGGAGAACTCGGCCAGCGGCCAGAAGGCCGAACGACCGGGCTCGTCCACGGCGTGGGCGAGGAGCGCGACCGGCGGTCGCATGTCCTCTTCGGCGGCCAGCGGAATCAACGCGTCGGCCTCGGGCGGCCCCTCGATCAGTACGACCCGCGGCCGGGCCGCCACGAGCGCCGCCCGCACGGCCCGCGCCGAACCGGGCCCGTGATGCCGCACCCCGAGCAACAGCGGCTCAGCTCCGGTCACTTCGTCCTCCTCCCCTCCGGGTCCAGCTCCAAGTGGAGTCCTCGTCGACGGTCCCCTTGGCCGCGCTCACGCGCTCACCTCCCGGCAGGCCCGGTAGAAGTCCTTCCAGCCGTCGCGCTCCCGGACGACCGCTTCCAGGTACTCCTGCCAGATGACGCGGTCGGCCGCCGGGTCGCGGACGACGGCGCCGAGGATCCCCGCGGCGACGTCGCTCGGCCGCAGCAGCCCGTCGCCGAAGTGGGCAGCGAGGGCAAGGCCGTTGGTGACGACGGAGATCGCCTCGGCCGTCGACAGCGTGCCGCTGGGCGACTTCAGCTTCGTCCGCCCGTCCGCCGTGATCCCGTCGCGCAGTTCACGGAAGACGGTCACCACCCTGCGGATCTCGTCGACCCCCTCGGGCACCGCCGGCAGGTCGAGCGAGCGGCCGATCTGGTCCACGCGGCGGGACACGATGTCGACCTCGGCGTCCGCGCTCTCCGGCAACGGCAGCACCACCGTGTTGAAACGGCGGCGCAGGGCGCTGGAAAGGTCGTTGACCCCGCGGTCGCGGTCGTTCGCCGTGGCGATCAGGTTGAAGCCGCGGACGGCCTGCACCTCCTGCCCCAACTCCGGTATGGGCAGCGTCTTCTCCGACAGGATCGTGATCAACGAGTCCTGTACGTCGGCGGGGATCCGGGTCAGTTCCTCGACCCGTGCCGTCATCCCCTCCGCCATGGCCCGCATGACGGGGCTGGGCACCAGGGCGTCGCGGCTCGGGCCGTTCGCGAGCAGCTGCGCGTAGTTCCAGCCGTAGCGGATCGCCTCCTCCGGGGTGCCGGCGGTGCCCTGGACGAGCAGGGTCGAGTCGCCGCTGACCGCCGCCGCGAGGTGCTCGGAGACCCAGGTCTTGGCGGTGCCGGGCACGCCGAGCAGGAGCAGGGCGCGGTCGGTGGCGAGGGTGGTGACGGCGACCTCGACGATGCGGCGCGGGCCGACGTACTTCGGCGTGATCACCGTGCCGTCCGGCAGGATGCCGCCGAGGAGGTAGGTGGCGACCGCCCACGGCGACATCTTCCAGCGGACCGGGCGCGGCCGGTCGTCCTGTGCGGCGAGCGCCGCGAGTTCGTCGGCGAAGGCGTCCTCGGCGTGCGGACGCAGTGCCTCCGGCGGCTCGGCCGTCTGCTTCTCACTCGCCTGCGCGTTCATGGGTTCTGCGGACACAGTCATGGCTGAGGCCCCCTCCAGCTCGGCCGGTTCGGATCTGGTGTCCACCGTGCACCACGCCACTGACAACGCGATCTGACCTGCGGAAACGCACTGGCGGAGCCATCCGTCGAACCGCTCGCGGGCCGATTGTCAGTGCCGGGATCTACCTTCGATGTCATGACTCAGCAGGGGGTGCGCTGGACGGCTGACCAGGTGCTGGCACTGGCGCCTGACGCAGCGTCACGCAAGGCGGGAAGCAAGCTCGGGGCGGCGGGGCCGTGGTCCGAGGCGGGGAGTTCTGACGAGGGGACGGTGTGGGGGCTGTGCAAGGGCAGCGGCAGCAAGCCGTATCAGACGGTCGTCGACATCGCGGACACCGCGGGGCCGGCGTACAAGTGCAGTTGTCCGAGTCGCAAGTTCCCGTGCAAACACGCGCTGGGACTGCTGCTGTTGTGGGCGGGCGAGGACGACGCGGTGCCGGCGGGGCAGGCGCCGGACTGGGCCGAGCAGTGGCTGGCGGGGCGGCGGAAGCGGACGGAGGAGAAACGGGCGGGGGACGCGTCCGGTTCCCCGGCCGCCGCTGATCCGGAGGCGGCGCGGCGCAGGGCGGAGCGCCGGGCAGAGCGGATCACCGCGGGCGCGGGCGAGTTGGAGCAGCGGCTGACGGACCTGCTGCGCACCGGGCTGGCCTCGGCGGAGCAGGCGGGGTACGGGGTGTGGGAGGAGACCGCGGCCCGTATGGTCGACGCGCAGGCTCCCGGACTGGCCGCGCGGGCAAGGGAGTTGGGGGCGATCCCGTCCTCGGGACCGGGTTGGCCGGTGCGGCTGCTGGAGGAGTGCGCGCTGCTCCATCTCCTCGACCGGGCCTGGCTGCGCCGCGAGCGGCTGCCCGACGGCCTGGCGGCGACGGTCCGTTCCCGTATCGGCCTGCCCGGCTCGGCGGACGGCCCGCCGCTGCGCGACAGTTGGCTGGTCCTGGCCCAGTACGACACGGCGGACGCGAAGCTGACGACGCGCCGGATATGGCTGCACGGCACGGCGTCGGACCGCACGAGCCTGCTCCTCTCCTACGGTGCGGCGGGTCGCGCCCCGGAGCTGGCGCTGCCCGTCGGGCTGGCCCTGGAGGCGGAGGTGTCCGCGTTCCCCGGTGCCGGGCAGCTCCGGGCAGCCCTGGGCGAGCAGTTCGCGCCGCCCGGGCCGACCACGGCACGGCCGCCAGGTGTGACGACGGAACAGGCCGCCGTCCGCTACGGGGAGGCGCTGCGGGACGACCCGTGGCTGGACGCGGTCCCGGTGACGTTGGACCGGGTGGTGCCGACCCCGGACGGCGACTCCTGGCAACTGGCGGACGCCGACGCGGAGTCGGCGCTCCCCCTCACTCCCAGCGCCCGTTCCCGGCCCGGCCTGTGGCGACTCGTCGCGCTCTCCGGCGGCGCCCCGGTCAAGGTCTTCGGCGAGCTGGGCCACCGCGGCTTCACCCCGCTGACGGCCTGGCCGGAGACGGCGGGAGAGCCGGTGTCCCTGTGCTGAGCGCACCCACCGACCCCACGGAAAGGCACCGCATGAACAGCACCTCCGCCGCCGGCGACTGGGAGGACCTGGTCACCACGGCACTCCTCGGCACGGACCGCCGTACGCCTCCGTGGTGCGCGCCCGGTCAGGACGCGCCCGTCGCGTTGCTGGACGCGGCGGCCGTGGAGACCGTACGGCGGCGGGCGGGGCTCCGTCCGGCGCGGGCGGCCGAACGGCCGGAGCCGGCCGTTCCCGACACGCGTCCGCTGCCCGTGGCGGCGGCCCGCAGACTGGTGATGCTGCTGACCGACCGTCCCGGTGCGGGCGGCGGGGGACGCCGGGGCACCTCGCCCGATCTCATGGAGTTGCTGCCCCAGTGGCTCGCGGCGGCCAACGCGCGCGGTTTCGGCGCACCCGTCCAGGTGCTCCCCGCGCTGCTGGACGCGGCGCGGGGGCGTACGGATCTGCGGCCGGCGGCGCTGGAGTTCGCGGGCCCGCGCGCGTTGTGGCTGGCCCGGCTGAACCCGGACTGGCGGTTCGCCCTGCGCGCCACCCCGGGCGGCGGCACGGCACTGCCCGACCTCGACGACGCGGGCCAGGTCCAACTGCTGTGGCAGGAGGGGCTGTTCGCCGAGCGGGTCGCCCTGCTGGCGGCGATACGCGCTCAACGGCCCGCGGTCGCACGGGAATTGCTCGTCACCACCTGGGCGACGGAGCGGGCGGAGGACCGGCTGATGTTCCTCGACTCGCTGCGGACGGGGCTCTCGGCCGGGGACGAGCCCTTCCTGGAGCAGGCGTTGGCCGACCGGAGCCGCAATGTACGGGCCACGGCGGCGGAGTTGCTCTCGGCGCTCCCGGACTCGGCGCTCGCCGCGCGGATGGCGGTCCGGGCCGCGGCCTGTGTGGCGGTGGACCGTACGAGTGGGGATCCCGGGCTGGTCGTGGAGGCGCCGCACGAGTGCGACCCGGGCATGGAGCGGGACGGTGTGGTCGCCAAGGCTCCGGCGGGGCGCGGTGAACGCTCGTGGTGGCTGGGCCAGTTGGTGGAGGCGACACCTCTCGGGACCTGGGAGCGGCGGCTGGGCGGCCGTACGCCCCGGGAGATCGTGGCGCTCGCGGTGGCGGACGACTGGCGGGGCGAGCTGCACGCCGCGTGGTGCCGGGCGGCGGTGCGGCAGCGGAACGCCGAATGGTCCCGGGCTCTGCTCGGGTCGCCGTCGGCGCCCGAGGCGGGCGGGCCGGGGGCGGTGTCGCTGGCCGAGCGGGCGAAGCTGCTCAGCACACTGGGCGGGGGCGAACGGGCCGAGTGGGTGGCCGGGTTCATCGCGGCGCAGGGGCTGTCCGAGGCGTTCCAACTGCTCGGAGTGTGCGCGGTGCCGTGGGCCGCGCCGCTGGGGCGGGCTGTGGTGGACGCCCTCAACATCGCGCGGGACGCGGGGAGTTACCCATGGAGTTTCAGTGGGGTGATGGGACTGGCCGAACGGTGTCTCGATCCGGCCGAGGCGAGCCGGCTCGACGGGCTGCTGGCGGTGCCGGACGAGTCGGAGGACGCGGCGCCGGGGGCGGGGGGTTATTGGGCGGAGGCGTTCCAGCGGCTGGTGACGACGTTGCGGTTGCGGGCGGCGATGGCACGGGAGCTGGAGGGGCCGTAGAAGCTGCGGGGGCCGAGAAGTGACCGGCCCCGGGAAGCGAACCCCCGCTCGCCGCAGGCCCCTACGCCCCCGCCGGTTGCCGCACGTTCTCCCGCACCCAGTCGACGATGGACTGCGTGGTCGCCCCGGGGGTGAAGATCTCCGCGACGCCCTTCTCCTTGAGAGGGGCGATGTCCGCCTCAGGGATGATCCCGCCGCCGAAGACGAGGATGTCCTCCGCCTCGCGCTGCTTCAGCAGGTCGATCACGGCGGCGAAGAGCGTGTTGTGGGCACCGGAGAGGATGGAGAGGCCGATCGCGTCGGCGTCCTCCTGGATCGCGGTGTCGACGATCTGCTCGGGGGTCTGGTGAAGGCCGGTGTAGATGACCTCCATACCGGCGTCGCGCAGCGCCCGCGCGATCACCTTGGCCCCGCGGTCGTGGCCGTCGAGCCCCGGCTTGGCCACCACCACGCGGATCGGACCGGCTGCCACACCCATCACTGCCTCCATGAAGCGACTGCGTTCATCCCTACCGACGGGTACCGCGGCACCCGCTCCGGCACGGGGAGTGAACGAACGTTATCTCCAGCATCCCGCAACCGGCAGTTTCGCGGTGGATACCGAGGGGGAAATCACACGATGGGACACGTTCACCGCGCAGCGTTCCAGCGGGAACAAGCGCAACGGGAGCCGCAACGAGGTCGCCGTACCACCGCGCCGCAGGCCGCGCGCCGCGGTGGTACGGCGCATCGGCGCAGGCACGAAGGGCACGCAGGGCAGGTACGGCACGACAGCGGGAAGCCTCGTCGCCAGACCGACAGGGCTCCTCGAAAGGTCGACGGCGTCACGTACGCCGTACGCCACACCCACCCCGCGCGTACCTCTCGCGCACGTCGGTGGTCCTCGCGGTGGCCTCCCACGAGGGCACACGGGGGACGGAGCTGTCGTTCCGTGTGCCGACAGGAGGTCGGCCATGAAGGTCACCAGGGCGGTGCAGCCCTTTCTCCCCCTCTGTCAGCGTCTTCTGCCCAGCAGGCTGGCGGGGCTCTCCATGACCCTCCTGAAAGCGACGGCCCTGGAGATCGCGATCCTCGCGGGCCACCTTCTCCTCTATCCGTCGGGCATCACCCAGGAACGCAGGCTGCCGCTTCCTCCGGCCCCCTCCCCGGAGGACGCGGCACCGCTGCCTACCGAGGCGAAACCCCCGGTGGTCCTGCTGCACGGGTTCATCGACAACCGCTCGGTGTTCGTGCTGCTGCGCCGGTCCCTGGCCCAGCACGGCCGCCGGCCGGTCGAATCCCTCAACTACTCGCCGCTGACCTGTGACATCCGTACCGCGGCCGAGCTGCTCGGCCGGCACATCGAGGAGATCTGCGAGCGCACGGGCAGCGAACAGGTGGACATCGTCGGGCACAGTCTCGGCGGGCTGATCGCCCGCTACTACGTCCAGCGGCTCGGCGGTGACCTGCGGGTCCGCACGCTCGTGACGCTCGGGACCCCACACTCCGGCACCGCCGTTGTCCCGCTGGCCAACGCCCATCCGATCGTCCGCCAGATGCGGCCCGGCTCGGCGGTGATCGAGGAACTGGGCCTGCCCGCCCCCGGCTGCCGTACGCATTTCGTCAGCTTCTGGAGCGACCTCGACCACCTGATGGAGCCACTGGAGACCGCCCGCATCGACCATCCCGACCTCATCGCACAGAACGTGCAGGTCAGCGGCATCGGTCATCTCGCACTGCCGGTGCACCCGGCCGTCGCGTCGGGCATCTGCCAGGCCCTCGACACGCCACGACCGGAGGCGCCTGCCGCCACTCACCGGGGCGGCCTGACGGTGGCCTGACCGGCGCCGCGCTTCAGGGGCGCGCGACTCCTACTGGTAGCAAGGGGGCCCGCACCGAACACTGACGGTGCCCGCCTCCGCCGCCGGGCCCTGCGTCGGCGCGGGCCGGTGCGCGCGGCTGGTCTCCCACGGCGCGGGGGCGGCCGATGCCGCCGGACCCACGAGGCCGACCGTCGCGGCGGCCAGCACGACAGCGATCCCCGCGCGTTTCCACACCCTCATGACGCTCTCCCCACATCGAATGCCGTCGACCGCAGTCAACGCGCCCGGCGTCCGGCACGGGAAGCATTTCCATGTTCTTCGAAGCGTCCGCCCAGGGCGTCTACAGCGCCCGAACAGTCGCCAGCCTCGAACGCTATTCGAACGCAAGGCCAAACCCGTGCCCGCCGTCCCCCGAAACACGGCCGAATGCCCGTTTCCGGCGGACGCGAAACCAGAGGAAGATTGTCGGGCCCGTATACCGCCGGGTACAGTCGCCGCACTGCTCTGGCAGCCCCTGTTGTCGAGGCGAAAGAGAAGTTGGTGAACGACAGTCACCCGTCGGGGATCATGACCACCCCGGCTCCGGCTTCCGATGCCACCTCGGCGCAGTACGCGTCGTACGGCGGACAGGACGCTCAGTACGGTGACTTCACCACGTACGGCGACCACTCCGCCACGGGTTTTCACCCCGGCGCGGACAGCCACCAGGCCACCGCGAGCTTCGCGGCCGACCCGCTCTTCGGCGACATGCAGAGCCACGACACCGGCTCGCACGCCACCGGCGCCTACGACTCCTCGGCCTGGTCCACGGGCGGTCAACACACCCTGAACTACGACGCGTACGCGGCCCAGCACCACGCCGCCTACGACACGGGCGCCTACGAGACCACCGCCTGGTCGGCCGAGTACCAGCAGCTGTCCGCCATCCCGCCGCAGACGACCGGCCCCGACATCAGCGGCCAGTGGGATGCCGCCGCCTGGCTCCAGCCCGACCGGTCGGCCCCTTCCGCCACCCCCGCCGACCAGACCCAGCAATGGGTATGGGGCACGCAGGCCTTCGACACGGGCGCCTACGACGCCACCCAGTGGAACGCAGACGGCAGCCCCGCCGACGCGACCACCGCCTTCGAGCAGCCGTCGTACGACGGGACGCACGAGGGCACTCACGAAGGCACGTACGACGGGGCGCACGGGGACTCGTACGACGAACCCGCCCCGGACGGCGGCGAATTGACCGCGACCGGCGAGCTGCCCGCCCTCGACGGGGCCAGGCAGGACCGGGACGGATCCGAGCCGCACCTCGAACTCCTTGAGGACCAGGAGGAGTTCACCCCGGCCCCGGCGACCGCCTCGCGGGCCGCGGGCCGCAGCGGGAGCCGTTCGCGGCGCCGTACACCTCCGAAGCGGTCCGCGCTGATGACGATCGCCGTGCCGTCCGCGTGTGTGATGGGGGTCGCGGGGATCGCCGCCGCGTCCGTCGGCACACTGACCGGCGGCAGCGACTCGACGGCGTCCGCCTCCGACGCGACCTCGGTGAAGCCGTCCGTCGCGAACAACAAGATGGACGCGCAGATCAAGAGCCTCTCGGCCGGTGCCGACGACTTCGCCGACCGGGCCAGCCGTACGCAGGAACGTATCGACCTCAAGGCCCAGCAGGAGGCCGAGAAGAAGAAGGCGGCGGCGGAGGCGGCCCGCAAGGAGCGGCTGCGCCCCAAGTACGTGCTGCCGGTGACGCAGAAGGGCCTCAGCGCCTACTTCGGCCAGGCCGGCGTCAACTGGATGTCCGTGCACACGGGCATCGACTTCCCCGTCTCGTACGGCACGACGGTGATGGCCGCGACCGACGGCGTCGTCAGCACCAAGTGGAACAGCGCCTACGGCAACATGCTGATCCTGACCGAGAAGGACGGCACGCAGACCTGGTACTGCCACCTCTCCAGCTACCGTGTCGCCCCTGGTACGACGGTGAAGGCCGGCGACCCGATCGCGTACTCCGGGAACTCGGGCAACTCGACCGGCCCTCACCTGCACTTCGAGGTGCGCCCGGCGGGCGGCGCGGCGATCGACCCGCTCCCGTGGCTTCGCAGCCACGGGCTCGACCCGACGTAACTCCCGCTCCCCCTACAGCTTTTCCACCGGCGCGTACCGCAGCAGCAGGCGCTTCGGCTTGGCCTCTCCGAAGTCGACCGTCGCCTCCGCGTTCGCTCCCGTGCCCTTCACGCCGACGACCGTGCCGAGGCCGAACTGGTCGTGGGTGACCCGGTCACCGACGGCCAGGGACACGACCGGCTTCTCCGAGGCCCTGCGCGTGGCGAAGCCGGACGCACCCGACGCCGACGAACGCGAACGGGTCGAGGACAGCGACGCCGCGATGCCCGAGGCAGGGCCCGTGGACGGCGGGGCCGCCATGGCACCGGTCCTCTTCCACTCCACGTGTGCCGCCGGGATCTCCTCCAGGAAGCGGGAGGGCGGGTTGTACGACGGCTGTCCCCAGGCGCTGCGCAGTGACGAGCGGGTGAGGTACAGGCGTTCCCGCGCGCGGGTGATGCCCACGTACGCGAGGCGCCGCTCCTCCTCCAGTTCCTTGGTCTGGCCGAGGGCGCGCATGTGCGGGAAGACGCCGTCCTCCATGCCGGTGAGGAAGACGACCGGGAACTCAAGTCCCTTGGCGGTGTGGAGAGTCATCAACGTGATGACTCCGGAGCCGTCCTCGTCCTCGTCGGGGATCTGGTCCGAGTCGGCGACCAGCGCGACCCGCTCCAGGAAGGCGGCGAGCCCGACGGGCGTCTCGCTCTCGCCGTCGCCCTCGCTGTTCTCCTGCTCGAACTCCAGCGCCACCGCGGCGAGTTCCTGGAGGTTCTCGATGCGGGTCTCGTCCTGCGGGTCGGTGGAGGCCTGCAACTCGGCGAGATAGCCGGTGCGTTCGAGGATCGCCTCCAGGACCGTCGCCGGGCCCGCGCCGGACTCGACGATCGTACGGAGGTCCTCCATCAGCGTGTTGAACTTCTTGACCGCGTTCGTCGACCGCGCGGCCATGCCGTAGGCCTCGTCGACGCGCTTCAGCGCCTGCGGAAAGCTGATCTTCTCGCGCTGCGAGAGGGCGTCGATCATCGCCTCGGCGCGCTCGCCGATGCCGCGCTTGGGGACGTTGAGGATGCGGCGCAGCGGGACCGTGTCCTCCGGGTTGGCCAGGACGCGGAGGTAGGCCAGGACGTCCCGGACCTCCTTGCGCTCGTAGAAGCGGACGCCGCCGACGACCTTGTAGGGCAGGCCGACGCGGATGAAGATCTCCTCGAAGACACGGGACTGGGCGTTCGTCCGGTAGAAGACGGCGACGTCCCCGGCCTTGGCCTCGCCCGCGTCGGTGAGACGGTCTATCTCATCGGCGACGAACTGCGCCTCGTCGTGCTCGGTGTCGGCGACATAGCCGGTGATCTGCGCGCCCGCGCCCGCGTTGGTCCACAGGTTCTTGGGGCGGCGGGACTCGTTGCGCTCGATGACCGCGTTGGCGGCGGAGAGGATCGTCTGGGTGGAGCGGTAGTTCTGCTCCAGGAGGATCGTCGTCGCGTTCGGGTAGTCCTCCTCGAACTGGAGGATGTTGCGGATCGTCGCGCCCCGGAAGGCGTAGATCGACTGGTCGGCGTCGCCCACGACGCACAACTCGGCGGGCGGCAGGTCGTGTTCACTCGGCGGTACGTCCTCGTCGTGCGCGCCGGTGCCGACGAGCTCCCGTACGAGCGCGTACTGCGCGTGGTTGGTGTCCTGGTACTCGTCGACCATGACGTGCCGGAAGCGGCGGCGGTAGTGCTCGGCGACGTCCGGGAAGGCGCGCAGCAGATTGACCGTCGTCATGATCAGGTCGTCGAAGTCGAGGGCGTTGGCCTCGCGCAGCCGTGACTGGTACATGGCGTAGGCCTGGGCGAGGGTCTTCTCGAAACCGTCGGCCGCGCGGGCGGCGAAGTCCTCCTCGTCGACCAGTTCGTTCTTCAGGTTGGAGATCTGGGCGCTGAACGACTTGGGCGGGTAGCGCTTCGGGTCGAGGTCCAGGTCGCGGCAGACCAGGGCCATCAGGCGCTTGGAGTCGGCGGCGTCGTAGATCGAGAACGAGGACGTGAAGCCGAGCTTCTTGGACTCGCGGCGCAGGATGCGCACGCAGGCGCTGTGGAAGGTCATCACCCACATCGCGTTGGCGCGCGGGCCGACGAGCTGTTCGACGCGCTCCTTCATCTCGCCCGCGGCCTTGTTGGTGAAGGTGATCGCGAGGATCTGGCCCGGGTGCACATGGCGCTCGCCGAGGAGGTGGGCGATGCGGTGGGTGAGCACGCGGGTCTTGCCGGAGCCCGCGCCGGCCACGATGAGCAGCGGGGTGCCGGAGTGGACGACGGCCGCGCGCTGGTTCTCGTTCAGGCCGTCCAGGAGGGCTGCCGGGTCGACCGCCGGGCGCGGGGCGCCGTCCCGGTAGTAGGCGTCCCTGCTCGCGGGCACGTCGAACTTCCCGCCGAACAGGTCGTCCGGAACCGGCTCCGGTCCGTGCTCGTCCTCGGGCGGCGGCGGGGGCTCTTCATCGTGGGCCCGAGGGGCCTTGAGATCCGCCAGGAAGCTGTCGTCAAAGAGGCTGCTCATCGCCCTCCGAGTTTAGGGCGCCCCACTGACAACCGGCCGCCGCCCCGAGAACTCGGGAAAATTCACGGTCCAGAACCGGTCGACAACGGTCAGCGACGGCCAGACGCACGCATGACCCAAGTCACGCAAACGTATGGGGCATATCAGCCATCGACCTTCACACAAGCCACACAATTTGGTTAGCGTTCGTTCAAGCTCCACGGCCCCACCGACCTCGGAAGGAGTCGCCTCCTTGGCGTCGTCGCACCGCAAGCCGCGTTCCGCGGGCTCGCGCATCGCAGGCATCTGGACCCCCGCCGACGACGGCGGTCCGCGCCTCGGAGAGGTCGAGAAGAAGGTCGACGACCTCTACCGGCGGGCGGATTCGGCGGCCGACAGGGACGACGGAGCAAGGCGCGCGTGGAAGATCAACTCTGCGCGGAAGAAGCCGAGTTCCTTCACCGCCACCCCGCACGACCACTACGACCAGGCCCAGTTGATGAGCCGGCTGACCGCCCGCCGGAAGGACGCGGTCGCCGCGCACCTCACGGAGCGGTCCACGACGACGGGGATACGTCAGCGGGCGGCCATGAGCCTCCGGGCTCCCGACGGGACGCGGAGCGACCCGAGGACGGCCAAGGCCACCGTCCAGAAGAAGCTCTCCATCGCACGCGCCCTGTTGTCGCAGTCGGCCGCGCGGCAGCAGCGCCAAGAGGCAGCGGCGGCACTCGCGCGGCAGGCCGTCGCCTTCGCCCGCGCCCAGGTCGGCAAACCGTACGTCGTGGGCGCCGCGGGCCCCGGCTCGTACGACTGCTCGGGCCTGACCCAGGCCGCCTGGAAGGCCGCCGGAGTCACCCTCCCGCGCGCGACCACCGCCCAGGCGAACGCCGGCACGACGGTCCCCCTCGCCGACGCGCAACCCGGCGACCTGGTCTTCTTCCACGACGACAGCAGCCACGTCGGCGTCTACGTGGGCGACGGCATGATGATCCACGCCCCGAAGCCCGGCACCTGCGTCCGCGAGGAATCGATCCACTACGGGGGCACCTCGATCATCCACAGCGTGGTGCGGCCGGCCTGAGCGGAATCCGTGGGCACGCGCGCGTGCGGCTGTTCTTGACGGCCACGCACGCGTGCAGGTGTTTTTGAGGTCCACGCGCGCGTGGCCCCCTGTCGGCACCGGGGCGGCTCCCTAGCATCGCAACCATGTCCGGTACCGGTACCTCCCGCTTCCGCGCCTGGTGGGCGCAGCGTCCGCCGGCGGCCGGGGCCGTCGTCATGGCGACCGGCATCGTCTCGGTCGGCCTGCATCTCACCGGATACGAGGTGCTGTCCCGTATCGCCTTCGTGCTCGCCTGCGCCTTCTGGCTGGGACTGGCCGCGGACTTCGCCGTACGGCTGCTGCGGGACCGGCGGAGGTGGCTCGCGGAGGCGGGGACGCCCGGTGCGCTGACCGCCGTCGCCGCGACCGCCGTACTCGGGACGCGGTTCTCGATGGCCGGCCGGCAGACCGTGGCGGAGGCACTGCTCGCGTCGGCGGCGGTGCTGACGCCGGGGCTGCTGGTGCGGGTCCTCGGGAACTGGCGGGGACGGATGCCCGGGACGGTGTTCCTCGGCTGTGTGGCCGCGCAGTCGCTGGCCGTACTGGGGGCCACGATCGCCGCGGCCGAGTCGGTGGCCTGGCTCGCACACACGGCCCTGGTGCTGTTCTGGTGCGGGCTGGTCCTCTACGGGTTCGCGCTGGCCCGTTTCGAGTGGCGGCAGGTGATCATCGGGGCCGGTGACCACTGGATCGTCGGCGGTGCGCTGGCCGTCTCGGCGCTGACCGGGTCGAAGCTGATCGCCGCCGACAGCGCCCGCCTGTATCTGTGGAACTCCGACGACCAGGGTGTCCTGCGGGCAGTGACCGTGGCGCTGCTGGTGCTCGACCTGGCCTGGTGCGTGGTTCTGCTCGCCGCCGAGATCGTCTGGCCCCGGCCGCGTTTCGACCTGCGCCGCTGGTCGACGGTGTTCCCGCTGGGGATGACGGCGGCGACCATGCTGTCCGTGGGCACCGCCCTGGACGTGTCGGGGCTCAGGACGCCGGGGCAGGTGGTGCTGTGGATCGCGGTGGCGGCCTGGCTGCTGGTGGCCGCCGGGACGTTCCGGTTCTACCTCGCCGCCACGTCCGGGGTCACGTCCACAGGACCGCGATGAAGATGTTGACCATGGTGAGGCCGCCGACCAGCGCGAACTGGTTCCTGTCGACGGTCTCCTCGTCCCGCTTCACGTAGACGAGTCCCAGGATCACGACCAGCAGCGCGAGCTTGATGCCGATCTTGATGTTGTTGACATGCTGGTCGTCGGCCTGGTTGAGGCCGACCAGGATCGCGCCGGTGACCAGCATGGTCAGCGCGCCGTGCAGCATGCCGGGGACGAAGCGCGCCGTGCCCTGGCCCATCGCCTTCATCTGGGTGAGGAAACCGCCGAGCAGCGCGGCGATGCCGATGATGTGCAGGCCGACGAAGAGATGGATGAGTACGTCCATGGTTCGGGAGCCTATGCAGGGGCTCGGGGCCGACCGACACCGGGCCACCCTCTCGCCCGCATGACCTTGCATATATGCGGTCCATAGCACCGTGTCGCCCACCGCCGCGCGGGAACCGCCGCATCGGTCAGCGCGCCGCGTGAAGGCGGTGGCCCCGGACCGGAATCACAGTCACTTGACGTTAAAAAAGGATCACCTCACATCATTTCCGTACATGCGTTACCGGGCCGTCATCTTCAGGTTTAGCGTCCTCCACCAGGTGACCGGCTCCCCACCGCCGCCCGGACCAGGGGCGGCCGTCGGACACCACCGCCGAGAAGGTCCGGCGGCGGCCCACTCCCCCTGTGCGGGCCGCCGCCGGACGCGCAAACCGCCCGCTCCCCCGGCGGTCGTACGGAAAGGACGTGCAGTCCACGTGGCAGCGCACCGCAAGCCCCGACAGCGCTCGCTCAGCGGCCATACGGCCCGCACCGCCGCCACGATCGCCCTCGCGGGCGCGGCGACGGCGACCGGCTTCGACGGGACCTCGCACGCCGAGCCGCAGCTGACACCGACACAGGTCAAGGCCAAGGTGGACCAGCTGTACCAGGAGGCGGAGGTCGCCACCGAGAAGTACGACGGCGCGAAGGAGAAGGCGGACGCTGCCGAGAAGCAGCTCAACACCCTGCGGGACGAGGCGGCCCGCAGGACGGAGAAGCTCAACTCCGCGCGGGACGACCTGGGTTACGTCGCGGCGGCCCAGTACCGCAGCGGCGGCATCGACCCCGCGGTGCAGCTCATGCTCTCGAACGACCCGGAACAGTATCTGGACGGCGCCGAGTTCGCCGACCGCGTGGGCCACCGGCAGACGGCGACCGTCGCTCTCGTACGGCAACAGCTGCGGGAGATCGAGCAGTTGCGCGGCGCCGCGCACATCGAGCTGACCTCGCTGAAGTCGCGGCAGGCGGAACTCGGCAGGCAGAAGAAGACGATCAACGGCAAGCTGGCCCAGGCACGGCGGCTGCTGTCCGCGCTGCCCGCGCAGCAGCGGGCGCAGGTCGAGCAGACCGCCGGCACCTCGGGGCGCGCGTCGCGGTCGGCGACCACCCCACGGGACGGGCTGCACGCGCCCGACTCCTCCGCGGCCACGGCCGACGCCCCCGACTCCCGTGCGGCGGCAGCCGTTTCCTACGCCTACCAGAAGCTCGGCAGCCCCTACGTCTGGGGCGCGACCGGCCCCAACGCCTTCGACTGCTCGGGCCTCGTCCAGGCCGCCTACAACTCCGCCGGAGTCTCCCTGCCCCGCACGACCTACGCCCAGATCAACGCCGGGCAGCGGGTCTCCCGGGACGAACTGCGCCCCGGCGACCTGGTGTTCTTCTACTCGGGCATCAGCCACGTCGGCATCTACGTCGGCGACGGCCAGATGATCCACGCCCCGAACCCGTCGGCTCCGGTGCGGCTGGCACCGATCGACCAGATGCCGTTCGCGGGGGCGACGCGGGTGGTGTGACGCCCCGCCCGGCGATCCCCTCGGTGAACTCCCCTGCGGGTCACACCAGTCGGCGTGCCGTGGCCCAGCGGGTCAGCTCGTGCCGGTTCGACAGCTGGAGCTTGCGCAGCACCGCCGAGACATGGGACTCGACCGTCTTCACCGAGATGAACAGCTGCTTGGCGATCTCCTTGTAGGCGTAGCCGCGGGCGATCAGGCGCAGGACCTCGCGCTCGCGCTGGGTGAGGCGGTCGAGGTCCTCGTCGACCGGCGGGGCGTCGGTCGACGCGAAGGCGTCGAGGACGAAGCCGGCCAGCCGTGGGGAGAAGACCGCGTCCCCCTCCTGGACCCGGAAGACGGAGTTGACGAGGTCCGTACCGGTGATCGTCTTGGTGACGTAGCCGCGCGCACCGCCGCGGATCACCCCGATCACGTCCTCCGCCGCGTCCGACACGGACAGCGCGAGGAAGCGGACGGGCTGCTCGGCGTCGCTCATCAACGGGGCGCAGCGGCGCAGGACTTCGACCCCGCCGCCGCCCGGCAGATGGACGTCGAGGAGAACCACCTCGGGGCGGGTCGCGGTGATGACCGTGACCGCCTGGTCGACGTCGGCGGCCTCGCCGACCACCTCGACGCCGGTCTCCTCGGTGCGGCCGATCTCGGCCTGGACCCCCGTACGGAACATGCGGTGGTCGTCGACGAGGACCACGCGCACGTGACGCCCGCCCGCGCTCCCGCCGGCCGGCTCGTGAGGCTCGTTCGTCTCGGTCGCGTCGCTCATGACGTCTTCTCCGCCCTCTCCATCTCCAACTCGACCTCGGTACCGCCGTCCGGCACTGCGCGCAGCCGTGCCGTACCGCCGTGTCGCTCCATACGGCCGATGATCGATTCTCTGACGCCCATGCGGTCGGCGGGTATCGAGTCGAGGTCGAAGCCCGGTCCGCGGTCGCGGACGGACACGAAGACCTTCTTCCCCTCCACCTCGGCGTAGACCTGCACGGCGCCGCCCTCGCCACCGTACTTGGCCGCGTTCACCATCGCCTCGCGCGCGGCCTGCATCTGGGCACCGATTCTCTCGTCGAGCGGGCAGTCCCCGACGACGACGACCTCGATGGGGACGCCGTGCTTGTCCTCGACCTCGGCCGCGCTGCGCCGCACCGCCTCGGCGAGGGTGTCGGGTTCGTCGGCCTCGTCCTTGCCGGTGCCCTCCGGTTTGTAGAGCCAGGCGCGCAGATCGCGCTCCTGGGCTCGGGCCAGGCGGCGCACCTCGTTCGGACTCTCCGCGTTGCGCTGGATCAGGGTCAGGGTGTGCAGCACGGAGTCGTGGACATGGGCGGCGACCTCGGCCCGCTCCTGGGCGCGGATGCGCATCAGGCGCTCCTCGGAGAGGTCCTGGGTCATCCGCACGAGATACGGGCCGGCGAGCAGGGTGATGCCGACGAGTACCGCGAGGGCGGCCTGGAGCACCGAACCGAGATGGGCGGCGGAGCCCTGGAGTACGAAGATCGCGGTGGCACCGGCGGTGACCAGCAGGACGCCGCCGCCCGCGCGCAGCAGGCTGAGCGTACGGCGCCGGCCGCCGACCTCGGCCCAGCGGGCGCGGCGGGCGTTGTCCGCCTGGCGCCAGACGAGGGCGACGCCCGCGCCGACGAGGACGGCCGGGAAGAGATAGGCCTTGGCGCCGTCGCCCAGATTCACATTGCCGACGAAGACCAGCGCCACGACGACCATGAGGAGCAGGGCGACGATCTGGCCCTTGTCCGGCTTGCGGGCGACGAGTCTGCGGCGGCCGTCCGGCGAGGTCTCGGTGGAGACGAGGGACGGGGGCCGCTGACCGGCGACGCCGCCGACGCCCAGCGGCACGAAGAACCAGAACGAGGCGTACAGCAGCGCGCCGAGTCCGTCCGCGAGGAACAGGCCCACGAACACCAGCCGCACCCAGATCACCGGCAGGCCGAGATGCCCGGCGAGCCCCCGCGCCACTCCGCCGAGCCAGCGTCCGTCGCTGCTGCGGTAGAGCTTGCGCGGCGGCCGCGGGTCCTCGACTGGCAATGCTGCGGCTTCCGGCATGCCACCGATGTTCACACGCCCCGCCGCCCGGGGCATCAGGGTCGGCCCCGGAGACTCCCCTGATCTTCGGAAACGCCGTGTCTCAGGGGCCTTTCGCGGTGTCGGAGCCGGTGTCGGGGTCGGGGTCGAACACTCCCCCGGCCCCTGTCAGGGCGGATTTCAGGGTTCGGCCAGGGTCGTCCCGACTGCCATCGGCGCCTCGCGGCGGGCAGCATGGACGCATGACAGATCACGAGCACGCCGCGACGGGTCCGGGACCCGGCTCCGGCCCCGGCCCGGCAGCGGGCGGCGGGCCGCAGGACGCCGTGCCCGCCGCGGGTGCCGCGTCCTCGCCGGGCGCCGCGCCTGGCGACACCCTCACGGCCGCGCCTCCGCACCGGTTCAGGCGGGACCGGCGGACCAAGGTGCTCGCGGGTGTGTGCGCGGGGCTCGGGCGGCAGTGCGACATGGACCCGGTGATCTTCCGGATCACGCTCGCGGTGCTCTCGGCGACGGGCGGCATCGGCCTCATCTTCTACGGCTTCGCCTGGCTCTTCGTCCCCTACGACGACGAGGAGGAGAACGAGGTCCGCAAGCTCTTCACCGGCCGCGTCGACGGCCAGGCCCTGGCGGCCGTGCTGTTCGCGCTGGTCGGCTGCGGTGTGTTCCTGTCGATGCTGAGCAACGCCAGCGTGCTCACCTTCGCCGTCGTCCTCTCCCTCCTGCTGGCGGGCGCGGGGTACTGGTCGCAGCAGCGCGGCGCCCCCGACCCCGACCCGCTGGCCGCGCAGGCCGTCGCCGACGCCCCGCCGGAGGCCCAGGCACCGCCGGTGCCCGCCGCCTACCCCTCCTGGTGGCGCGACCCGATCGTCAAGGACGGAACGCATGTCGGTGGCACCGGCTATCTCTGGGGCCCCGGCGACTCCCGCACCCGCGACATCACGGACGCGGTGCACATCAGCCTCGGCCCCTCGTACCCGCACTGGCCCCAGGATCTGCGGCCCCCGCGCCCGCCCGCCCCGAAGCCGCGCGGCCCGCGCTGGATCGGCGGCTGGGTCTTCCTGCTCGCCCTGTTCGCCGGTGCCCTCGGCACCGGCGCGCGATGGGACGACCAGGCGCTCGGCACCAGCCTGCAGATGGGACTGGCCTGCGCGCTCGTCGTCCTCGGCCTGGGGATAGCGGTCAGCTCCTTCCTGGGGCGCACGGGGGCGGGCTCGGTCTTCCTCGCGATCGTCACGGCCGGTCTGCTGGCCGCCTCGGCTGCCCTGCCCAAGGACCTCACCACCCACTGGGAACGCCTCACCTGGCAGCCCGCGGCGGTGGCCCAGGTACAGCCGAAGTACGACCTGGGGAACGGCGTGGGCACCCTCGATCTGACCCGGCTGCGGCTGGCCAAGGGGCAGACGGTGACGACGCACGCCGAAGTCGGCATCGGGCAGTTGAAGGTGATCGTGCCGTCGGACGTGACGGTGAAACTGAGTGTGGACGTGGGCGTCGGGGACATCCAGTTGCCCGGTGACGACAAGAAGGACGTGGACGTGGAACCGGGCAAGCACCAGCAGGTCACTCTGAGCCCGGCGACGGGCGTCAAGAGCACCGGCACGCTGGACCTGGACCTCCGGGTCGACGTCGGACAGGCGGAGGTCAGCCGTGCTGCGTCATGAGTTCCAGCCGGGGAAGCTGGTCATCGGTCTCTTCCTCGTCGCCGCGGGCGTGGCCTACGCCGGGGACGCGGGCGGGCTGTGGGTGACCGAGTGGTTCGCGGCGATCCCCCTGGTCGTGGCCGGCCTGGTGCTCGCCGGTGTGGTGGCGGGCATCAACGGGGCGATCCGCAGACGACGAAGGGCCGGCCGTACGAGCACGGCCGACCCCGGTCCTGAGATATCCGGCTGAGGGCCGGCTACCGGTAGCCGCCCGCCCGTTGCCTTCGCCTCGCTCGTAGCGCCGCGTCCAGGGAGAACACGGAGGCGCCCGCGAGGACGAGGGGCAGCCAGGCCATCAGGTAGGCGAGGTCGTTGCCGTAGTAGTACGGGTCCGACTGCCAGCTGATGGTCAGCCACAGGCTGAGGGAGATCAGCGCACCGCCGAGCGCGGCGATGCGGGCCAGCAGACCGATCAACGTGCCGATGCCGACGGCGAGTTCACCGAAGGCCATGGCGTAGCCGAAGCCGACGGGGCTCTTCAGGGCGAGGTCCACCAGGGCGGGGATGGCGGAGGAGTCACGCACCCCGCGCATCGTCTCGCCGATCGACCCGGCGCCGGAGGCCTTCATGAATTCGCTGCTGGTGAGTTTGTCCAGGCCCGCGTAGATGAAGGTGACGCCCAGGAAGACGCGCAGTGGGAGCAGGGCGTACCGGGTGGCGGTGTGCCGCCAGCTCCGGTCGCCGTCGAGGTACGGGGTTTGCGTATCCATTCGAGTGCCGTGAGTCATCGCCCTTAGCCGCCTCTCGCCCGCCGTTGACCCCTCAACAGACCATACGTACGAAAAGGGGGACTCGCTCAACCATGCTTCGGACAGTTTTTCGGACTTCTGCCGAGTTCGGGCGGTGGTCGGCCGCGTTCTATGGATATTCAGATGTGGGCGAGGATCTGTCGCACGCCTGCACAGACGTCCTCGGCCATCGGCCGTCTCAGTCCGTCACGTCGACGACGCAGGCGTTCGTCTCCACGCCCGCCGCGGTCACGACCTGTACTTCCACGCGTCCGGGCTCGACGTCCACGGGGACCGGGACGGTGAGGAGGGTGTCCGTCGGGTTGGAGAAGCCGCCGGTGACGGGGACCAGGGGGACGTGGACGTTGACCGGGCCGATGCGGACGACCATGCGGGAGAGGCGGTCCGCGGTCTGGGCGCCCGGGGGGACGAAGCCCGCGCCGCGGATCTCGATGTCGTCGCCGGTGCGGATCGGGGCGTCGAGGTCGCCCGCCTCGCGGGAACGCACCACCGAGAGGATGACCGGGCGGCCGCCCTCCGCGTACTTGCCGGCCAGGTATGTCGCGGCGGAGATCAGCACCACGACCGCCAAGCCCCAGGGCAGGTCCGGCAGTTGGTCGGGGCGACGGGCGAGCCTCACGGCCGCGAAGACGAGGGCGACGGCGCTGATCGCGACGTACTGGATGTCGGCGAAGGTGCCGCGGCCGGCGTCGTCGGTGAGGAGGTCGGCCGCGCGCGGGCGGTCGGCGGGGATCTTCTGGAGGCGCTGGCCGAGGACCCGCAGGCCGACGACCCGGCGCACGAGTACGGCGATCGCGCAGACCACGGCGAGGACGGTCACCACACCGGCGCCGCGGGCGAGTTCGAGGCCGGAGATGAGGGCGTCACGCTCGGCGTGGTCGGAGGCGGCGGCGAGGCGGCCGGCCAGGACCAGCACCGCGTACGCCACGAACAGCACCCAGGACACGGCCACCGCGCGGGAGGTCGACAGCCGGTTGTCCTCACCGATGACCGGGGCCAGCGCCCCTCCGCGCGCCCGGTGGAACCAGGAGGCGGCACTCAGCGCACCGGCGACCACGAGCGCGGCCAGCAGTCCGGCCGTGCGGGCCGCCGTCCAGCCCGCGCCGATCGCGGTGAGCGCCTGCACCAGGAGCAGGACGACGAAGCCGCCCCACACGGCGAAGGCCGTGCGGTGCCACAGGCGCGCCAGCCAGGCACCGCCCTCGGCCCGGCCGCGTTCGGCGACGGCGTCGGCGGACTGGGTCAGTTCGTCCGAGACCCACTGCCGGGAGGCGGACGCCGAGTGCGCCACCGCCGCCGGCAGCCCCTCGCCGGCCGCGAAGCCGTCCCGCTTGACGAGGAACGCGGCGACCGCGCGCCGATGCCCCTCGCGTGCTCCGTGCGGGCAGTCCCCGCAGGTGCAGCCACCTCCGTGGGCACCGATGTGCTCGCCGCCCTGTCTCGCCTCCTGCACCGCCACGCCCGACGCCTGCCTTCCCCACGACCCTCATGGTCCTCGGCCCTGGAAACCGGGCCCTGACGTTCGGCGACCGGCTCCGAAGCCTTTGGCCACCGCCTTGCAACTCCCGCACGACAACAGCGGATTGTGCCCTACGGGACACGGCCCGCGTCCGGCAGGTCTGGTCAGCGCGGGTGAAGTGACGACCGCCGTGTTGACCCGGCTGCGAGAATTTCCGTATGGCCGAGATCATCCAGCGCGACGGGACCTGGGCCTTCGACGGCACAACGGTCAGGATCACACCGGGACTTCACCGCTCCGTGCCACTGTTCCGGCAGACGTACGGCGAGATCGCGGTGCCCCTCGAAGCCGTCGCGGGCGTCGTCTACGAACCCGAGCGCAAGCGTGGCCGGCTGCGGCTGAGGCTGCGCGAGGGTGCCGATCCGCTGTTGCAGGCGACCGGTGGGCGGCTGCCGGACGCGGCGGATCCCTACCGGCTGATCGTGGACATCGACCGCTCCGGGGTCGCCGAGTACGTGGCGGAGGAGATCCGGCACGCGCTGCTCCTGGACCAGATCCCCAAGGAACCCACCAAGGCCTATCTGCTGCCGGGCCCGCCGGTCCCGGTCTCGGTCCGGTCCTCCGACGGCACGGTGTCCTTCGACGGCGCGCAGGTGCGGATCGACTGGGCGGACACCTCCGAGCGGGTCAAGCGGGCGACCGGGCCGCGGATAGTCGCCGTGGGGGATCTGGTGCAGGTGGAGTGGTTGCCCAACTCCGGTTACGAGGACGGGTTCATGCGGTTCGTGACCCGGGAGACGGTGTTCTCCAAGCTGCCGCCGGAGAAGGACCCGTACGCCCTGGACCTGTGGGGCAGCACCCGCCGTGATCTGCTCACCGCGCTGGTGGCGACGGCGGTGACCGCCCGGCTGCCGCATCCGTCGGCCCGTGAGCGGGAGAACGGCGAGTTCACGGACCGGCCCCCGCGGGCGGCCAGCGTCCCGCCTCCGGCCGACCATCACGACGTACTCCTGCGCAGGCTGCGGGAGTTGGGCGAGCTGCACCGGGAGGGGGTGCTCACGGACGAGGAGTTCACGATGACCAAGGCGGCGGTGCTGCGGGGTTTCAGATAGACCGGAAAGGGGGGCCTCAGCTGAGGAGGTCCGGTTCGCTGCGGCTGATGTCCTGCCACAGGGGCTGGTAGTTGATCCACGCGACGAGGTCGCCGCCGGTCTGTTCACGGGTGGCGACGGCGAGTTTGTGGTCGATGAGGAGGGGTCTGCCGGCCGCCTTGGCGAGGAGCTGGACCTGGCAGGAGCGTTCCATGGACAGGAACCACCAGGCCGCCGCGTCCACCGAGTCGCCGACGGTCAGCAGGCCGTGGTTGCGCAGCACGAGCGCCTTGCGGGAGCCGAGTCCGGCGGCGATCCGCTTGCCTTCCTCGGCGTCGACGGAGACACCGCTGTAGGCGTCGTAGAGCGCGTGGTCCTCGTAGAAGGCGCAGCTCTCCTGGCTGATCGGGTCCAGGAAGTCGCCGAGGGCGGACAGGGCGCGGCCGTGCACGGAGTGGCAGTGCGCGACGGCGACGACGTCCGGACGGGCGGCGTGGACCTGGGAGTGCACGGTGAAGGCGGCCTGGTTCACATGGTGGCCGCCCTGGAGGACCTGGCCCTCGGAGTTGGCGAGCACCAGGTCGCTGACGGTGACGTGCCGGAAGGGCATCCCGAAGGGGTTGACCCAGAAGCAGTCGGTGAACTCGGGGTCGCGGGCGGTGATGTGCCCCGAGACCCCGTCCTCGAAGCCGAGCCGGCCGAACAGGCGCAGGGCGCCCGCGAGCCGTTCCTTGCGGTGCCGGCGTTCGTCCTCGACCGACTCGTGCATCGGCGGCATGGCGAACCGCAGCCGGTCGGTGGGCAGGGGGGAGGGCGGCGTCGGCCCGTGCATCGGTCCTCCAGCACTGGGTTTGTCGTAAGGGCGAGAAGTTACCGCCGGTCGGTCGAAAAGGGCAGTGCGGGTCGGTAAAGAGGACAGAGGTTGTCGGTTATCGGCGGAACACTCGTCGTATGACAGCGAACTGGGCCACCTTCACCGCCGCCGAACCGGAGCTCGCCGCGACCGTCGAGGAGCGGTTCGGTGCCTTCACTCATCACGTTCTCGCGACCCTGCGCAAGGACGGGTCGCCGCGGACGACCGGGCTCGAAGCGCGGTTCCTGGACGGCGAGTTGTGGCTGGGAATGATGCCCGACTCGCTCAAGGCGCTGGATCTGCGGCGCGATGCGCGCTTCGCGCTCCAGGCGAACCCGGGCCCGGGCACGGACACGCACGGCGGGGACGTACGGGTGAGCGGGCGGGCGGTGGAGGTGACGGATGCCGGGGTGAAGGGGGCGTACAGGAAAGAGGTGGAACCGCCGGAGCCGTTCCACCTCTTCCGCACCGAGTTGACCGAGGTCGTGCGGACCTACGTCGAGGACGAGACGTATCTCGTCGTGCAGGTCTGGAAGCCCGGAGGGCCGGTGCGGACCCTCAAGCGGACCTGAGCCTCAAGGAGCCAGAAGGGCCCTGACGGGCCCCGGAGGGCTCACTCCCACTCGATGGTCCCCGGGGGCTTCGAGGTGATGTCGAGGACGACCCGGTTGACGTCGGCGACCTCGTTGGTGATGCGGGTGGAGATCTTCGCGAGGACGTCGTACGGGAGGCGGGACCAGTCGGCCGTCATCGCGTCCTCGGAGGAGACCGGGCGCAGGACGATGGGGTGTCCGTAGGTGCGGCCGTCGCCCTGGACGCCGACGCTGCGGACGTCGGCGAGCAGGACCACCGGGCACTGCCAGATGTCGCGGTCGAGGCCGGCCGCGGTCAGTTCCTCGCGGGCGATGGCGTCGGCGTCGCGGAGCAGGTCGAGGCGCTCCTTGGTGACCTCGCCGACGATGCGGATGCCGAGGCCGGGGCCCGGGAAGGGCTGGCGCTGGACGATCTCGTCCGGCAGGCCCAGCTCCTGGCCGACCATCCGGACCTCGTCCTTGAACAGCTTGCGCAGCGGTTCGACGAGCTTGAATTCGAGGTCTTCCGGCAGGCCGCCGACGTTGTGGTGGGACTTGATGTTGGCCGTGCCGGTGCCGCCGCCCGACTCGACGACGTCCGGGTACAGCGTGCCCTGCACCAGGAAGGCGACCTCGGGCCCCTCGTCCGCGATGATCTCGGCCTGCGCCTGCTCGAAGACGCGGATGAACTCGCGGCCGATGATCTTCCGCTTCTGCTCGGGGTCGGAGACCCCCTTGAGCGCGGTGAGGAAGCGCTCCTCCGCGTCCACGACGACGAGCTTGACGCCGGTCGCGGCCACGAAGTCCTTCTCGACCTGCTCGGTCTCGCCCTTGCGCATCAGACCGTGGTCGACGTAGACGCAGGTCAGCTGGTCGCCGATGGCACGCGCGACCAGGGCGGCGGCCACGGCGGAGTCGACGCCGCCGGACAGACCGCAGATGGCGCGCTTGTCGCCGACCTGCTCGCGGATCGCCGCGACCTGCTCGTCGATCACGTTGCCGGTGGTCCAGGACGGGGTGAGGCCCGCGCCGCGGTACAGGAAGTGCTCCAGGACCTGCTGGCCGTGCGTGGAGTGCATGACCTCGGGGTGGTACTGGACGCCGTACAGCTTCTTCTCGTCGTTCTCGAAGGCCGCGACCGGGACGACGTCCGTGGACGCGGTGACCGTGAAGCCCTCGGGGGCGGCGGAGCAGGCGTCGCCGTGGGACATCCACACGGACTGCTCGTCCGGGGTGCCCTCGAAGAGGGTGGAGGACGACCGGGAGACGTGCAGGGGCGTACGGCCGTACTCGCGGGCGCCCGTGTTGTCGACGGTGCCGCCGAGGGTCGTCGCCATCAACTGGAAGCCGTAGCACATGCCGAAGATCGGGACGCCGGCCTCGAACAGTTCGCGGTCCAGGCGGGGGGCGCCCTCCGCGTACACGGACGAGGGGCCGCCGGAGAGGATGATCGCCGCCGGGTTCTTGGCGAGCATCTCGGCGACCGGCATGGTGCTCGGCACGATCTCGCTGTAGACCCGGGCCTCGCGGACGCGGCGGGCGATGAGCTGGGCGTACTGCGCGCCGAAGTCGACGACCAGGACGGTGTCGGGGGCGGGGGTCGCTGCTGACACGGGGGCCTTCCGGCGGTGGGGCGGGGGTCTTGGGTACCGATTCTAACGGGGGTCGCGTGGGACACCTCGCCGTCTCCCGGGGCTCCGCCCCCGGACCCCCGGGACCTATGCCCACCCACTGCCCGACTCGGTGGGCTGGATGGGCGCCGTAGAAGCCACCGCCCGAGTCGGTCGACTGGACGGGCGCCGCAGAAGCCACCGCCCGACTCAGGCCGCCGCAGAAGTGCTGTGGCATACTCGCCCCATGCTCACGCACCCGACCTTCCTCTTTACCTATGGCAACCGGCCCGCCGGCTGCCATGGTCGAGCTGCTTGAGTTACTGACAAGCGACTTTCCAGGCGCCCCGGGCCGACAAGGCCCGGGGCGCCTGTCGTTTCCCGGTCCGTCGGTCCAGGCGTTCCAAGCCACCAGGAGCCCCCTCATGACCACCTCCACCCCCGAGCAGACCATCGCCGACGCCCGTGAGCGGATCGACGCTCTCGACGACCGGATCATCGGGCTGATCCAGGAACGGGTCGCCGTGTCCGCCGTCGTGCAGGAGACGCGGATCGCCTCCGGCGGCCGACGGGTGCACCTGTCGCGGGAGAACGAGATCCTCGGCCGCTACAGGGACGCGCTCGGCAGGCCCGGCACCGCGCTCGCGATGACGCTGCTCGAACTGTCGCGGGGGCGGATCTGAGTTCGAGCCCCGTCTCACCCGTACGGCGCGTGACCGCTCCGGGAACCGCTTCGTTGGTGGGGGTGTCCGTGCCAGCCAGGGGCGGGCCCGAAAGAACCACGCGTGGCTCGCTGGGGCGATGAGACGTACGGATCGTGCCGTACGTCGTGGGACCTCGCTCCAGGGTCGTGACCGGACGGCAGGGGACAGCAGCCCGGTCACCCAAGAGAACGGTCGGCTCCGGGGACGCCCGGGGCCGCCCGGCGGAAACTGCAAAAATGCACAAAGCCGGATCGAACGGTTGCGGTCGTCGTCTCCATCCAGCACGATGCCTAGAAGCCCCCGAGTTCTCCCGGAGCTTCTCTCTGAGCTCCAAGTCCCATAGCAGCCAACCGCATTGCGGTGCACCGTCCCACTGCCAAAGGTCGAGACCAAGCGCGCGCCCCCTGTGCGCCGGGGCGCCGACCCGGGGCACTGAAAACAACTTGAGACCAGCGGCGCAACCCCCCGGCGCCGCTCCCAGGCACCGGCGCTGCCCTGACGTCGGTGCTGACGGAGAAGGGCCCCGCGGCTCCGTCCCGCGGGGCCCTTCGCTTGCGTTCCTACACGTTCTCGCGTTCGTTCCTACACGTTCTCGCGTGCTCCTAGGTCCGGCTCACCGTCCCGCAGGTGCCCTGGCCCTTGCCGATGTCCCGGCTGCGGTCGTACGGGTCCGTGGTCGGGCCCGAAGGTGTCGCGCCCGTCGGGGACGACGTGGCGTCGGAGTCGAACTGCGGGTGCAGATAGCCGTCGTAGACGTCGCAGGCCGAGTTGCCGAAGTCCGCGTTGTTGAGGGTGAGGGTCAGCAGGCCGGGGGTGGCCTGGTAGCGGGCGGGGTCGAGGATCTCGGTGTCGATCACCCGGCGGACGATGGTGCGGGCGACCTCGGTGGAACCGTCGGTCCGGACCAGCGGATAGACGAAGGTGTAGTCGGCGTGGACGGTGACGCCCCCGCTGGAGTCCTTCGCGAAGGTGATGCGGCCGCGGGTCTTCACCACCTTGCCGACCAGCCGGACTTCCTTGGGATCGAAGCGGCTGAACAGCAGGGTGGGGTCGTTGTCCTTGGTCGGAAGGATCAGGGAGGCCTTCAGCTCGGCGAGCACCTTGGGCTGCTTCGGGTCGAGGACGGCGAGCGCGGCGGACGGGCGGGCGCCGGCGATCGTCTTCGGGTCGAGGTTGGACGCGACGAGCAGGATCTTCGTCTGCTGGAGGGCCAGTTCGACCCGGTCCTTCGAGAAGCTGCCCACGGCGGTCGCCTTCGGCAGGATGATGCCGGCCGCGCCGTCGGCCCAGTTCAGAGCGGGTGAACCGGCGAACGGCCGGTCCAGGGTGGGTATTTGGGGGTCCACGGTGGAGGGCGCGGCGGTCGGGGCGGCGGTCTCCGGGGCGAGCGGGGACGCGGAGTCCGAGTCCGCCTCGGTGCCGAAGGGGTCACCGGGCAGCAACGAGGGTTTCATCGCGACCACGGCTACGACCACGGCGAGCGGGACGCCGAGTACGGCCCACAGGCGGCGCCTGCGCCGAGCCCGCCCGTTCATCTCCTGCCAGGCCGGACCGGTGCGCCAGCCCTCGGGCTGCTCGGCCTTCTTCAGCCGCTCGGTCACCTGGCGGGCGCGCGCGGACGGTTCCTTCTGGGCGGAGGCCCGGATGTCACGCTCCGTGTCACGGGCGAACTTGTCCCAGACGTCGTCGGGGATCTCCGGGGTCGAGGACGGTTCCTCGGACGGTTTGTCAGACACCAGGTAGTTGTAGGTGCCCGAAAGCGTGTTCACAAGCAGAACCTGGGTGTGACACAGCCCACATAAGAATCAGGTGAGGATTCACACAACCATTCACAGGTTTCCCCGGTCACACCTGCAGAACAAGGGCCACACCCGCGCCCCACACGCGGAGCCCTCCGACCCAGCGTGCTGCACTGTCGCAGCACTCCGGACTTCTTGAGGACTTCATGAAGCTTCGCCGTGTCATGGCCGCGGTCGCCGCGACGGCCGCCATAGCCCCCCTCGCCCTGCTGTCGGCGCCGGCCGCGTTCGCCGACGGCGACTCGCCGGACACGTCGGCCAGCAGCCCCGCGGCCGAGGACAGCAGCCCGGCGGCCGACGCGAGCACCCCCGCCGCCGACGACAGCACTCCCGCTTCGGACGCGAGCAGCCCGGCGGCGGACACCAGCACCCCCGCCTCGGACACCAGCTCCCCGGCTGCGGACACCAGCAGCCCCGCCGCGTCGGACTCCCCCAGCGGCAGCGCGTCGCCGAGCCCGTCCGCGTCGCCGAGCAAGCCGTCCGACGACTTCGACCCGTACGCGGACTGCAAGACCTTCGACCTGGACGAGAAGCTCACCGCGTCGATCACCGGGCTGCCGAACAAGATCGTCGCCGGTTCCGGCTGGCACACCTTCAAGTTCGTGGTGAAGAACGCCTCGGCCAAGGACCTGCAGAACGTCTGGATCAACGCGCTCACCGAGTACAGCGACGACGTGAACGAGAACGACTCGCTCATGCTGGACCTGGCCGAGATCCAGCTGAAGCAGGACGGCAAGTGGACCGACTC
Organism: Streptomyces sp. NPDC001100; assembly: GCF_053598575.1. NCBI lineage: Bacteria > Bacillati > Actinomycetota > Actinomycetes > Kitasatosporales > Streptomycetaceae > Streptomyces > Streptomyces sp. NPDC001100. The sequence continues at coordinate 338,143 of NZ_JBSFKO010000002.1, forward strand.
CTACCAGGAGACCGTCGGCTCCGGCAGCAGCACGACCACGCTGCCCGGCAGCATCGTCGCGATTCTTCCCACCCTGGAGAAGAACTCCTCGACCACGCTCGACCTGCGCGTGCAGATCAAGCGCGAGGCCCCCGCGGGCTCGTCGTTCGCGCTGAGCCAGGCGATCTACGCGGGCAAGGGCGACTCCTGCTACGGCAACGGTGACTTCTACGAGTTCTCCGTGCTCGCCGCCGGCAGCAAGCCCGGCGATGTCGGCGAGGCCAAGCCGACCGGCCAGAAGCCCACCGGGACCAACGACGACCTGAAGCCCCAGGGCGGCGTCAACGAGGCCACCGGCAACCTCGCCGAGACCGGCTCCAGCTCCGCCCTGCCGGTGATCGGCCTCGTGGGCGGCGCGGCGGTCGTCGCGGGTGCCGCCGCGGTGGTCATGGTGCGTCGGCGCAAGACCGGAGAGAGCGCGTAACCCGTAGCTCGCTCGACACAGAAGGACCTGCGCTCGGAGGGGGGCGCAGGTCCTTCTGTCTGTCTCCGCCTCCACGGCGACTGCCGCTCGTCGGCAACTGCCGCTCGTCTTCTACGACCGCTTGTCTTCTACGGCCGCTCGTCTTCTACGACCGCTTGTCTTCTACGACTTCGGCGGCACCGTCGGCATCCCCAGGAACGGCAGCTTCAGCGCGCCGAACGCCCCCTCGGGTACCGCCGGTCGACGCGGTTCCACCGGCTTCAGCCGTTCGTACGAGGCCCCTTGGCGCGGACGCGGGTCCGGCTCGTCCTTGTTGGGCCAGTACGACATCGCGCGCTCGGCCTGCGCGGTGATGGTGAGCGACGGGTTGACGCCGAGGTTCGCCGAGACGGCCGCGCCGTCGACGACCGAGATGCCGGGGTGGCCGTAGAGGCGGTGGTACGGGTCGATCACGCCGGTCTCGCGGGAGGCGCCGATGGGGCAGCCGCCGAGGAAGTGGGCGGTGAGCGGGGTGCCCATCAGTTCGCCGACGTTGGAGCCCGCGAAGCCGTTGATCTCGGCGGCGATGGCCGCCGCGGCCTCCGAAGCCGCCCTGATCTGCTTGGGGTTGGGGGCGCCGTGCCCCTGACGGGCCGTCAACAACCCCTTCCCCAAGCCGTCCTGTTTCAGATACGTGGTCAGGGAGTTGTCCAGCGACTGCATCACCAGGCCGATGATGGTCCGTTCCGACCAGCGGCGGTTGGAGAGCGAGCGAAGGACCAGGAGCGGGTGGCGGGCCGCGTTCGCCAGCCAGGCCAGGACCCTCGACGAGCCCTCCGCGTAAGGGACTTGGAGGATGGAGAGGCCGCCCATCGAGTTGGAGCCCTTGCCGTAGCGGACCGGTTCGATGTGGGTGTTCTCGTCGGGGTGGATCGAGGAGGTGATGGCGACTCCGCGGGTGAAGTCGGCCTTCGCGGTGCCGGTCGCCCTGCGGTAGCGGCGGTCGTTCGTCTGGGCGCCGACCAGCGCCTCCGAGTTGGTGCGGGTGAGTTCGCCCAGCTTCTCGGAGAGGTAGGGCAGTTGGCCGCCCGCCTTCATGCGGTGCAGCAGGGTCTGGGTGCCGTAGGTGCCGGCCGCGAGGACGACCCTGCGGGCCTTGAAGGTGCGGCCCTTCGACGACTTCCTCGCGTCCGTGGGCAGGGTCCCCACCGCGTAGCCGCCCTGCGAGTCGTCGGTGACGGACACGACCGTCGTCATCGGGTGGACCTCGGCGCCCGCCTTCTCGGCGAGGTGGAGGTAGTTCTCGTTGAGGGTGTTCTTGGCGCCGTGCCGGCAGCCCGTCATGCACTCGCCGCACTCGGTGCAGGCCTTGCGGGCCGGACCCGCGCCGCCGAAGTACGGGTCGGCGACCTGCTCGCCGGGCCTGGCCTTCGCGGTGCCGTCGGCGTCCTCGCCGTCGCCGAAGAAGACGCCCACCGGGGCCATGTGGAAGGTGTCGCCCACGCCCATCCGCTGGGCCGCGGCCTTCAGATGGACGTCGGACGGGGTCATCGTCGGGTTGAGCCGTACGCCGAGCATGCGGCGGGCCTGGTCGTAGTACGGGGCCAACTCCTCCTGCCAGTCCGTGATGTCGCGCCACTGGGGATCTTCGAAGAACGGCTTCGGCGGGACGTACAGGGTGTTGGCGTAGTTCAGGGAGCCGCCGCCCACGCCCGCGCCGGCGAGGACCATGACGTTGCCGAGCAGGTGGATGCGCTGGAGGCCGTAGAGGTTGAGCCTGGGGGCCCAGAGGTAGTTCTTCAGGTCCCACGAGTTCTTGGGGAGGGTCGACGGGGTGAAGCGGCGACCGGCCTCCAGGACACCTACGCGGTAGCCCTTCTCCGTCAGGCGCAGGGCGGTTACGGAACCGCCGAAGCCCGAGCCGACGACGATGACGTCGTAGTCGTAGGTGTCCTGTGGCACATGCTCTCCTCGTTGAGAACCGTCGAGAACCAGGGTTTTCTACTTGAGCCGCAAGGCCTTCATCACCCTCAGGCTGCGGCTCATGAACTGGGCGTACGCCTCGTCGGTCATGCCCAGTGACGGGGCCATCGGCAACAACCGCTGCTGGGCGACCGTCTGGGCCTCGGTGTACTTGAGGATGCCCTCGGAGCCGTGGCGGCGGCCGAGGCCGGAGTCCTTCATGCCGCCCATGGGGGACTGGACGCTGCCGTAGGCGGAGGCGTAGCCCTCGTTGACGTTGACCGTGCCGGTGCGCAGGCGGGCGGCGACGGCACGGCCGCGGCGGCCGTCCTTCGTCCAGACCGAGGAATTGAGGCCGTAGGACGTGGAGTTGGCCGCTTCCACCGCCTCGTCCTCCGTCGTGAAGCGGTAGATGGAGACGACCGGGCCGAAGGTCTCCTCGCCGCACACCGACATCGGGGCTTCCACGCCGTCGAGGATGGTCGGTTCGAAGAAGTACGGGCCGATGTCCGGGCGGGCGACTCCGCCCGCGATCACCTTGGCGCCCTTGGCGACGGCCTCCTCGACGTGGCGCGTCACCGTCTCCAACTGCCGATCCCCCACGAGCGATCCCATGTCGGCGCCGTAGGCGAGGGAGGTGCCCAGGCGCATGGCCTTGGTGCGGGCGGCGAAGCGTTCCAGGAAGGCGTCGGCGATCGACTCGTGGACGTACAACCGCTCGATGGAGATGCACAGTTGGCCGGCGGAGGAGAAGCAGGCGCGGACCGCGCCCGCCGCCGCCTTGTCGAGGTCGGCGTCCTCCAGGACCAACATGGCGTTCTTTCCGCCGAGTTCGAGGGAGACACCGACCAGCCGGGCCGCCGCGCCCTGCGCGACCTCGCGCCCGGTGCGGGTGGAGCCGGTGAAGGAGACGTAGTCGGCGTGCTTGACGACCTCGGGGCCGACGACCGGGCCCTCGCCGAGAACGACCTGGAAGACGTCGGCGGGCAGGCCGGCCTCGATGAGGAGGTCGCGGGCCCAGAGGGCGGTGAGGCAGGTCTCGGTGTCCGGCTTCATGACGACCGCGTTGCCCGCGACGAAGGCCGGGAGGGCGTCGCCGACGGAGAGTTCGAGCGGGTAGTTCCAGGGGGCGATCTGACCGACTACCCCGCGCGGGTGGCGGAGTTCGGTGACCTTGGTGAGGGTCGGGACGGCGCCGGTGTGCCGCTTCGGCTTGAGGTAGGCGGGGGCCTTGCGGCCGTAGTGGCGGGCCGCGACGGCGACGGCCTGCACCTCCTCGTGGGCGTGCAGCCGTGCCTTGCCGGTCTCCAGCTGGATCAGGTCGAGGACCTCGGCCTGGCGGGCGAGGACGAGGTCGTGGAAGCGCAGCAGGACGGCCGCGCGCTGCCGTACCGGCGTCTGCACCCAGAGGGCCTGTGCGGCGCGGGCCGCGTCGAAGGCCTTCGCCACGTCCTCGGGGGTGGACTCGGGCAGGTCGGCGAGCTTCTCACCGGTGAACGGCGTGTGGTTGGCGGTCCGCCCGGAACCGGCCACACCCTTCGTGAGCTGGGCGACCAGCTCCGGGGTGACCACGTCGGCGGCGGTACGGGCGCCTGCGGGGGCCGGCGCGAGGGGGTTTGTGCCGGTCGTCGTTTCCGTACCGGTCTTTTCCGGGGCCTGCGAGTCCGTCATGTGCGGCAGGGTATGCCGCCACGAGGGGTTTGGGTACCCGTCGGTAATCGGGATTCACCAGGCGCTCACACCACGCCAGCGATCACTGGCAACGAATGCGCTGATCAGCGCGTTGTGCGGGGACGATCACCGTTGGATCCCCTCTTGATCACTTTTTCGGCAGGGTGAGCCGGGCTCGGGCGCCCTTGAAGAGCGCGGTGCCCTTCTTCTCCGCGGGCGTGCCCTTGGGCATGTCCACGCGCAGTTCGTACATGCGGTGGTCGACGGTGCGGACGATCAGGGCCATGGCGCGGGTGGGGACGCCGGACTGTGCGTAGGTGGTGTCGGCGAGGACCGCGTCCTTGTTTCCGCGGAAGCTGGTGCGGGTGTACTGCGGGTTCGCCGTGCCCCGGCCCAGGGTGCGCGCCTCGGCGAGGGGCGCGTCGGTGGCCTTCCCCCATTCGGTGAGGCGGACACGGAGGGCTCCGGCGCCGTAGGTGACAGTGCGGCTGCCGGCTGCCGCCTGCGTCTCCAGAAGCTGGTACTGGGGCGGGAGGAAGAGGACCGCGTTCATACCGTCCCGCTGGTGGGCGGTCCAGGAGTCCGGGTCCTTGCCGAGGGGTCTCTCCAGGACGGTGCCGAGGACGAGGCCCGCCAGGAGGAGTGCCCCGAGGGTGACGAGGAGGGTGCGGCGGGGGCGGGGCTTGGGCCTGCGGTCCGGTCCGGGTTCGGTTTCCGGTACGGCGTCGGGGACGGTGGCCGCTTCTTCGAGTTCTTCGGGCTCCGTGTCCTGAAGGGCGACCGCCGGCTCCGGTACGTCCTTCCCCGCGGCCACCGCCTCCAGTACCGCGGCCACCTCCTCCGCCCCCGGCCGCTCCTCCGGGTCGCGGGCCAGCATCCTCACGATGAGCGGTCCGAGGGGGCCCGCCCGGGTCGGCTCGGGCGGTTCGCCGGACAGGATCGCGCCGAGGGTGGACTCCACGGTCGTACGGCGGAAGGGGGACGCGCCTTCGACGGCCGCGTACAGGAGTACGCCGAGCGACCACAGGTCGGAGGCGGGTCCTGCACCGGTGCCGGACATGCGCTCGGGGGCGATGAACTCCAGCGAGCCGACGAACTCGCCGCTGGCGGTGAGGGATTCCTCGCCCTGGATGTGCGCGATGCCGAAGTCGGTGAGGACGACCCGGTCGTGGGGGCCCAGCAGGACGTTGGCGGGCTTCACGTCCCGGTGCACTATCCCCACGGCGTGCGCCGCGCTCAGGGCGCCGAGCACGGCACGGCCGATGCGCGCGGCCTCGGCGGGGACGAGGCGTCCGCGCCCGAGCAGTTCGTGCAGAGACTCGCCACGCACCAACTCCATGACGATCCACGGGAGTTGGTCGTCCTCGATGACGACGTCGTGGATGGAGACGGCGGAGGGGTGGTCGACGCGGGCGGCGGCGCGTGCCTCGCGGTAGAGGCGGTGGGCGGCGCGCCGGAACTCCTCGTCCTCCGGGTCGCCGGGCAACCGCGGCTGTTTCACGGCGACTTCGCGGTCCACGAGTTCGTCGAAGGCCCGCCATACGGTGCCCATGCCACCGGAACCGATCCGTTCGAGCAGCCGGTAGCGACCGCCGACCAACCGTCCGTCGCGCACCTGTTCGCCGACTTCGCTCATACCCCATCAGTACCGTGCCGGATACGGCCTTGTCGACGCGCGTCCTACTTCCCGGGCGTCAGCGTGTCGCCCGCCCGCTGCACCTCCGCGACACCGCTCCCGCCGAAGTGCGCCGGAATCACCAACTCCCCTTCGTCCGCCGCCCGTTCGAGCACACGCCGACGGCTCCGGGCGGCCTGCCGGGGGTCGAGGCAGAAGCAGCTGCTGCACTCGGGGTGCGCGATCTGGACCGGGCTGTGCAGCAAGTCCCCGACGAACACGGCCCGTTCACCGCCCGAGGCGACCCGGAGGACGGACGAACCCGGAGTGTGTCCGGGCGCGGACTCCAGCGTGAGGTGTTCGTCTACGCGGTGGGTGCCGTCCCACAGGGTGGCCAGCCCGGCGCGGTGCACGGGCGCGACGCTGTCCTCGTAGGTCAGCCGGTCGTCGGGCCGTACCGCGCCGCCGTAGTGGTTGTCGGGGCCGAAGTGGAAGTCGTCGGCGGCGGGGAGGAGATAGCGCGCGTTGGGAAACAGCGGCTGCCAACTCCCGTCCACGTCATGGGTGTTCCAGCCGACGTGGTCGCCGTGGATGTGGGTGTTGACGACGACGTCGACCTCCTCCGGCCGTACGCCGGCCCGCGCCAGCCGGCCCGGCAGGTCGCCCCGGCTCATGTGGAACAGCGGATTGCCGGGCCGCTCCCGGCCGTTGCCGACGCCGGTGTCCACGAGCACGGTCCGTCCGGCGCTGCGCAGCACCCAGGTCTGGAGCGCCACGACCGCGGGCGTCTCGTGGTCGTCCGGCCACACTTCGGGGGGCAGGTCCGGGACGAGGGTCCGGACAGGCACGTAGGGCCTCTCCCACTCGACGACTCGGACGACTTCGACGTCACCGATCATGAAGGTCTGTGCGTTGTCCTCGGTCATGGAAAGGAGCTTAGGGAGCCAGAAGTGAGTGTCTCAATGCGAGATCTGCTCACTCGGATACGCATACGGCTCACCGGCGCACCCCTGTCGTAGGGTTCCGGTATGGACGTGGTGAGCGACGCGATCTCCGCCGTACGGACCGGGCGGGCCTCCTCCAACCGGCTTCGGGTGGGCGGGAGTTGGTGCACGCGGCTGGCGCCGTACGAGGGTGCCGGGTTCCATGTCGTGCTCGCGGGGAGTTGTCGGCTGGTGCCCGACGGGGGCGGTGAGCCGGTGGCGCTGGGCGCCGGGGATGTCGTACTGCTGCCGCACGGCGCGGGACATGTGCTGGCCGACCCGTCCGGAGACACGGCGCGGGCGGTGCCGTTCGAGGAGATGCGCCGGCCGGTCGGGGACGGGCCCGAGGTGGAGTTGCTGTGCGGGAAGTACCGGCTGGACCGGAGCCGTACGCATCCGCTGATGGCGGAGCTGCCGGAGGTGGTCCATCTGCCGAACCGGGTCGGCCGCCATCCCGAACTCCGGTCCGCCGTGGACCTGTTGGCACAGGAGTTGGACGAACGGCGGCCGGGGGCCTGCCTGGCGCTGCCGAGCCTGCTCGACCTGCTGCTGATCTACATGGTGCGGGCCTGGATGAGCGAGGCGGAGACGGGCGGTTGGCCGTCCGTGCTGAGCGATCCGGTGACCACGGCCGCGCTGCGGGCGCTGCACTCCGATCCGGCCGCCCCCTGGACCAACGACCGGCTGGCCGCGGCGGCGGGCGTGTCCCGGGCGACGCTGGCCCGCCGGTTCACCGCGTTGGTGGGTCGGGCGCCGATGGCGTATCTGACGTGGTGGCGGCTGACCTTGGCGGCGACCCGCCTGCGGGACACGGACGCCTCGCTGGCAACCGTGGCCCGCGAGGCGGGATATGGGAGCCCGTACGCCCTGTCGCACGCGTTCAGCCGGGAGTTCGGGGTGACTCCGGGCAAGTACCGGATGTCGGCGGTGAGTTCGTAGCTACCCGTCCTCGGGGTCGTCGTACTCCTCCGCGAGTCTCAGCCCCAGGTCGGATTCCCATTCCAGGGCCCATCGCCGCAGCTCCTCGATCTCCTCCGGGCCGAGTCCGTGGGCCGCGAACTGCTCGTCGCTCATCCAGACGACGCCCTCCAGCCGGTCCCGCAGCGCGAAGAGGTCGAAGTCCGATCCGTCGTACCGCAGGCCCAACTGCTCCAGCTCGATCACGGAGTGGTGGCGGCAGGCCGCGTGCACGTCGATCACGTCCTGCGGCAGACCACGATCACCGAGCGCACGCACACTCGTGAACGCCGACTCCTCGTGCCCCGCCGCCTCCTCACGCGTCCCCACCGCCACCTCCCCGGCGTCCGTCACCCGGTCAGATGTCCGTGCCGCCCGCTGTCAGCAGCTGCAGCCGGGTCCGGTCCAGTACGCCCGCGTAGGTGTGCACCTCGTCGATCTCGCCGGCCAGGTAGTCCGTGCCGCCGGTCGTGGCGAGGGTCCGGCCGAGCTGGAGGGCGCCGGTGGGCGTCCAGGCGTCGTCGCCCGCGACACTCGCGGTGTCGTCGGCGTACGCATTGCCGACGTACAGCCGCAGCTGGTCGAGCTTCTCGTCGTAGACCACCGCGAGGAACTCGGCGCCGTCCGACCGGCTGTGGGCGACGGGTGCGGTGACCGTCGTGGTGGGCGCGCCGGCGCTGTCCTCCTTGGCGACCACGGCCTCCCACGACTTGGAGGCGGCGACGTAGCGCAGGGTGAACAGGTCGGTGTGCTCGCCGGGTTGGGACAGCACCGTCATGTCGTGCGTGGCCGTGTCCTCGTCGAGGCGGACGTGAGCCGTGACCGAGAAGCCCGCGTCGGAGGGCCGTACCGCGTCCGGTGTGGTCGCGTAGTCGCCGTCGCCGTCCAGGAGGAGGTCGCCGGAGCCCACCATGGGGTACTGCACCGGGGTGCAGTCGGGGTTCACGTCGCAGTCGTCGGTGGCCGTGTAGATCGACGCGTCGCCCGCCAGGGTGAGCGGGTCGCCGCCCGTGTACTCGGGGCTCGTGCCGTCGGTCGCCGTGTCCAGGGCCCAGTAGCCCTGGCGCTGCGGGGTGCGCGTGGCCGCGGCCGTGATATCGCCGGGGACGAACACCCGGTCCCAGACGTCCACTTCGGTGAGCAGGCCGTGCCAGTGCGCGGTGGCCGGGTCGGCGCCCGCGCCGAGCCGCAGGGTGCCCGTGCCGCCGGTCGCGACCGTGTCGACGGCCGTGCCGGCGAGGTCTCCGTCGACGAAGAGAGTGGCCGTGTGCTGCTCGGTGTCGTACACGCCGACGAGGTGGGCCCACTCGCCCTGCTCCGGGGAGCCGCCGGTGACGCGTGTGGTGCCGCCGTCCTCGGTGGGCAGCGCGAAGGACCAAGTGGGGGCGCCGCTCGCCGAGTTCGTCGCCGTGCCCAGGGAGAAGCCCGCCTGGCTCACGGCCGTCATGTCGGTGTCGAGCGCGTCCGGGCGGACCCACGCGCCGACCGAGAAGATCTTCGCCGTGTCCACCGGGGAGTCGAGCGTGGCGTACGCCTCGGCTGTGCCGTCGAACCGGGCGGCGGAGGCGACGCTCGTCCCGGTGGGGCCCGGTGCGTCGGGGGTGACGCCGGTGCCGGTGTCCGCGCCGGAGTCGTGCTGCGGGTCCCAGTGGGAGACAGCCGCCCTGCCTTCGCCGACCTTGACGGCGTAGGTGGTGACGGAGCTGGCGTTGCCCGCGCCGTCGATCGCCTGGACCGTGAGGTACACCGGCGCCTCCCGCTGCGGCAGCCAGCGCAGGGAGACCGCGGCGCCGGGCTCGGCCGCCGTGAGGGTCCGGGGCACGTCGCCCGTCCAGTCGTAGCGGTACGACACCACGTCGTCGGACGCCGAGTCGATGACGAACGTGCCGTAACTACCCACACCGTCATGCCAGTTGCCGTCGTCCGGGTACTCCGGCGACGAGACGACCGGCGCCTGCGGCGCCTCGGTGTCGCCGGCCGCCGCAGCAACGCCCGTCAGGGCGGCGGTGGTCAGTGCCGCGGCCGCGCAGGTCATCCCTGCGCGTCTCCAGTCGGACGTCCTCAAGGTCAATCCCCTCCCAAGATCCGGTCAAGAGAGGATGACCTTAACTGCAGCCACTGACAACGGAGTTGTTTCACGGCCGCGGCAGCGCTCACCGGCTGTCGACGTCCAGGTTGGCGATCGCCGCCCGCGCCACCTCGCGGCCACGGGCGGTGAAATCGCCCTTGCCCGGATAGCTGACGGTGAGCCGGTACATGTCCCCGGCGGAGGTCTTGTAGTAGAGGATCCGCAGCTCGCGGGGAAGGGGGTTCTGGGTGTCGTCGGAGTCGTAGACGACCGTGTTCTCGGCGGACGGTTCGCCCCGGTAGGTGCCGGTCGGCTTCGGGACGGTCTCCTTGGCCTTGCCCATGTCGAGGTCGACGCTGCCGTTGGTCTTGAAGTCGCCGTTGTCCGAGTACATTTCGGCCGCCGCCGAGTCCTTGATGTACCCGTTGGGGTCCTCGGACTTCTTGTCGAGGCTCAGGAAGACCCAGATGCTGCCGCTCGGGTCGGTGTACGTGACCCAGTGGCTCTTGTCCGAAGTGCGGTCGGGGGTGGTCCGCTTGTACGCGGCCGGGACGGCGAGTGTCGCGGCCACATCGGACTCGTGGTGCTTCTTCCAGCCGTCCGGGAGCGGCCCCGCGAACGGGTCCGCGATCACCAGGTACGCGCCCGCCACCGCGCCCGCGACGACCACGGCACCGAGCCCGAACCACGTCCTGCGGCCCAACCGGCGCTTCCCCGGGGCTCCTTGGACGTAGCGCACCTCCTGCGTCGACGCCGGGGCCGGCGGGTTCGCCACCGATTCGAGTACGGCGCGCACCCGGGCCGCGTCCGGGCGGCTCGCCGGGTCCTTGGCCAGCAGGCCGGTGATGAGGTCGGCGAGCGGGCCCGGCGCCGAAACCGGCGGTGCGGGCACGGAGTTGAGGACCGACTGGAGGGTGGCGGGGGTGTTGCTGCGGCGGAACGGGGAGACGCCCTCGGTCGCCGCGTACAGGACCACACCGAGCGACCACAGATCGGAGGCGGGGCCGGGGCGCTGGCCCAACACCCTTTCCGGCGCGATGTATTCGGGCGAGCCGACGAAGCCGCCCGTGTCGGTCAGATTCGTCTCGCCCTCTATCTGGGCTATCCCGAAGTCGGTCAGGACCACCCGGTCGTGGCGGCCGAGCAGGACGTTGTCCGGCTTGACGTCACGATGCAGAACGCCCGCCACGTGCGCGGCTTCGAGGGCGCCCAGCACCTGGAGGCCGACACGGGCCGCGTCGCGCGCGCCGAGGGTGCCCTCCTGCAGTACCTCGCCCAGGGAGCGGCCGGTCACCAGCTCCATCACGATCCACGGCCGGCCGTCGACGACGGCCACGTCGTGCACGGTCACGACGGCCGGATGGTCGAGCCGAGCCGCCGCGCGCGCCTCGCGGCGCATCCGTTCGAACGCGTTGTCGCGTTCGCGTTCGGGAAGATGGTCCGGGACACGGGGCTCCTTGACGGCGACCTCGCGGTCCATCGCCTCGTCCCGGGCTCGCCACACCGTGCCCATACCACCGTGCCCGAGCTTGGCGAGTAGCCGGTAGCGCCCGGCGATCAGACGTCCGGTGCCACTGTCCCGCGAGGGCTGTGGCACCCTCGGTCTCGGTGGTTGCAGAACAAAACTCGTCGTCTCGTCGGACCCGCCGCCCTGTCCCCCGTCGCTGCTCATGGGTCCATCCATATCGCGGCGACCGCTCCCGTATCCACAGTGAACGCGTTCCGGTCACACACCCGTGACTCGAACGGTCACCTATCTCCCTTTTGCTCCGGTACGAACGATACGAGTCACGCCGGTACGAACGTGTCCAGCGCGACGTCGAAGTACTCCTTCGCCTCCCGCACCTTCCCGACCGGCGCCGACACCCACACGTCGTACATCCGGCCACCCTCCTCCCAGCACAGGTCGTAGGTGTGCCGGGGCCCCTCCGCCGTGCTGAAGCCGTTCCAGGTGAACTCCCAGAGCGCGGCGGGGTGTCCGTAGTGGGTGGTGTCGGTGACCTTGCCGTCGTGGTAACCGGGGTTCGTGTCCGCCCCCTTGGCCGCCGCACTCTTCATCACCGCGAGCGGGCCGCCCGCTGCGGGGTCGGACATCCTGATGCCGAGGCGGAAGGTCTCCCCCGGCGACATGTAGAAGATCCGCTCGCCCTGAGGGACGCGCGTGAAGTCCTCCGGTACGGCGAGCGCGAAGCCGTCGGGGTCGTGGGCGACACGGTAACCGGAGGGAGCGGTGGGGGTGTTGGCGGTCTTCGAGGGCTTGGGGGTGGGGGTGGGCGACGGCGATGACCTCGTCCCGGTGCTGGTCGAGGTCAACGGCGCCGAACTCGCCGGCGGGGAGGCCTCCTTGCCGTCCCCGCGCATCAACAGCGCCGCCGCCGACACCCCCGCACCCGCCATCGCCGCGACCAGCAACGCGGCCACGAGGACACCGCGCGTGGAACGCCGAGCGGGCGGCACGTCCGTGACGGGGGGCGTGGGTGACGGTGTCGACGGCTTGGGTGGCGCCAACTCCCGTAGCGGAACGTCCTGTTGGGTCGGCGTGTAGCCCCGCGTCGGGTGCGCGGCGCGCCCGTCCGCCGCCTTCGGCGCCCGCCCTGTGCCCGCCTGCGGTGTGCGCCCCGTCTTCAGGAAGGCCCGCAGCATCCGCTCCGCCTCCGCCGCCCCCAGCCGCCGTTCCGGATCGCGTTCGAGCAGTCCCCGTACGACGGGCAGCAGCGGCCGGGCCTCTTCGGGTGGCCGGATCTCGTCGAAGACGACGGCGTGCAGGATGCCGCCCAACGAGTCGCGCCGGAACGGCGATTCACCGCTCAGCACCGTGCACAGCAGCGCGCCCAGGGACCACAGGTCGGACGCGGGGCCGGTCCGCACGCCGGACATCCGCTCCGGCGCGGTGTACTCGGGCGAGCCGACGAACGCTCCGTTCTCGGTGAGCGTCGTGGCGCCCGCGACCTGCGCGATGCCGAAGTCGGTCAGGACGATCCGGTCGGCGTCGGCCTCGTCGGAGGCGGTCTCCAGCAGCACGTTCGCCGGTTTGATGTCACGGTGCAGGACGCCCGCCGCATGCGCCGTACGCAGCGCACCGAGCAGGGCGACGCCGATCCGCGCGGCCTCGGCGGCGTCGACCGGGCCACGCGCGGAGATCCGGTCGGCGAGCGAACCGCCCTCGATCAACTCCATGACGATGTACGGCCGCTCGTCCTCCTCGACCACGTCGTGAAGGACGATGATGTGCGGATGCCTGAGCTGCGCGACCGCCCGCGCCTCACGCAGCGTACGGTCACGGTGCTGCCGGGCCTCCTCCTCGGAGAGGGAGTCGTCCTGGGCTATCTCCTTGACGGCGACCTGCCGCCCCAGCAGCTGGTCGGTCGCGCGCCACACGACGCCCATGCCGCCCCGCCCGAGCCTGGCCTCCAGACGGTAACGGCCCGCTACGACACGGAAGTTGTCTCCCGGAGTCCCCATACGCCTCATGATGCCCCACCGGACGGACCCCTCACCGGTGCGGTGTCCAGCCAAGTACACCGGCTTCAGGGGTGATCATTTTCAGCCATGACGGATTTTGAAACGAATGCAAAGCGTGGCAAATGACCGGCCCATACGTCCCATACGTCCCATACAAGGTAAAACGGACGGCCGGAATCATGTTGCCTCATGAGCCGGGGAGGGCAGACCTTTCAAAACCCTCGGACATCGCACACCAGCAGAAAGGCTGAACGAAATGCCAAGCGCCGCTTGATGCTCTCACCGCTTGGCTTCGCCCTCTCGCCAGCCCTGAAGGACCGACGTGAACTGCTTGCTCGTCGTCGCCCAGTCCTCGGCCGGCGAGGACATGTAGATCGCGTACTCGACGCCGTCACGGGACATGTACGTCTCCTCGATGGCGCGCCGCGGCCCCGGGTACGTGTTGTCCTTCGGCGTCGCGGTCCAGGTGCAGTCCCACAGGGAGCCCGGCCGGTCGCGGAAGGTGTTCGCCTCCAGGGTGACCCGGTGGTAGTCGGTCAGATCCTGGATCTGCTGTTCCAGGTCGCGCTGGTGGGCGTACGCGGTGGAGAAGTCCGGCGCGGTGTCGACGGCGATGCGCAGGAAGTGCTTGTTGTTGTCGGGCGAGTAGTCGACCTGCTTGATGGTGCCGTCGACGCCGTAGACCTTCCGCGTCCAGCCCTCGGGGAGGGAGACACTGAAACCGAACGGATCGTCGTGGGTTTCCCAGCCGGCCGGCGTACCCGAAGTCGCCGTGGGGCTCGGCGACACGGAGGCGGACGGGGAGGTGGAGGCGGAAGGACTGCCACCCTGCTCACGCCCCTGGTTCCACTTCTGCAGCCCCAGCGCGGCACCCCCGCCGACGAGCGCCGCGAGGACGACGACCAGGACGACCGAACGGAGCCGGCGACGCTTCGCCGGGGCCGGCGGACGGGTCGTGAGGGGAACGACGGGCGTCTGGTGGGTCGTCGGCCCGGTCGCCGACGGGTACGGCGTCGCACCCCCGGACGGCGACGGGTACGGCGTCGCGCCCGAACCCGAACCGAAGTCCTCCGCGAACGAGCCCTGCCGTGAGCCCACCCGCTGCGTCGGCAGCCACTCCTCCGCCGACCGGGGCCGTCGTCCCTCGGCGGCCTCCGCGAGCATCTGCTCGGTCTGGTCCGCGTTCGGCCGCAGGTCGGGGTCCTTGTTCAGCAGCGCGGCGATGACGGGCGCGAGCGGGCCGGCGTAGCGCAGTTCGCCGGCCTCCTCCTCGACGACGGCCTGCATCGTGGACAGCGGCGAGGTGCGGCGGAACGGCGACCGGCCCTCGACTGCCGTGTACAGCGTGGCGCCCAGCGCCCACAGGTCGGAGGACGGTCCCGGGTCGGCGCCGCGGACCCGCTCGGGGGCGAGGTAGTCGACGGAGCCGACGACCTCTCCGGTCCGCGTGATGGTGCTGTCGCCCTCGATCTGCGCGATGCCGAAGTCGGTGAGCAGCACCCGCCCGTCCTGCCCGAGCAGTACGTTGCCCGGCTTGACGTCACGGTGCAGGACACCGGCGGTGTGCGCGGCGCGCAGGGCGCGCACCACCCACAGGCCGATGCGCGCGGCCTCGGCCGGCTCGATGCGGCCCTGCTGCTTGACCTCGTCGGCCAGCGAGTTGCCCTCGACCAGCTCCATGACGATCCACGGGCGGCCGTCGTGTTCGAGGACGTCGTGCACGGTGACGACGGCGGCGTGGTTGATGCGCGCGGCGGCGCGCGCCTCGGCGCGGGTGCGCGCCAGCAGTCTCGGCTGGTCGCTCTCGGAGACGTAGAGCGCGGCCGTCAACTCCTTGATGGCGACGGCCCGGTGCAGCACCTCGTCGTGCGCACGCCACACCCGGCCCATGCCTCCGCTGCCGATCGATTCGGCGAGCCGATAGCGCCCCGCGAGGAGCAGGCCCTGCATCTGATTCACGTTGCCCCGCAATGCTCTTGACAGGCTCAGCGTAAGGACCGGCCCTCCGACAGGGAACCAGCGGGGTACCAAGGAGACCGCACTGTGACGGTTGTCGCTTCTGCGGCCGAACGGGAACCATACGGCTCCGGCGCGCCGCCTCCGTGGGTCAGCCGGTGTACTGGTAGGTCGACGACGCCTGCTCGTACAGCCGTGTCACCTCGTCCCGTTGGGCCTCCGGGCCGCGTATCTGCACGATGTGGTAGCGGCCGTTGATGAGGAACACCATGTTGCGCACGAACAGGTCGCCGCCCTGGCTGTCCGTCCAGGTGAACTGCCCCTCGGCCATGGTCCTCCCGCCGACCGTGATGGTCCGCAGCCCGGTCGCCGTGGCCCAGCTGGAGTCGCGGTAGGGCTGCAACTCCCGCTCGGTGTCCCGCTGGTACACCATCGGGTCGCTGCCGTACGTCGAGGCGTTGTCCCGCCCGGCCACCACGATCAGCTCGAAGTCGCCGTGGGAGTAGACCACTTGGCCGCTGCCGTTCTTCGGCGTACGGGTCCAGCCCTTGGCGACGGCGACCTGGAACCCCACGGAGTCCTTGCGCAGCACGAAGCCGTCGGCGACGTTCGAGCCGGTCTGCGTCCCGGTCGAACCAGCCGATGTGGAGGGGGTGTTGGAGGGTTCGGGCGAGGTCTGGTCGGGCTGCGGCTGGCTGCTCGCCGGGGCCGACGACTGGCCGGGCGCCGCACTCACGTCCCCCGCCGCTCCCGTCCTGTCCCCCTGCCCGGCTCCGGTGTCCTCCCCGGCCTTGGGCAGGAAGAGCATGGCGTAGGCGATCGCGCCGGCCAGCAGCAGGAAGATGAGCACCAGCAGGGTCCGGCCGAGGCGCCGGGGCGACCCGGTGACCTCCTGCTTGGCCCGCTTGTGCCGCCCGTGCGGGCTGGTCGCGGGCAGCCCGGCCCGCCGCCTGCGCACCAGCTCGCCGCGCCGGCGCACGATCGGCAGCCGCCGCGGGTCGGTCGGCGGAGTGGCGACGACATGGGCACCGGCCTCGGGCTCGGGCGCCGAGCGCACCAACGACCGCAGCCAGCCCCGGAGTTCCTCGAAGTCCAGCCGCTCGGTCGGGTCCTGGCGCAGCAACGACTCCACGACCGGCCGCAGCGGACCGCACTCCTCAGCGAAGGCGGGCGGCTCCGCGCACACGAGCTGCACCAGCTCGGCGGTCGCCTCCTCCGGATAGGGAGCGTGCCCCTGTACGGCCCGGAAGAGCAGCGCGCCGAGCGCCCACAGGTCGGTGGCCGGCCCGATCGGCGCGGCCAACTGCCAGTTCTCGTGCACCGGCACGGCCTGCTCCGGCGCCCACCGCTCGGTGACGGGCCCCACGACGGTCATCCGCACCTGCCGGGCCCGCTCGGCCGCCAACGCGGTCGCCGGGCCACGCCGGACGGGAGCTCCGGCGGCGGCCAACTCGTCCCAGCGGGCGGGGGGCTGAGGGTGGGGGTGGGGAGAGTTGTCGGGGGCGGGGGGTTTGTCGAGGCTGGGGGCGTGCGGGGTGCCGGTGCCGGTGGAGGGTCGGCCGGGGAAGTAAGGGGCCGCCGTGGGAGCCGTGTTGGGCACGCCGGTGCTCGTGCGGGCGCCGTGGGCCGGGGTGTCCGCACCGGTGAAGGTGTCCGTCGGGGAAGGTGCGGCGGGGCGGGGAGCGGCGCCGTGCCAGGCGGCGGTGTTGCGGACACCGTAGGGGTCGGCGATCTGCCCCGGCGGCGTACTGCCGCCCGTGTGTTCCACTTCATGGCCACCGGCGTACGGCAGCGGCGACGACGGCAGCGCGGCCGAACCGCCCAGCTGCGCACCGCTGTTCTCGCCCTCGGCGGCGGGCCGGGCGCCGGGCAACGCCGGCCGTCCCGGCTGCTGGGACTCCTGCACCCGGGCGGCGGCACGCGCTCCGGCCCGGTACGCGGCGATGGCCCCGGCCCGCGCCGCCCGGACGTCGCCGCCGGTGTCCACCTCCCGGCGAGCCAGCGCGGCCGACGCCCCGCTCCCGGCAGCGCCCTCCACCCCGACTCCGGGCAGTCCTCCGGCGGCCCTGGCCTCGATGGCGGCCCGCCGAGCGGCCTCGGGGTCCACACCGGCGGGACTCACGGGACGACTTGGGGCAACGGGGCCTTCACCGTGCCGCGCAGCACCAGCACCAGCACCAGCACCAGCACCAGCACCAGTACGGGCTCCGGAGCCGGAGCCGCGGAAGTCGGCGGGGATCGCAGGGGCCGTAGAAGCGGCGGGTGCCGTGGAACCCGTAGGAACTCGGGGAGTTGGAGGAGCCGGGGCACCGCCGTGCTGTCCGTGCTGTCCGGGGTGTCCGCTGCCGCCCTCGGCCTCGCCGTCCTGCGGTGGCACCGGGTCGTAGCCGCACAGTGCCTCTTCCGCCGCGCCGACCGCGAGGCCGGTCAGCATCACGCGGCCGTCGTCGCAGACGAGCACCGTGCGCGCGGTGATGTTGCGGTGCACCCAGCCGTGCGCGTGCAGCACGCGCAGCGCCATGAGCACGTCGGAGGCGACCTCGGCCGCCCGGTACGGCGACAACGGCTTCTCGGCGAGCAGCGCGGCGAGGGGCTGGGCGGACACCAGTTCGCTCACTATCCACAGCGAACCGCCTTCGGCGAACACGTCGAAGACCTGGTCCAGCCGGGGATGGTCGGGGATCCGCGCCGCGGCCTGCGCGGCCTCGACAGCACGCCGTACCGCCGGATCGGTCGGCCGCCGGGTGGCGGTGCGCGCCGCGGTCGGCCGCCGTGCGCCCCGGTCGCGGGCGGTGAACCCGTCGGGCAGCCCGTCCTCGCCGAGCACCTCCGCCTCGACGACCTCCGGCAACGGCACCTGGCGTACCAGGACTTCCTGCCCGCTGTAGGTGTCGAAGGCCCGGGTCTCGGTGAGTTCGTACTCGTCGGAGGGCGGCAACGGCAGGCGGTAGCGGTCGGCGAGCACCCGACCCGCATAGTCGTCCACGTTGCCTCCCCCGGCCGCCCGGTTGGTCAATTCCGTTCGCCTTGCGCCCCGTTCCGCCTTCATACCTGGATGCGTACGGTCTGCAACCACTCACGATACGTGCCGGAGGCAACCCGCAAAGAGGGGTTGACGGATCTGGCGCGCCAAACCCTGACCCACCCGCCTCACGACTTCGGTTCGAACGTCTTCGTCAGTGTCGTCCAGGTGTCCTTACGCAGCTCACTGTCCCAATTAGCGGCTTTCGCGGTGTACATGAGCGCATAACCGAGATGGCTGTTGACGACGAATCCACGGTCGATGGTCCGGTACTTCGTCCCGCCGTCCGTATAGGTGAACTCCCAGTCGGCCGCGTTCCAGCCCCGGTAGCTCACCCCCGCTATGCGGATCCGCGTGTACCCGGAGCGCGTCATGTACTGCTCCTGGTTCTGCCAGTCCGCCACCGGATTGCTCTTCGGCGTACTGGTCCAGGCGATCAGCAGCTTCTGCCCGTCGGGGCCGACCAGCCGGACTCCGGCGGAGTCCGTCGACTGGTACGACCAACCGGCGGGCAGGCCTATGGAGAACCCCTGGCTCCCCTTGTACGTCTTCACGACCGCGGCGCCGCCCGAGGAGTCGTCGGTCTGGTCACCACTCCCGCCGGACGCGTTCGTACCGGTGGACGTCGACGTGCCGCCCGAGGACGACGCCGTCGACGAGGAGTCGGTCTGCGCGCCGCCCGTGTTCGCCGTGTCGCTGTCGTCCTTCTTGGTGTCGTTCCCGGCGCTCGCACCCGCGCTCGCGCTGGCGACCGCCTTGCCGCCGTCGTTCTTCTTCGACCCCTTCGAACCGCTGTCGTCACCGCCGCCGAGCGTGAGCGCCAGCACGACACCGATCACCGCGAGCACGACGACCACCGCGATGATCACCAAGGTCCGCTTCGGCACCACATCGGTGAGCGGCGCCCTCGGCACGGGCCGCGGCGGCAGATCCGGCGGCGTCATCACGGGCCACCCGGAACTCCGGCCACCCGAACCCGAGTTGGCTGCACCCACCTCGTGCGTCGCACCGGGATCCTTGGCACCGGAGTCCCCCAGCCCGGTCTCCCGCAGCCCCGACGCCTGCACACCCAGGTCACGCGTCCCCGGGTCACGCGCATCCAGGTCACGCGTCCCCGCGTCCGCCGCACCGGCCTTCGCCGTCGAACCGGCCGCCGCTCCCGAACCGGCGGTCGCCGCACCGGAAGCGCTCCCCGACCGAGCCGAAGGCACCGCGGGCGTCCGGGCCCCGGCAGCAACAGGCCCTGAGCCAGCCGCCGTTGCACCCTTCGTGCCGCTTGCGCCACCGGCCTCGGAAGCACCCGAGCCACTCTTGCCCGGCTTGCCCGACGTCCCCGAGGCGCTGCCCGAGCCGACCGCACCGGTCCCGGCACCAGTCGCTCCAGCACCCGCACCCGCACCCGCACCCGAGTCACCAGGCTTGCCGGCAACGGAAGTTGAAGCCGCTCCTTCAGCGGAATCCACACGCGTGGCCGAGTCCGCGGCCGCACTCGAACCCGCTGCCGCCGAAGTCGCCGCCCCGGCTCCCGCCGAGCCCCCGGCGGCCTTCCGCATGGACCGCAAGGCCCCACGCAACCGCTCGGCCCCCGCCGAAGCCCCGCCACCACTCTTCTTGCCGCCGGACTCCACGGACCCCGGCTGCGCGGGCAACGGCACGACCCTCGTCGCGTCCACCGGCACCGGCTCCGGCTCGGCCTTGGGCTCGGGCGCGTGGATCACCGCGTTGAGCATCGCCCGGGCACCGGCGTCGTCGAGACGCTGGGCGGGGTCCTTGTTCAGCAGGCCGTAGATGACGTCCTTCAGCGGCCCGGCGTTCTTCGGCTCCTCCAGCGGCTCGGTCATCACCGCGGTGAGCGTGGCGATCGCGGAACCCTTGTCGTACGGCGGTGTGCCCTCGACCGCCGCGTACAGCAGGCCGCCGAGCGACCACATGTCGGCCGCCGGACCCGGCTTGTGCCCGCGGGCCCGCTCCGGGGAGATGTACGAGGGCGCGCCGACGAGCATGCCGGTGGAGGTGATCGACGGGTCGCCCTCGACCTGCGCGATACCGAAGTCGGTGAGCACGACCCGGCCGTCCTCGGCGATCAGCACGTTCGACGGCTTCACGTCACGGTGCAGGATGCCCTCCCGGTGCGCGGACCGCAGGACGTCGAGTATCGCGAGCCCGACCTCCGCGGCGCGCCGCGGCTCCAGCAGGCCGTCCTCCCGGATGGCCTCGGCGAGCGACTTGCCCTCGACCAGCTCCATGACGATCCAGGGCCGGTCGTCCTCGTCGACCACGTCGAAGACCGTCACCGCGCTGGTGTTGCGGATGCGCGCGATGGCCTTGGCCTCGCGCAACGTGCGTGTGATCAGCCGCCGTTTCTCGTCCTCGTCGATGCTGGACGGGAACCGCAGCTCCTTGACGGCGACCGTCCGGCCCAGGGTTTCGTCCTCGGCACGCCACACCGTGCCCATGCCTCCGCGGCCGAGCACCTCTCCCAACCGGTACCGCCCGGCGAGAAGACGCTCGTTCTTGTCCCGACGAGTGTCCTGACGGGATGTCCCCGCCCGCTCCGCCTCCGACATGCGTCCCCTCATGCAACCCGCCCTGACAGAGCCTCCATTGTCCCCCACCGAACAAGTGCCCAACGCCCAGGGGGCCTCTCGTCGTGCACCTCTTGTGCATCCCGTCGGATATCCGGCGCAGGTCACACAGCCAAGCCGGGCAGGATGACCGTCGAGAACGGAGGTTCGCGATGCCCATCCCTCGGACACTGCAGGCCATTCCGCTGTCCCTGGCACTCCTCTGCCTGTCCACGGCCGCTTCGCAGGCAGGCCCGACGCCGGCCTCGAACGCCCTGGTCCGGATGCTGGTCACCCGGGGCGGAGCCCCCGCCGCGGCGCTGCTGGCGCAGGACGGGACGGGCTTCCGCTACGCACAGGCCGGAACCGGAATCGGCCGTGCCGACCACTTCCGCGCCGGCAGCATCACGAAGACCTTCATCGCGACGGTGGTCCTCCAACTGGCCGCAGAACACCGGCTGTCCCTGTCCGACACGGTGGAGCAACACCTGCCTGGCCTGGTGCGCGGAGCGGGCAACGACGGGCGCGCGCTGACCCTGCGTTCCCTGCTCACCCACACCAGCGGCCTGTACGACTTCACCGCCGCCACCAGGGGCACGGTCCCCGTGTCACCTCTCACGGCCGTCCGTATCGCGCTCACCCACCCTCCGGCCGATCGAGGCCGCTTCTCCTACTCGAACACCAACTACGTGCTGCTCGGCCTGGTCATCCACCAGGTCACCGGCCGCTCGTACGCCACCGAGGCCGAGCGCCGCATCATCGCTCCGCTGGGTCTGACGGGCACCTCCTTCCCGGGCTCCCGCACCACTCTTCCCGCGCCGCACGGCCGCGCCTACGCGGCCGACGACTCCGACGTCACCGACCTCGACCCGCGGGTGGCCGGCGCCGCGGGCGAGCTGGTGACCACGCTCGCCGATCTGGACCGCTTCTACGCGGCCCTGCTCGGCGGCGGACTACTGCCCTCGCGCCGGCTGCGCGAGATGCTCGGCACCCGTACCGCACACGGCTCGTACGGCATGGGGCTGTTTCCGGTGAGACTCTCGTGCGGCACCACGGTGTGGGGGCACAACGGCCGGATCTCGGGCAGCTACGTGCGCACCGCAGCCACCGTCGACGGCCGTCATGTCCTCACCTTCCGGGTGAACACGAGCGAGATCGCAGACCCCGGCCTCGAACCGGCCCTGCTCACCGCCGAGTTCTGCCCCCGCACCTCGTAGAACGGCCGGGTTCCGGACAAAGATCCCAGCTCGCGACACTCGTTCGAGTGAAGCCGACGGGCATGCCGGGCGAAGCCGACCGCACCCGGCGTCGGACGGCCGCACCCGTCAGCCATCGGCACCGGCATCGGCATCGGCATCGGCTACAGCGGTGCGATGTCCGGCGCCCCCAACCGCGCCGCGTCCGCCGTCAGGTCGTCGGGCTGGCGCTGCGACTCGCGCTCGGCCTCCACCCGCTTCTCGTAGTGCTCGACCTCGCGCTCGATCTGGTCCTTGTCCCAGCCGAGCACCGGCGCCATCAGCTCGGCGGCCTCGCGGGCGCTGCGGGTGCCCCGGTCGAAGGTCTCGATGGAGATGCGGGTGCGGCGGGTCAGCACGTCGTCCAGGTGCCGCGCGCCCTCGTGCGAGGCGGCGTAGACGACCTCGGCGCGCAGATAGTCGTCGGCGAACTGAAGGGGTTCGCCGAGGGCGGGGTCCTTGGCGATGAGGTCGAGGACCTCCTCCGCCATCGAACCGAAACGGTTCAGCAGGTGCTCCACGCGGACCACGTGGATGCCGGTCTGTGCGGCGATCCGCGCCCGCGCGTTCCACAGCGCGCGGTAGCCCTCCGCGCCGATCAGCGGCACGTCCTCGGTGACGCACTCGGCGACCCGCATGTCGAGCCCGTGCACCGCCTCGTCCACCGCGTCCTTGGCCATCACCCGGTACGTCGTGTACTTGCCGCCCGCCACGACCACGAGCCCCGGCACCGGATGCGCCACGGTGTGCTCGCGCGACAGCTTGCTGGTGGCGTCCGACTCGCCGGCCAGCAGGGGCCGCAGCCCCGCGTACACGCCCTGGACGTCGTCCCTGGTCAGCGGTACCGCGAGGACCGAGTTCACGTGCTCAAGGAGGTAGTCGATGTCGGCGCTGGACGCGGCCGGGTGGGCCTTGTCGAGGTCCCAGTCGGTGTCGGTGGTGCCGACGATCCAGTGCCTGCCCCACGGGATCACGAACAGCACGGACTTCTCGGTGCGCAGGATCAGGCCGCTGCTGGAGTTGATGCGGTCCTTCGGTACGACCAGGTGGATGCCCTTGGAGGCGCGGACGTGGAACTGTCCGCGCTCGCCGACCATCGCCTGGGTGTCGTCGGTCCACACGCCCGTGGCGTTCACGATCTGCTTGGCGCGGATCTCGTACTCCCCGCCCGCCTCGACGTCCCGCACCCGGGCGCCGACCACCCGCTCGCCCTCGCGCAGGAACCCGGTCACGCGCGCGCCGTTGGCGACCTTCGCGCCGTACGACGACGCCGTGCGCACCAGGGTGGCCGCATAGCGGGCGTCATCCATCTGGGCGTCGTAGTACTGAAGGGCCCCCACCAAGGCGTCCTTCTTCAGCGCCGGTGCCACGCGCAGGGCGTGACGGCGGCTCAGGTGACGGTGGGTGGGCAGGCCGCGTCCGTGGCTGCGGGCCATCGACATGCCGTCGTAGAGCGCGACGCCCGAACCGGCGTACAGGCGCTCCCAGCCCTTGTGCTGGAGGGGGTAGAGGAACGCCACGGGCTTCACCAGGTGCGGGGCGAGCCGCTCCAGGAGCAGCCCGCGTTCCTTCAGGGCCTCGCGGACGAGGGCGAAGTCGAGCATCTCCAGGTAGCGCAGACCGCCGTGGATGAGCTTGCTCGACCTGCTCGATGTGCCGGACGCCCAGTCACGCGCCTCGACCAGTCCCGTGGACAGGCCGCGTGTCACGGCGTCCAGGGCGGTGCCCGCGCCGACCACGCCCCCGCCCACCACGAGCACGTCCAGTTCGCGCTCGGCCATTCCCGCCAGTGCCTCGGCTCGCTGCGCCGGACCCAGTGTCGCTGTCCTCACCGCTGCCTCCCGCTATCGGTAGCGCCGGCCGCACCCGTTCGGCGAAGCCCGGTTCGTATCCCTCCTGCCCAAATTCTGACCGGGTTGCCCGACTTCAGCCACCACTCGCCCCCAGCCTGTGGACAACAATCACAGGACTGCCGAAAAACACAGCCGTCCAATCCCGCATAACGGTCATATTTACTCCTAGTCTGACATTGCGCTCGCCCGTTCTGTCCACAGGGCTTGCGCACCTGTCCCGCTTCGGTTACTGGGAAGGACGGCCCACGCCATGCCCGCAGATCTCGCCGTCATCGGACTCGGTCCTCTCGGCCTGCCCCTGGCCCAGGCCGCTGTCGCCGCCGGTATCGCCACGGTCGGCTTCAAGACCGGCCCCGAGGCCGGCTCCCTCAGCCCCGCCGAACTGCGCCGGATGCTCTCGGGGGGCTTCCGGCCGGCCACCAACCCCGCCGAGCTCGGCCGCGTACGCACCGCCGTGATCTGCGCGCCGACTCCCCCGGACGCGGACGGCGGCCTCGACCTCGGCCAGGTGGAGACGGCCGCCCGCGCCCTCGCCGCCCACCTGCGCCCGCACACCACGGTGATCCTGGAGTCACCGGTGCACCCCGGCACCACCGAGGACTTCCTCCGCCCCCTCCTCGAAGAGGGATCCGGCCTCCGCGCGGGCCGCGACTTCCACCTGGCCTACTCCCCCAGCCGCGTCGACCCCGGCAACCGCGACTTCACCCCCGCCAACACCCCCAAGGTGATCGGCGGTCTGACCCCCGCGTGCACCGAGTCGGCCGCCGCCTTCTACGGCCGCCTCACCGACAAGGTGGTACGCGCGCGTGGCCTGCGCGAAGCCGAGACCGTGCAGCTACTGGAGACCAACTTCCGGCACGTCAACATCGCCCTCGTCAACGAAATGGCCGTCCTGTGCCACGACTTGGGCGTCGACCTCTGGGACGTCATCCGCTGCGCGGAGACCAAGCCGTTCGGCTTCCAGGCCTTCCGCCCCGGCCCCGGCGTCGGCGGGCACGCCGTCCCCCAGGACCTGACCGCGCACGGCGGGCGCCCGCTCCGCATGGTCGAACTCGCCCAGCAGGTCAACAACCAGATGCCCCGTTACGTCATCCAGCGCGCCGCCACACTCCTCAACGAGCACGGCAAGTCCGCGCGCGGAGCACGGGTGTTGCTGCTCGGCGTCACCTACAAGGCCGACCTCGCCGACCAACAGGCCACCCCCGCCCAGGAGATCGCGATCCGCCTCATGGAACTCGGCGCCTCCGTCAGCTACCACGACCCGCACATCCCCTCCTGGAGCGTCCTGGACCGCCCGGTCCCCCGCGCGGACTCCCTCTACGAGGCGGCGGCCGACGCCGACCTGACGATCCTGCTCCAGCAGCACCGGACGTACGACCTCCAAGGCCTGTCCGTGAAGGCCCAGTTGCTGCTGGACACGCGGGGGGCCACGCCGACCGGGGCCGCACACCGGCTCTGAGCACGAAAACGACTGGTCACACGGCCACGTCAACCTGCTAATCTCCCCTCACTCGTCGCACAGCTGTCTCATATCCGTGCGCGCGCATCTCCGCTTCACCTTTCTCGTCTTCGTATCCCGTGGGGGGATTTCTGTCATGAGCCAGTCAGCCATGCCACCGCAGCCACAGCCGCAGCCCGAGGCGCAGGCCCAGCCGCAGCAGCCCGCGCCGCCGCAGCCGGTCGACGGCAACCCGTACGCCCAGCAGTCCGGCGCGGTACCGCCGCCGCCCCCGGCTCCGTACGCCCCGCCCGTTCCCCCGAAGAACAACATCGCGCTCGGCCTGGTGACCGCCGTCGTCGCCGCGCTGGTCGCCGCCGGCATCTACGGCGTCGTCATCGGCACCACCAAGCACGAGATCGGCTGGGCGGCGGTCGGCGTCGGCTTCGTGATCGGCCTGGCTGCGGGCAAGCTCGGCGGGCGCAACCCCGTACTGCCCGTGGTCAGCGCCGTCCTGGCCCTGGGCGCGGTCTACCTCGGCCAGCTGGTCGGCGAGGCGATGATCGGCGCGGACGAGCTGGGCGTGAACTTCAGCAAGGTGTTCTTCGACCACTTCGACGTCGTCCAGGACGCCTGGAAGGCCGACGCCGACCCGCTCACCTTCGTCTTCTTCGCCATCGCCGCGTTCGCCGCGTTCTCGGGCGCCAAGAAGGCTGCACTCTGACACCGGCGCGCGGGTTGTGCAGGGGGCGCTTGGGGCGGGGTGTGCGTCGGGGGCTGGTGGCGTGCGACTCGCGGCGCCGGTACCGTACGGAAGCAGGTGGAGTCGACCGCAGCGGGCACTGCGGCAGGCTCGTGAAGGATGATGGAGTGCCCGTCCCTGGTCTTTGCAGGGACGGCCGCTCACCTTCCGCCAACGAGGTGGAGCCCACCGCAGCGGTCACTGCGGCAGGCTCCTGAAAAGTGAACGGAGTGTCCACCCCTAGTTCATATAGGGGTGGCCGCTCACTTTCCGCCGTGAATCCACAAGATCCACCTCCTCCGTTGCTTCACCATCCGAAGACGGATCCGGTCCCAGCGGGTGGGCTTGCGGTGACGACCCATGGGTGCGCCCCCTTCCACGACGCCACCCATTGACCTGGTAGGCGGCTCGTCGGAACTCGGGCCGGGCCCCGAGAGCCCGGGTCCGGAACGATGTCCCTGGAAGGGGGCGACCCAAAAGAACTGGGCCCGCCGATCAAGGACCGTAGCCGCCCGACACGGCCATACCGCGGGTAATCACCCCGAACGCAACCGTGCGCCCCCTAAGTCCCAACACGCGCCCCACCAGGCCCACTTGGGCACACGAAAGGGCCCGGACCACTCAGGTCCGGGCCCTTAAGAGCGTCGCATGCCTACCGCTTGTGCTGCGAGTCAGCCACCGTCACCTCGACGCGCTGGAACTCCTTCAGCTCGCTGTAACCGGTGGTCGCCATGGCCCGCCGCAGCGCCCCGAA
Source organism: Streptomyces sp. NPDC001100 (assembly GCF_053598575.1). NCBI lineage: Bacteria > Bacillati > Actinomycetota > Actinomycetes > Kitasatosporales > Streptomycetaceae > Streptomyces > Streptomyces sp. NPDC001100. Next base: position 364,867 of record NZ_JBSFKO010000002.1, read on the forward strand.
GATGTTCATCGAGCCGTCGGGAATGTGGGACGGACCCGTGAGGATCTCCTCGATCGTGCCGACCGTGCCGAGGTCGACCTTCTTGCCGCGCGGGAGTTCCTCGTTGACCGCTTCCATGCCCCAGTGGTGGCCCTTGCCGGGGCCGTCCGTGGCACGGGCCAGCGGGGAGCCCATCATGACCGCGTCGGCGCCACAGGCGATCGCCTTGGGGAGGTCGCCGGACCAGCCGACACCGCCGTCGGCGATGACGTGGACGTACCGGCCGCCGGACTCGTCCATGTAGTCGCGGCGGGCCGCCGCCACGTCCGCGACCGCGGTCGCCATCGGGACCTGGATGCCCAGGACGTTGCGCGTGGTGTGCGCGGCACCGCCGCCGAAGCCGACGAGGACACCGGCCGCGCCGGTGCGCATCAGGTGCAGGGCCGCGGTGTAGGTGGCGCAGCCGCCGACGATGACCGGGACGTCGAGTTCGTAGATGAACTGCTTCAGGTTCAGCGGCTCGTGCGAACCCGAGACGTGCTCCGCCGAGACCGTCGTACCGCGGATGACGAAGATGTCCACGCCCGCGTCGACGACGGCCTTGGAGAACTGGGCCGTGCGCTGCGGGGAGAGCGCGGCGGCGGTGACCACGCCCGAGTCGCGCACCTCCTTGATGCGCTGCCCGATCAGCTCCTCCTTGATGGGAGCCGCGTAGATCTCCTGGAGGCGGCGGGTCGCGGCGTCCACGTCCAGGCCGGTGATCTCGTCGAGGAGCGGCTGCGGGTCCTCGTACCGGGTCCAGAGCCCTTCGAGGTTCAGTACGCCGAGGCCGCCGAGCTCGCCGATGCGGATCGCGGTGGCCGGGGAGACGACGGAGTCCATGGGGGCGGCCAGGAACGGCAGTTCGAAGCGGTAGGCGTCGATCTGCCAGGCGATCGAGACCTCCTTCGGGTCCCGCGTACGGCGGCTGGGGACGACGGCGATGTCGTCGAAGGCGTACGCCCGGCGGCCGCGCTTGCCGCGCCCGATCTCGATCTCAGTCACGTGTGTGGCCTTTCCTTCTGCGTCTCAGCGTCTTCCAGTATCGCCGACGGGCACGACAAGGGCGGCCCCGGATGCTCCGGAGCCGCCCTCGGGAAGCCTGGCGACTACTGGCCGACTACTTGCTGCGGCTGTAGTTCGGTGCCTCGACCGTCATCTGGATGTCGTGCGGGTGGCTCTCCTTGAGGCCCGCGGACGTGATCCGGACGAAGCGGCCCTTGGTCTCCATCTCCGCGATGGTGGCCGCGCCCACATAGCCCATGGTCTGGCGCAGACCGCCGACGAGCTGGTGCAGCACGTTGGCCAGCGGGCCGCGGTAGGGCACCTGGCCCTCGATGCCCTCGGGGACGAGCTTGTCGTCGGAGGCGACCTCGGCCTGGAAGTAGCGGTCCTTCGAGTACGACCGGCCCTGGCCGCGGGACTGCATCGCGCCGAGCGAGCCCATGCCGCGGTACGACTTGAACTGCTTGCCGTTGATGAACTGCAGCTCGCCCGGGGACTCCTCACAGCCCGCGAGGAGGCTGCCGAGCATCACCGTGTCGGCGCCGGCGGCGAGCGCCTTGCCGATGTCGCCGGAGTACTGCAGGCCGCCGTCGCCGATGAGCGGGACGCCGGCCGCGCGGGCCGCGAGGGAGGCCTCGTAGATCGCGGTGACCTGCGGGACACCGATGCCGGCGACGACGCGGGTGGTGCAGATCGAGCCGGGGCCGACGCCGACCTTGATGCCGTCGACACCGGCGTCGACCAGGGCCTGGGCGCCGTCGCGGGTCGCTACGTTGCCGCCGATCACGTCGACGCCGACGCTCGACTTGATCTTCGACATCCAGCTGAGGGCGTTGCTGTTGTGACCGTGCGAGGTGTCGACGACCAGGAAGTCGACGCCCGCCTCGGCAAGGGCCTGGGCGCGGTCCAGTGCCTCGGGGCTGGCGCCCACGGCGGCGCCGACGATGAGGCGGCCCTCGGCGTCCTTGGCGGCGTGCGGGTACTGCTCGGCCTTGACGAAGTCCTTGACCGTGATGAGGCCCTTGAGGATGCCCGCCTCGTCGACCAGGGGAAGCTTCTCGATCTTGTGGCGGCGCAGCAGCTGCATGGCGTCCGCGCCGGTGATCCCGACCTTGCCGGTGACCAGGGGCATCGGGGTCATGACCTCGCGCACCTGACGGGAGCGGTCGGTCTCGAAGGCCATGTCGCGGTTGGTGACGATGCCGAGCAGCTTCTTGTTGCCGTCGGTCACCGGGACGCCACTGATGCGGAACTTGGCGCACAGGGCGTCGGCCTCGGCGAGCGTGGCGTCCGGGTGCACGGTGATCGGGTCGGTGACCATGCCGGACTCGGAGCGCTTCACGAGGTCGACCTGGTTGACCTGGTCCTCGACGGACAGGTTGCGGTGCAGGACGCCGACGCCGCCCTGGCGGGCCATCGCGATGGCCATCCTGGACTCTGTCACCTTGTCCATCGCCGCGGAGAGCAGCGGGATGTTGACCCGGACGTTGCGCGAGATGCGGGACGAGGTGTCGACCGCGTTCGGGAGCACCTCGGATGCACCCGGCAGCAGCAGCACGTCGTCGTAGGTCAGCCCCAGTGTCGCGAATTTGGCGGGCACTCCGTCGACGTTGGCAGTCATGACACCTTCCCCAATGGCCTTGATCGGTGCGGATGTCCATGCTAACGGGAAGCAGGGTCCCCGAATTCCATGATTCGACGGCTACGTCCCACACCGGGCTTCGTATGTTCGTACGGCACCGGGCGCCCGGCTGTTCAAGAAAGGCGTTGCCCGTACCGGCGTTACTGCTCGGCCAGTGCCCGCAAACGGCTCAGCGCACGGTGCTGTGCGACCCGGACGGCACCGGGTGACATTCCCAACATCTGGCCGGTCTCCTCGGCCGTGAGGCCTACGGCGATGCGCAGCAGGAGCAGTTCGCGCTGGTTCTCCGGGAGGTTGGCCATGAGTTTCTTGGCCCATTCGGCGTCGCTGCTGAGCAGGGCGCGCTCCTCGGGTCCGAGGGAGTCGTCCGGCCGCTCGGGCATCTCGTCGGAGGGGACCGCCGTGGAACCCGGGTGGCGCATCGCGGCGCGCTGGAGGTCGGCGACCTTGTGCGCGGCGATGGCGAAGACGAAGGCCTCGAAGGGGCGGCCGGTGTCCTTGTAGCGGGGCAGTGCGAGGAGGACGGCCACGCAGACCTCCTGGGCGAGGTCCTCCACGAAGTGCCGCGCGTCGCCCGGGAGTCGGGACAGCCGGGTGCGGCAGTAGCGCAGGGCCAGTGGGTGTACGTGGGCGAGCAGGTCGTGGGTCGCCTGCTCGTCTCCGTCGACCGCGCGAAGGACGAGCCCACCAATCGCCCCTTGGGCACTGGCCCCCTCGTCGTCACGCATCGGTCCATGGTGCCTTGCGGCCGTGTGGTCCGTGGCACCGCGTCCGTTGTTGTGCACCGAAGCGTTATGAGCAGGTGCGCCGGAACTCATCTCCTGCGCCCTCCCCTCCCGCTCGACCGACTCGTCCCCGAGGAACTCCACACCTCAAGGATGCGGCATCCGCGGCGAAACGAGCAGCGGGCACCCGGCGGGCCCCGTCACCCTCCCCGCCCGCCCTCAGGCAGGCGGGGACTCCCGTACCCCCGCTACGACCCACCGACCTGGCCCTAACGGACCAGACCCCAGCGGAAACCGAGCGCCACGGCGTGCGCCCGGTCCGAGGCGCCGAGTTTCTTGAAGAGCCGCCGGGCGTGGGTCTTGACGGTGTCCTCGGAGAGGAAGAGCTCACGGCCGATCTCCGCGTTGGAGCGGCCGTGGCTCATGCCTTCGAGGACCTGGATCTCGCGTGCGGTGAGCGTCGGCGCGGCGCCCATCTCGGCGGACCGCAGCCGGCGCGGGGCCAGTCGCCAGGTCGGGTCGGCGAGGGCCTGGGTGACCGTGGCCCGCAGTTCGGCGCGTGAGGCGTCCTTGTGCAGATAGCCGCGGGCGCCGGCCGCGACCGCGAGGGCCACGCCGTCCAGGTCTTCGGCGACGGTGAGCATGATGATGCGGGCGCCCGGGTCGGCGGAGAGCAGCCGCCGCACGGTCTCGACACCGCCGAGTCCGGGCATGCGGACGTCCATCAGAATGAGGTCCGAGCGGTCGGCGCCCCAGCGGCGGAGGACTTCCTCCCCGTTGGCCGCGGTCGTCACGCGCTCGACACCGGGTACGGTCGCGACCGCCCGGCGGAGCGCCTCTCGGGCAAGCGGGGAGTCGTCACAGACGAGGACGGATGTCATGGCCGCCCTCCGCAGCTGATGCGCGTCACCTTGAGCCTCCAGGCTGGTACGAAATCGTCACCTGTGCGGTCGACCGTCTCGGACGCCTGCCCGAGCACTTGTGTTTGCAACCGCCTCGCACTCTCAACGACGGTCACTCGAAAGAGTTACGGGGCCGTGTGTCGTCTTCGGCACTCTACGTGAGGGTGCGGACACGGTGGAGGCGTGCGCGGCCGACCCTCAAGCTTTCATCACAACCGGTGCCCCATTCAGCCCCATTTCTTCCCTTTTGCTGGTGTCTGAGGCTAGATTCGCAATGAGTCATATTTTCATCTCCTTAGATCGTAGTTGTACGGTCGTGGACACCGTATCCGCCCATAACGGCTGCAAGGGGTCACGCAATGGCAGATTTCTCCCGCCTTCCCGGACCGAACGCGGACCTGTGGGACTGGCAGCTCCTGGCTGCCTGCCGAGGGGTCGACAGCTCGCTCTTCTTTCATCCCGAGGGCGAGCGCGGTGCGGCACGAAGCGCTCGTGAGAACTCGGCCAAAGAGGTCTGCATGAGGTGCCCGGTCCGCGCGCAGTGCGCGGCGCACGCGCTGGCGGTGCGCGAGCCGTACGGCGTCTGGGGCGGCCTCACCGAGGACGAGCGCGAAGAACTCATGGGGCGTGCCCGTAACCGGCTGGTGTCGGCCTCGACCGCCGGGGACATGGCTTCGAACAACTGAAGGAACGTTTCTCCAGTACACCTTCCGACAGCACTCACCCAGGGGCACGCGCACGCGTGCCCCTACTTTTCGCGGGCCGCCCGCTCCAGCCGGTCCAGCGTCGCCGCCACCGCGGGCACCTGCGCCAGGTCGGGCAGGGTCAGCGCGACGATCTCCCGCCGCACCGCCGGTTCCAGGGTCACCGTCCGCGCGCCCCGGGGCCGTACGGACTCGATGGCGAGCTGGGGCAGTACGGCGACGCCCAGGCCCGCGCTCACCAGGCCGACGACCGCCGGATAGTCGTCGGTCGCGAAGTCGATGCGCGGGGTGAAGCCGGCGGCCTCGCAGGCCGCGACCAGCTGGCCGCGGCAGCGCGGGCAGCCGGCGATCCAGGGTTCTCCGGCGAGTTCGCCGATGGCGACGGACCCCGCGCGCGCGAGCCGGTGCCGTTCCGGGACCAGGGCGACCAGGCGGTCGCGGAGCAGGGGGCGTACCACCAGGTCGGACCAGTCCTCGGCGCCCGCCGCGGTCTCGTAGCGGAAGGCGAGTGCGATGTCGCAGTCGCCCTCGCGGAGCAGTTCGACGGAGTTCGGCGGTTCGGCCTCCTCCAGGAAGACGCGGGTGCCGGGGTGGGCGGCGCGCAGGGCGGCGAGGGCGGTGGGGACGAGGGTCGAGCTGCCGCTGGGGAAGGAGACCAGGCGGACCCGGCCGGCGCGCAGGCCCGCGATCGCGGCGACCTCCTCCTCGGCCGCCGTCAGACCGGCGAGGATGCCGGCCGCGTGCCGGACCAGGGCCTCGCCCGCCTGGGTCAGCCGCATCTCGCGGCCGGTGCGGATGAGGAGCGGGGTGCCGACGGAGGTCTCCAGAGCCTTCATCTGCTGGCTTACGGCGGGCTGGGTGCAGCCCAGTTCGCGCCCGGCCGCCGAGAAGGAGCCGGTGGCGGCGACGGCGCGCAGCACTCGGAGATGTCGGGCCTCGATCACGCACCGAGCATAAGCGGACCTTGGGGGTACGGGTGAATAATGCGGCGCGTCTTTGGGGCGCTCTCGCCTACCGTGACGTCATGAAGCTTCTCTCGCTGAATCTGGGCCGGGCCACGGCCGTGCCGTACACGGACCAGCCGGACGGCGTGACGGGGATCGACAAGCGGCCGACCGACGGGCCCGTCCGGGTGAGCGCGCCCGGCCCGAAGGGGATCGCGGGGAGCGGTCTCGCCGGGGACACGGTGTGTCATCTGCGCCACCACGGCGGCGACGACCAGGCGGTGTACGCGGTCGCGCGCGAGGATCTCGACGACTGGGAGCGGGAGTTGGGGCGCCCGCTCGGCAACGGTTCCTTCGGGGAGAACCTGACGACCCTGGGGATCGACGTGTCCGGCGCGCGGATCGGGGAGCGCTGGCGGATCGGTCCCGAGGTGGTCCTGGAGGTCACCTGCGGGCGGATTCCGTGCCTGGTCTTCCAGGCCCATCTGGGCGAGAAGCGGTGGGTGAGGCGGTTCACCCAGAAGGGCGCGCCGGGGGCCTATCTGCGGGTGATCGAGCCCGGTGAGATCCGGGCTGGGGACGCGATCGAGGTCGTGCACCGGCCCGGCCACGAGGTGACGGTGGCCCTGCAGTTCCGGGCCGTGACGACCGAGCGTGCGCTGCTGCCACGGCTGCTCCCGGCGGGCGAGGCACTGCATCCGGAGGCTCTCGCGGAGGCCCGGAAATATGTCGCGGAGCACGCGGGCTGACCTGCCGTCACGGCCTGTACGACGCCTGGTTCGACGTCTTGTTCGACACGTGTTCGTCACGGATCGGGAGGGCCTGTGCAGAGATCGGACCGGCTCGCTCCGGGTCACTAATCTTGCGCCATGACAACGGCATTGATTACGGGATCGACCGCGGGGATCGGTGCCGCGTTCGCGCGGCGGCTCGCGGCGGACGGACACAACCTCGTGCTGGTGGCGCGGAACACCGAGCGGCTCGGTGAGCAGGCGACCGAACTGCACGACCGGCACGGCATCGAGGCGGAGGTGCTGACCGCCGACCTCGCCACGGACGAGGGCATCGAGACGGTGGCCGCCCGCCTCTCCGACCGCAAGAACCCGGTCGACCTGCTGGTCAACAACGCGGGCTTCGGCAACAAGGGCCGCTACCTCGACGTACCGATGGCGGACGAGCTGAGGATGCTCAAGGTGCACTGCGAGGCGGTGCTGCGGCTGACCGGCGCGGCGGCCGAGGCGATGCGGGAGCGCGGGCGCGGCGGGGTCGTCAACGTGGCGTCGGTGGCGGCCTTCGTGCCGCGCGGGACGTACGGCGCGTCGAAGGCGTGGGTGGTGCAGTTCACGCAGGGCGCGGCCAAGGACCTGGCCGGGACCGGCGTACGGCTGATGGCGCTGGCGCCCGGCTTCGTGCGGACCGAGTTCCACGAGCGGGCCGGGATGGGCACGGACAACATCCCGAACTGGATGTGGCTGGACGCGGACAAGCTGGTCGCGGCGGCCCTCGCGGATCTGGCGCGCGGCAAGTCCCTGTCGATCCCCGACCCGCGCTATAAGGCGCTGATGGGCCTGGTGAAGATCACTCCGCAGGCGGTGCTGGGCGGGATCTCCTCGAAGACCGGGCGGAAGTACGGGCCGCAGTGACGGCAGCCGCCCGGGCGACTGTGACAACGGCACGAAGGCCCGGCTCCCCCAGAGGGGTGCCGGGCCTTCGACGTACACGTACTACGGGTTCACCGACTCGCGTCAGTGGGAGTGGCCGTGGCTGTGACCACCGGCGGCCGGCTCCTCCTCTTCCTTCTTCTCGACGACCAGGGTCTCGGTCGTGAGGAGGAGGGAGGCGATGGAGGCGGCGTTCTCCAGGGCGGAGCGGGTGACCTTGACCGGGTCGATGACGCCGGCCTTGACCAGGTCGCCGTACTCGCCGGTCGCGGCGTTGAAGCCCTGGCCGGGCTCCAGGTCGGCGACCTTGGAGGTGATGACGTAGCCCTCCAGGCCGGCGTTCTCGGCGATCCAGCGCAGCGGCTCGACGACCGCGCGGCGCACGACCGCGACACCGGTGGCCTCGTCGCCGGTCTTGCCGAGGTTGCCCTCAAGGACCTTGGCGGCGTGGACCAGAGCGGAGCCACCACCGGAGACGATGCCCTCCTCGACCGCGGCGCGGGTCGCGGAGATGGCGTCCTCCAGACGGTGCTTCTTCTCCTTCAGCTCCACCTCGGTGGCGGCACCGACCTTGATCACGCACACGCCGCCGGCCAGCTTCGCGAGGCGCTCCTGGAGCTTCTCGCGGTCCCAGTCGGAGTCGGTGTTCTCGATCTCGGCCTTGATCTGGTTGACGCGGCCCGTGACCTCGGAGGAGTCACCGGCACCGTCGACGACGGTGGTGTCGTCCTTGGTGACCGTCACGCGACGGGCGGAGCCGAGCACGTCCAGGCCGACCTGGTCGAGCTTGAGGCCGACCTCCTCGGCGATGACCTGACCGCCGGTGAGGGTGGCGAGGTCGCCGAGCATCGCCTTGCGGCGGTCGCCGAAGCCGGGGGCCTTGACCGCGACCGCGTTGAACGTGCCGCGGATCTTGTTCACGACCAGGGTCGACAGGGCCTCGCCCTCGACGTCCTCGGCGATGATCAGCAGCGGCTTGGAGGCGTTGGCCTGGATGACCTTCTCCAGCAGCGGCAGCAGGTCCTGGATGGAGCTGATCTTGCCCTGGTGGATGAGGATGTACGGGTCCTCGAGGACCGCTTCCATCCGCTCCTGGTCCGTCACGAAGTACGGCGACAGGTAGCCCTTGTCGAAGGCCATGCCCTCGGTGAAGTCCAGCTCCAGACCGAAGGTGTTGGACTCCTCGACGGTGATGACACCGTCCTTGCCGACCTTGTCCATCGCCTCGGCGATGAGCTCGCCGACCTGGCTGTCCTGCGCGGACAGACCGGCGACGGCCGCGATGTCGGCCTTGTCGTCGATGGGCCGCGCGGTGGCGAGCAGCTCGTCGGAGACGGCCTTGACGGCGGCGTCGATGCCCTTCTTCAGGGCGGCCGGGGAGGCACCCGCGGCAACGTTGCGCAGGCCCTCGCGGACGAGCGCCTGGGCGAGCACGGTGGCGGTGGTGGTGCCGTCACCCGCGATGTCGTTGGTCTTGGTCGCCACCTCCTTCACCAGCTGGGCACCGAGGTTCTCGTACGGGTCGTCGAGCTCGACCTCGCGGGCGATGGTGACACCGTCGTTGGTGATGGTGGGGGCGCCGAACTTCTTGTCGATGACGACGTTGCGGCCCTTGGGGCCGATCGTCACCTTCACCGTGTCGGCAAGCTTGTTGACGCCGCGCTCAAGGGCGCGACGGGCGTCCTCGTCGAACTTCAGGATCTTCGCCATGGGAGCGGTTCAGCCCTCTCGGAAAACGTGGGTGAAACGAACGACGCCCCTGACGCCCGGCTTCATAAGGTCGCGGGGGCCAGGGGCGTAGCTCACATACTGAATGTGAAGCGAATTACTTCTCGATGATCGCGAGCACGTCGCGGGCCGAGAGGACGAGGTACTCCTCGCCGCTGTACTTCACTTCGGTGCCGCCGTACTTGCTGTACAGCACGATGTCGCCGGTCTTCACGTCGAGCGGAAGACGCTCGCCGTTCTCGAAGCGGCCCGGGCCCACGGCCAGGACGACGCCCTCCTGGGGCTTCTCCTTGGCCGTGTCCGGGATGACCAGGCCAGAGGCCGTGGTCTGCTCGGCGTCGAGCGGCTGGACCACAATGCGGTCCTCAAGCGGCTTGATGGCAACCTTGGAGCTGGTGGTCGTCACGATCCGACCTCCCCCTTCGGAGATCTCACGGGGTTAACTGTCTGAGGTGGCGACCAGGTGGATCCGTCGTCGCGGGTGCCGGACCTGCCCGTCGCTATTGGCACTCTCCAGGGGGGAGTGCCAGACCTGAGACTATGACTGCGATTAGCACTCGGTCAAGCGGAGTGCCAATGCCCGCGGCGCTTGGGCGGAATTTGGGTGACCGTCGGCTGTGGTTGCCGTCTCTGGGGGCTGCGCCCCCGGACCCCCGCTATCGGCCTGGACGGCCTCGTCCTCAAACGGCGGACGGGCTGATGGTGCCGACCGGTGCTGGAGTAGCGACCTGTGTTGGAGGGACGGCCGGCGCTGACGGATTTCCACAGCCGTTCCGGCTAATCCGCCGTACACCCCCAATAGCCGATCTCCGCCGGCTCGCCGTCGCGATAGAGGGTCGTGCATCGGCCGGCCCCACGGCCCGGGAAGGACGCGGCGCCGCCGCGGAGCGCCGCGATCCAGCGCTCGCGGGTGGGTCTGCCCTCCGGCGCCCAGTCGCGCACCTCGTCCTCGGTCAGGGGTCGCATCATGGCGACCTCGTCCCCGGACGCCGCGTCGACGAGGTCGTGGAAGTCGAGTACGGAGGAGGTGCCGCCGGTCAGGATGTACTCCGCCCAGCCCTCGTCCTCGCACAGATCGAGGATGTCCCGCCCCGGGAACCCGTGGTCGTCCTCGGCCAGTTTCTGTTCCTGTGCCTGCCGGAACGCCGACTCAAGGTCCTTCTGGTACGGCCCCGTCGAGGTCCACTGGTCGCCACCCATCGCAAGGCCCTTTCCCCTCACCGCTGTTCGTCGTGCGCGGCAGGTTATCCGGGGCCTCTGACACTCCCGCCCGGCGCGTCAGAGGTAGTCCTCCAGTCGGCCCACCGTCAGGCCCCGCTCCTGGATCCCCCGGAGCAGTCGGGCCGTCGTGTCGGTCGGGGTGATGCGGACGATGTCGCCGGGGGTGAGGCGGTGGGCGCCTCGGGCGTAGGTGAGGGTTCCGGTGGTCGTGGAGGCGCGCCAGAGGACCAGGGCGGAGATGCCGCAGTCGGCGGCGGCCCGGCGGGTGGTGGTGTCGTACGTGCCGTCGGGGGGCCGGAGCAGCCGGGGCCGGGGACGGGCCAAGTGGCCGCAGATCTCGGTGCGTTGGGTGGAGTAGGGCAGGCCGGTGAAGTGGGCGGGCCCCGGCGGTGTGCGGAACTCCGTTACGGGGAGGCGCAGTTCGCGGACCAGGTCGGTGAACCTCGGGTCCCGGCGGGTGCTCGCCTCGTGGTCGTAGGTCAGGAAGACGACCCTGTCGCGGGTGCGGACGTGGTCCACGACGGGCGGGAGGCCGGGGCCCGCCGAGCGGGCGGGGGGTCCGGGGGACGGTTTCGGGGCGGGGGCCAGGGGGGCCGTCAGACCCCAGTGGCGGTACGGCTGTTCGCGGGACGGGCCGTGCGGGTGGACGCGCTGGGCGGCCTTCTTGCCGAGCCGTTCGATGGGGTCGACGGACTGGGCGCAGCCGGTGAGGAGGGTGGCCGCCAGGGCGACGGCCACCGGTACCGGGACCCTCACAGGTAGTCCTCCAGGCGGGCCACCGCGTAGCCCTCGGCCGTGACCTTGCCGAGGAAGCGGCGCATGTCGTCGACCATGGTGCCCTTCCAGTCCGCGCGGCCCCGGAAGTGGGTCAGGACGATGTCCCCGGGGTGCAGGTCCCGGTCGTCCTCGCGGTACTCCCAGTGGTCGACGTAGACCTCCTCGTCCCAGATCGGGGCGTACTTGATGCCGCAGGACTTGGCGGCGACGAGGGTGTCGTGGTTGTAGTTCCCGTACGGCGGCCGGAAGACCGTCGGGGCCTTGCCGAACTGCTTCTTCATGATGTCCTGCATGCCGCAGATCTCACGCTTCTGCTCGGCGTAGGACAGACCGGGCAGGTACGGGTGCGTGAGGGTGTGGTTGTTGAGCGTGTGGCCCTCGGCCTGCATCTTCTTGAAGTAGCCGTAGTCGTCCTTGACCAGGTAGTTGCTGAGGAAGGCCGTGTACGGGATCTTCAGGTCGCTCATCATCCGCAGGAACGCGGGGTCCTTGTTCTCGCCGTCGTCGATGGTGAGGAAGACGATCTTCTGCCTGGTGGGGATCGTCGTGAAGACCGGCGGGAGGTTCAACTCCTCCTGGTCGTCCACCTCGAAGCCCTTGCGCGCGGTGATCTCCGGCTTGTGCGCGGGCGCCGGCGGCGCCTGGAGCGGCACCTTCGCCAGTCCCCAGCGCTTCGCGGCGGCGACCCGGGCTGCGTAGGCGGCGCGGAGCCTGGAGGCGTAGGAGTCGAGCGCGCGGGCCGGGGGCGCGTGCAGGGGCTGCGCGCCGTGCGCCACAGGGGCGGCTTTGCCGGCGCCGGGCTGGGTGCAGCCGGAGACGAGGGCGGCGAGCGCGAGGGCGGCGAGCGCGCCACGGACGCCCGCTCTCCGACGCCGAGTCGCCTGGTTTCCGTACGCCCGATTGATGTCATTTTGTACGACTACTCGCATGACGTCGGATCTTTTCAGGCCCCGGCCCCCGATCCCGTGCCGACACCGCCAACACACCGCCACCGGAGGCACACCGTCCACCGACTGGCCCACAATGACCCGGTGAACGACCCCCATGCCCCGGTGCACGACCCCGTACTCGCCTTCGCCGCCCTGCTCACCCCGGAGGGCCGGGCCCTCCTCGACGAGGTCCGCGGCACCGACCCGGCCAAGGAACTCGCCGTCGCGACCCGGCTGCGCCGCGAGTATCCCGCCGACCTCGTCTCGGCGGCCCTCGGCCAGGCCCGGCTGCGGCAGCGGGCGGCGGTGGCGAAGTTCGCGCCCGAGGACGCCGACCGGATGTTCTTCACCCCGAACGGCTTCGAACAGTCCACCCGCACGACGGTCGCCGCCTATCGCGCGGGGCGCCTGCGCGAACTGGGCGTGACCTCCGTCGCCGACCTGTGCTGCGGGATCGGCGGCGACGCGATCGCGCTGGCGCGGGCGGGGGTGCGCGTGCTGGCCGTGGACCGCGATCCGCTGACGGCCGCCGTGGCGCGCGCCAACGCGCAGGCGCTCGGCCTGGCCGACCTGATCGAGGTGCGCGAGGCGGATGTCACGGACGTCGACACGACCGCGTACGACGCCGTGTTCGTCGACCCCGCACGCCGGGGCGGCCGGGGCCGCATCTTCGACCCCGAGGCGTACTCGCCCCCGTTGTCCTGGGCCGTCGGCGCCGCTACGGCGGCCCCGCTCGCCGCGCTGAAGATCGCGCCCGGGGTGCCGCACGAGGCGATCCCGGCGACGGCCGAGGCGGAGTGGATCTCGGACGACGGGGACGTGAAGGAGGCGGTGCTGTGGTTCGGGGCGGGGGTGCGGCCGGGTGCCGTAAGGGCAACTCTCCTCCCCGGACCGCGAGTTCTGCACGGCCGCGGACTGCCCGACCCCGAAGTCCGTTCCGTGGGACGGTACTTGTACGAACCCGACGGCGCCGTCATCCGCGCCCACCTCGTCGCCGAGGTCGCGGAGGAGGTCGGGGGCGGGCTCGTCGACGAGACCATCGCGTACGTCACGGCGGATGAGCTACGGCCCACCCCGTACGCCTCCGCCTACGAGATCACCGATCAACTCCCCTTCGGCGTCAAGAAGTTGAAGGCGCTGCTGCGGGAGCGGGAGGTGGGCGTGCTCACCGTGAAGAAGCGGGGTTCGGCCGTCGAGCCGGAGGAGTTGCGGCGCAAGGTGAAGCCTCAGGGGCCCAACTCGGCGACGGTGTTCCTGACTCGGGTGGCGGGGGCGCCGGCGATGTTGATCGGGCGGCCGGTCTAGGACTCCTCTTCCGCCCGGCGCAGCAGGAGTTGGCGTTCGCGCTCGTTGCGCGCCAGGGAGGCCGCCCGTACGAACTCCGCCTTCGCCTCCGTCGTACGGCCCAGGCGGAGGAGCAGGTCGCCGCGGACGCTCGGCAGCAAGTGGTAGTCGCGCAGGGCGGGTTCGGCGGCGAGGGTGTCGACGATCTCCAGGGCCGGGGCCGGGCCGTCCGCCATCGAGACGGCTACGGCTCGGTTCAACTCGACCACGGGAGAAGGGGATCGGGTGGCGAGGAAGCCGTAGAGGGTCGCGATCGTCGGCCAGTCGGTCTCCTCGTAGGTGTACGCGTGGGCGTGGCAGGCGGCGATGGCGGCCTGGAGGGCGTAGGGGCCGGGGGCGCCGGTGGACACGGTGTCGGCGCGGCCGAGGGCGGTGATGCCTCGGGCGATGAGCAGGCGGTTCCAGCGGCGGCGGTTCTGGTCCCTGAGGAGGACGGGGTCGCCGTTCGGGGCGGTGCGGGCGGCCGAGCGGGAGGCCTGGAACTCCAACAGGGCGGCCAGGGCGTGTACTTCGGGTTCCTTCGGCATCAGGCCGGAGAGGAGGCGGGCGAGGCGGAGCGCGTCCTCGCACAGTGCCGGGCGCAGCCAGTCGTCGCCCGCCGTCGCCGCGTAGCCCTCGTTGAAGATGAGGTAGATGACGTCGAGGACGGAGCCGAGGCGGGCCTCGCGGTCGGGGCCGTAGGGGACCTCGAAGGCGACGTTCTTGGTGGCCAGGGTGCGTTTGGCGCGGACGATGCGCTGGGCGATCGTCGGCTCGGGGACGAGGAAGGCGCGGGCGATCTCGGGGGTGGTCAGGCCGCCGAGGAGGCGCAGGGTGAGGGCGGTGCGGGCCTCCGGGGACAGGACCGGGTGGCAGGTGGTGAAGACCAGGCGGAGGAGGTCGTCGTCGATGTCGTCGGGGGCGGCGGGTTCCTCGGGCGGGGCCGTCGTCTCCAGAGTGCGGCCGATCTCCTGGAGCTTGCGGGCGTAGTTCTCCCGGCGCCGGACCAGGTCGACGGCGCGGTGCCTGGCGGTGGCCATGAGCCAGGCGCCCGGGTTGTCGGGCACACCGTCCCTCGGCCACTGCTCAAGGGCGGCGACCAGCGCGTCCTGCGCGAGCTCCTCGGCGATGCCGACGTCGCGGACGGTGCGGGCGACGGCGGCGATGATGCGGGGCGACTCGATACGGAAGACGGTCTCGATAGTGCTGTGCGGGTCCGTGGTGTTGCCGGGCGGGGTTGCGGTGGGCTGTGATTCCGGGGGCACAACCCACCATGCAACACCCCCGGCGGCCTCGGGCCAAGGAAGGCCGGACAAAGGAGGGCCGGGAGAGGCCACGGACGAGCGAGGAACGCTCAGCCCTCCGCGATCTCCCGCACCTCGCACGTCACCGTCCAGAACTCCTCGTGCACCTTCAGGAACCGCTTCGTCCACTCCAGCGCCTCGGCCATGTCCTTGCACTGCATGATCGCGTAGCCGCCGACGACCTCCTTGGACTCGGTGAACGGGCCATCGGTGACGGAGATCTTCCCGCCCTCCCAGTGAACCCGCGCACCCTGCGTGGTCGGGGTGAGACCGGCGGTGTCGAGCATCACCCCGGCCTTGGTGATCTCCTCGATCAACTCGCCCATCCGCTGCATCAGTTCGGCGCTCGGGCCCTCGGCGGGGGCGGTCTTCTCGTCGATCTGCACGAGGGAGAGATAGCGGGGCATGGTGACTCCTCGGGACTGTTGCGGTGACCGGGTCCTTCCCGGCCTCTCAACCATGCGTCGAACGAGGGGCGGCCGGATCGACACACTCGCCGGAATTCCCCGAAGAATCTTTCCGGCCCTCCGTCTTCGCAGGTCAGCGAGGGGTCCCGGACAGTGCGGTGAGACAGCGGATGCGCGAGCGGGCAACGAGGTCGCAGTGACGAACCGCCGTCCCCACACCCACTGTCCGGTCTTCCCGGTCTTCTGTACGGTCGAAGAGCCGGGGCGTCGTACGAGGGGAGCCGGCGATGGTCTCCGACACAGCGGGTGGGGCACTGGCCGAGCTGAATCTGCGGCTACGGCTTTCCGTCAAGGAGGCGGCCGGCCACAGGAACGAACCCGAGGTTCTGAAGGAGAAGGTCAGCCGAGTCGTCGAGAACCTCCTACAGCTCACCGCCGCGGCGAGGGGCGAAGCGCTCCTGACATCTCCTGTGGATGACCTGCTCCTCCACAGGGAGCGGCCGGACGGCGAGATCGTGGCTTCGGCAACGGACCCCGCCGCGTACGACGAGGCTCGGGGCCGGCTCCTCGAAGAGGCCGAGGGCCTGGTGAAGGATCTGCGTCGCCGCTACTACAGCAAGAAGACGATCAGGAAGGCTTTCGGCGGGGAGACGCAGGAGAGCACGGTTCACCGCTCCGAGAAGGCCTTTGCTCTCGGGTTCGAGATCGCCTCCTACGTCACCTTGCGGGATGCCGAGGCAGTGGGGCGCAAGGGAGCCTCCTTGGCAACGCTCCACAGCAGCAAGGAAATCCGGGCGGCTGTCAAGATCGGTCAGTATCTGCTGGGTCCGTCGCCTCTCACCGTGGCCAACGACCTCACCACGATGCTCGGTGACGCTGTACGGAACATCAACGCGGACAACCTGAAGAAGCGGGTGGACCGAGTCTTCGAGGCCGTCCGGGCCGTCAGGTCCCTGGAGTCCCCCCACCGGGGCCGAGGCATCTCGTCACCCAAACAGAGCAGGCGGCGTACCTTCGTCCCCCGTTCCTCCGTCCCACCGGCCCGAACTGTCGTCGAACCGCCGCCTCCACAACCCGATCCTCCCTCGCCCAAGTCACCACGACCAACGAAGCGCCCTTCGACCCAGCGCCTCCCCGGCATCGGCTGAGCCGGACAGAGCACGAACCCGCCTCACCCCAACGACGCCCACAACTCGCTCGCCGCAGGCTCCTTGGCAACCACCCGGTTCGGGTCGGACGGGGCCGTGACCACCGGCATGGTGATCGTCTTGACCGCGTCGGCCGACAGGCCCTTCAGGCTCTGGCCGAGGCTGATCAGTTCGCTGAGGGAGTCGAGGCCGGTGTCGGTGGTGAGGCTGTCGGTGATCGCGTCGGTGACCTCGTAGAGCTTGGTGGGGTCGGTGAGGAGGTCGTGGGAGGAGATCTGGGTCAACAGGGCCTTCACCAGCATCTGTTGGAGGCCTATTCGGCCGAGGTCGCTGCCGTCGCCTATGCCGTGCCGGGTGCGGGCGAGGGCCAGCGCCTGCTTGCCGTTGAGGTGGTGGGTGCCCTTCTTCAGGTGCAGGTGGCTGTCGTCGTCGTCGATGTCCTCCGTGGTCGTCACGGTGACTCCGCCGAGCGCGTTGACCAGTTTCGCGAAGCCCGCGAAGTCGATCTCTATGTAGTGGTCCATGCGGACGTCCGTGATCGACTCGACCGTCTTGACCGCGCAGACCGGGCCGCCCACCGAGTACGCGGTGTTGAACATCGCGTTGTACGCCACGGAGGTCGAGCCCCCCGACTTCAGCGGGCAGGACGGGCGGGTGACGAGGGTGTCGCGCGGGATGCTGACGATCGTGGCCTTCTTCCGGCCCGCGTCGATGTGCACGACCATCGCCGTGTCGGAGCGGGCGCCGGAGCTGTCGCCGCCGCCGAGCGCCTGGTTCTCCTTGCCGCTGCGCGAGTCCGAGCCGAGGACCAGGATGTTCACCGAGCCGGTCGGCACGGGCTCGGCGGACGCGGAGGCGGACGCCGAGGGTGTGGTCACCGCCTTCGCGGGGCGGTTGGCGCCGAGCGCGCTGTCGATGTCGACGCTCTTGATGTTGTTGTTGAGGTGCCAATAGGCCCAGCCCGCCGTGGCCACGCCAAGGACGAGGGCGCCCGCCAGAGTGAGGCCGGCGATCTTCAGCACCCTCGACCGCCGGCCCACTCGTCTGTCCCCGTCGGCGTTCTCGTTGTCCGTCACGGGGAGGAACGTAAGTCCGAATTATTAGGAGAAAGTTAGGGGAACGGTCGCGGGACGATTTTCTACGGAAAATCTCACGGTTCTCAGTCCCGCTTCACGCCACACTTCACTCCCCCGCCTCCCTCATCCCAAGGTCACCACCGGTACCGGGTTGCTTCCGCTCCAGGACGCGTTGAACCCGAACGTCACCGAGCCGCCGTCCGGGACCGTCCCGTTGTAGCTCGCGTTCGCGCAGGTCACGGCCGCCCCCGACTGGGTGCACGTGGCGTTCCAGGCCTGCGTGAGCTGCTGGCCCGCGCCGTACGTCCAGCTCGCGGTCCAGGACGACAGGGCGGCGCCGGTGCAGGCGATCGTCACCTGCCCGGTGAATCCGGTGTTCCACTGGCTGGTCACGCCGTACGTCGCCGAGCACGCCCCGGTCGGCGGGGGCGTGCTCGTACCGCCGAGTGCCTCCGCGATGCCGTAGTACGCCGGTTTCGGCGCGTAGTTCTCGTCGTACGGCGTCGCCGCCCCGTAGCCCGGGAAGGTGCCCGGCACCCAGGAGTCGGAGTCGGTGAAGCCCCAGACGGTGATGTTCACGCAGCGGGCGACGGCCGCGCACGCGGCGACCACGCTCTTGAAGTCGGCCTTCTGCTGGGCGAGTTTGGCGCTGTCGGCCGGGAGTGCCATGCGGACGTCGAGTTCGGTGATCGCCACGTCCACGCCCAGGTCGGCGAAGCGCTGGATGTTCTGCTGGAGGGTGGCCGGGACCTGACCGAGGATCAGGTGGGCCTGCAACCCCACCCCGTCGATCGGAACGACCGCGGTCTTAAGGGACTTGACCAGGTTGTAGAGGGCGGTGGACTTCGCGTTGACGCCTTCGACGTTGTAGTCGTTGATGTACAGCTTGGCCGCCGGGTCGGCCGCGTGGGCCCAAGTCAGCGCCTGGGCGATGTAGTTGGCGCCGAGGCCGTTGTACCAGAGCGTCGAGCGGTAGGTGCCGTCCTCGTTGAAGGGCTCGTTGACCACGTCCCAGGCGGCGATCTTCCCCTTGTAGCGGCCGACTTCGGTGCTGATGTGGTTCTGCAGCAGGCTGCTCAACTGGGCGGACGTCCACGTCCCGTTGGTCAGCCAGCTCGGGTTCTGGTTGTGCCAGACCAGGGTGTGACCGCGCACCTGCTGGTTGTGGGCCTGCGCGAAGGCGACGATCTGGTCGGCCTCGGTCCAGTTGAAGCTGCCCTGCGTGGGCTCTACGGTCCCCCACTTCATGGCGTTGCCGGGGGTGAGCGAACCGAACTGCGCGCCCGCGATGTCGCCGTAGCTGCCGGTGAGTTTGGAGCCGGTGACCGCGGTGCCGACGACTTTGCCCTTCGCGGCGGCGAGGTCGCGCAGCGGGGTGTCGGCGGCGTGCGCTGCGGGTGCCGTGAAGAGCAGGGCGGCGCCGGTGACCAGGGCCGCCAGGGACAAGCCGGTTCTCAGAGATCTCATGCGGGTGCCTCCGAAAGTTTCGGTTGTGCAACCGATTGGCTTCGGAGGAGTGTGGGGCGACCCATCCCACTCGTCAATACGTCACCTTCCGGCCACCGGCGTCACCCGGCGGCCGGCGGAGCCGTACTGCTGCGCACCACCAGGCTCGTCGCCAGCTCCACCCGTCGTGCCGCCGAGGACTCCGGCTCGCGCGCGAGGTCGAGCACCAGCTTCGCCGCCGCCTCGGCCATCTCGGTGAGGGGCTGCCGTACGGTCGTCAGCGGCGGGCCGACCCAGCGGGCGACCGGGAGGTCGTCGAAGCCGACCACGCTCAGGTCCTCCGGGATGCGCAGCCCCAGTTCGCGCGCGGCCTCGTACAGACCGAGCGCCTGGAGGTCGTTGCCGGCGAAGACGGCGGTCGGCCGGTCCGGGCGGCGCAGCAGTTCCAGCCCCAGCCGGTAGCCGGCCTCGTGATGGAAGTCGCCGGTGGTGATCAGCGAGCCGTCGACCGGCAGCCCGGCCGTCTCCAGCGCGGCCCGGTAGCCGTCCACGCGGGCGCGGCTGCACATCATCCGGGAGGGTCCGCTGATCGCGCCGATCCGGGTGTGGCCCAGCTCGACCAGGTGCCGGGTGGCGGCGAGCCCGCCCTGCCAGTTGGTCGCGCCGATCGACGGCACGTCGGCGCCCGGGTCGCCGGCCGGGTCCATCACCACGAACGGGATGGAACGGCTGGTCAGCAGCGCCCGCTGGGACTCGTCGAGCCCGGAGAGGACGAGGACCACGCCGTGCGGGCGGCGGGCGGCGACCTGGTCGGCCCAGGTGCGGCCGGGCGTCAGCCGCCCCGCGCTCTCGCTCAGCACCACGCTCAGCCCGGCGTCCCGCGCCACGTTCTCCACACCCCGGATGACCTCCAGCGCCCAGGCGCTCTCCAGCTCGTGGAAGACCAGGTCGATCAGCGGGGAGCGGGTCGCCTCGGCGCGGCGGCGCCGGTAGCCGTAGACGCGGAGCAGGTCCTCGACACGGGTGCGGGTCGCAGGGGCGACATCGGCACGGCCGTTGAGGACCTTCGAAACAGTCGGAGCCGAGACTCCGGCCTCGCGGGCGATCTCGGCGAGCGTCGCGGTCTGCGTCGGTCGACCTGTCCTCTGGGTTTCAGCGGATTCCGGGGCTGTCATGGCGGCGATCGTATCCCTGCGCGACCTCTTGACGAACCCCTTCTCTCGCCTTACGTTCCCGGAACATTCGTAGAACTGATCGAAACATTCGCACGAGAGGTGCTGTCCATGGAGCCCAACACGTCCAACGGCGGGCGTACGTTCAGCAGACGCTGGGTGCTCGGCGCCGGTGCCACCACCCTGCTCACCACCGGACTCACGGCCTGCGGCTCCAGTGACAGCACCGGCAGCGGCAGCACGGTCACCGCCTTCACCTACGGCGACGACGCGGCGAAGGTGCAGGTCAAGGCCGTCACCCGGTTCAACGCGTCGGCGGCGGCCAAGAAGGCCAAGGGGAAGATCAAACTGGAGAAGGTGCCCGGCACCGACTACCCGGCCAAGCTGCGCACCGCGATGGGCTCGCCGAACGCGCCCGACGTCTTCTTCAACTGGGGCGGCGGCTCCATCAAGGCGTACCAGGAAGCCAACCAGCTCGTCGACCTCACCGACACCATCAAGTCCGACCCGGTCCTCAAGAACGGCTTCCTGCCCTCGGTGCTCGCGGCCGGCGCGCTCAAGGGCAAGAACTACGGCATACCGATGCGCGGCATGCAGCCCGTGATCCTCTTCTACAACAAGTCGGTCTTCGCCGCGCAGAAGCTCCAACCACCCACCACCTGGACCGAGTTGCTCGACATCAACAAGAAGCTGAAGGCCGCGAACATCACGCCGTTCGCGCTCGGCGGCGCCGACATCTGGCCCGAGCTGATGTGGCTGGAGTACCTGGTAGACCGGATCGGCGGCCCAGACGTCTTCGACCGGATCAAGAACGGCGACGCCTCCGGCTGGGGCGACCCGGCCGTCCTCAAGGCCGCCGAGACGGTCAAGCAGCTCATCGACGACGGCGCCTTCGGCAAGGGCTTCAGCTCCGTGTCGTACGTCAACGGCGGGGCGCCCGCGGTCTTCGCCAAGGGCAAGGCGGCGATGCATCTGATGGGCTCGTGGGAGTACTCGACGCAGCTCGGCAAGTTCCCGGACTTCGCCAAGACGAACCTGGGGTGGGCCGCGTTCCCGAAGTACGAGGGCGGGGCGGGCGACATCCGCAACGTCGTCGGAAACCCCACCAACTACTGGTCGGTGAACGCCCGTACGGGCAACAAGGACGCGGCGATCGCGTTCCTGCGGGACTGCGCGTCGGAGGCGTACGCGAAGGACCTCGTCGCCAACGGGGACATCCCGACCACGTCCAACGCGGAGAAGCTGCTCGACTCCTCCCCCAACCCCGAGTTCGCCAAGTTCCAGTACCAACTGGTGCAGCAGGCACCCGCGTTCACGCTGAGCTGGGACCAGGCGGTGGATCCGGATGTGTCCACGCCGATGCTCACGGAGATCAACAAGCTGTTCGTGGGGAAGAGTTCGCCGGCGCAGTTCGTGTCCGCGCTCAAGGGGTTGAAGTGACGGAGCGCTCCGCTGGTGGGGCGGTTCGTCGACTGTCGGCCCGTCGTGGCTGGTCGCGCCCCGCGGCGGAGCCGCACATGGACACAGCCCCGCGACCCTACAGGGGCGCTTCACCTCACGGCATCTGGGCTGTGCCCGGGGTTTTGTTCTTCATGTTCTTCGCTGTCGCCCCCATGGCCCTCGCCGTCTATCTCTCCTTCACCACCTGGAACGGGCTCGGCGACCCGAAGCCCGTCGGGCTCGCCAACTGGCAGAAGTTGCTGCACGACGACCGGCTCACCCAGTCCCTCACCGTCACCGTCCTGTTGACGGTGACGAGCTGGGCGTTCCAGACGGTCGTGTCCCTGCTGCTGGGTGTCTGGGCGGCAGGACGCCAGCGCAACCGGGCGATCCTTTCCGCGATCTTCTTCGTACCGTTCCTGCTGTCGTCCACGGCCATCGCGCTGCTCTTCTACGCTTTGCTCGACCCGAACTTCGGTGTCATCCACCAGGACACGCTCGGCTCGACCAGTGGTGCGTTCCTCGCGATCGTGTTCGTCGGGGGCTGGCAGTTCATCCCCTTCCACACGCTGATCTACCAGGGCGGGGCCCGCCAGATACCCGAAGTCCTCTATCAGGCGGCGGCAATTGACGGCGCCGGACGCTACCGCCAGTTCTTCTCGATCACGCTGCCCCAGCTCCGCAACACCGCGACGACCTCCAGCGTGCTGATGATCGTCGGCTCGCTCACCTACTTCGAGACCGTCCTGATCCTCACCCAGGGCGGCCCCGGCACGGACACGGCGATCCTGCCGTACCTGATGTACGAGGCCGGCTTCAAGAGCTACGACTTCGGCTACGCGAGCGCGATCGCGACCTTCCTGGTCGTGACCGCCACCGCGCTGTCCCTCGTCCTGGTCCGGCTCACCGGTTTCGGCGCCATGCGCAGTACCCGCGAAGGGATGTGACGGAGTGTCACACGACACCTTGCCGCGTCCGGCGAAGACGGAGGAGAGGCCCGTGGAGGAGCCGCGGCCCCGACGGCGCCGGCACTGGAGCAGGCGCCCCAACCCCCTCGCCGGACTTGGTTCCCTCATCTGGCTCGCGGTCGTCATCGTCCCCATCTACGCGATGATCTCGGCCTCGCTGACCCGCCAGGACAAGGCCCTGGGCAACAACGCCCTGAAGCCGCCCACCGATCCGACCCTCGCCAACTACAACACCGTCCTGCACAACGGCTTCGGCCACTTCCTCGCCAACACGGCACTGGTGGCGGCAGCGGTCGTAGGAATCGTGCTCGTGCTGTGCGTGCCGCTCGCCTACGTCGCCGTACGCACCCGCACGGTCTGGTCGGGCGCGGCCTTCCGCCTGTTCCTGCTGGGAGTCGCCATCCCGGCCCAGGCGGTGGTGGTCCCCCTGTACCTGATGATCGCCAAACTCAACCTCTACGACAGCCTGTTGGCGGTCATCCTCCCCACCGCCGCCTTCGCGATGCCGGTCTCCGTGCTGATCCTGACCGGCACCCTGCGGGACATCTCGGAGGACCTGTACGAGGCGATGGCGCTCGACGGCGCCTCGGCGACCCGGGTGCTGTTCCAGCTGGTCGTCCCGCTGACCAAGGGCGGGATCAGCACCGTCGTCATCTACACGGCGCTCCAGGCCTGGAACGGCTTCCTCTTCCCGCTGATCTTCACCCAGTCCGACGGGCCCCGGGTCCTCACCCTCGGACTCTTCAACTACGTCAGCCAGTTCGGCGTGAACATCCCCGCGCTGCTCGCCTCGGTCGTTCTCTCCGGCATCCCGATCTTCGCCGTCTACCTGGTGGCCCGGCGTGCCCTGGTCGGCGGTCTGATGGGGGTGGGCGGCAAGTGAATCTCCCCAACTCACCTTTCCCGACAGGAGTTTCATGACCACCGCCCCCTGGCGCGACCCCGCCCTGCCGGCCGCCGCCCGCGTCGACGACCTGCTCGCCCGGATGACCCTGGAGGAGAAGACCGCCCAGCTGTACGGGGTGTGGGTGGGCGCCGACACGGACGGCGACGGAGTCGCCCCGCTCCAGCGGGAGATGACCTCCGACTACGACTGGGACGAGCTGATCACGCACGGCCTGGGACAGCTCACCCGTTCCTTCGGTACGGCGCCGGTGGACCCGGAGTTGGGCGCGCAGGCGCTCGCCCGCGCGCAGCGCCGGATCGCGGCGGCCGGACGGTTCGGCATTCCGGCCGTCGCCCACGAGGAGTGCCTCGCCGGGTTCACCGCCTGGGGTGCGACCGCGTACCCGGTGCCGCTGGCCTGGGGCGCGAGCTTCGATCCGGCGCTGGTCGAGGAGATGGCCCGGCACATCGGCGCGGACCTGCGCGCGGCCGGCGTCCACCAGGGACTCGCCCCGGTCCTGGACGTCGTACGGGATCCGCGGTGGGGGCGGGTGGAGGAGACGATCGGGGAGGACCCGTATCTGGTGGGGACCATCGGTGCCGCCTATGTGCGGGGACTTGAGTCGGCCGGGGTGGTCGCGACGCTGAAGCACTTCGCGGGGTACGCGGCCTCGGTGGGGGCGCGGAATCTGGCGCCGGTGCGGGCCGGGGTGCGGGAGTTCGCGGACGTGGTGCTGCCGCCGTTCGAGATGGCGCTGCGGGAGGGCGGCGCGCGGTCGGTGATGGCGGCGTACAACGAGACGGACGGCGTACCGGCGTCGGCGGACCCGGCGCTGCTCACCCAACTCCTGCGGGAGGACTGGCAGTTCACGGGGACGGTGGTCGCCGACTACTTCGGCATCGGTTTCCTGGAGACGCTGCACCGGGTGGCGGGCAGCCCGGCCGAGGCGGCTCACGCGGCGCTGGCGGCGGGGATCGACGTGGAGCTGCCGACGCTGAAGTGCTACGGGAAGCCGTTGGTGGAGGCGGTGCGGGCGGGGGACGTACCGGAGTCGCTGATCGAGCGGGCGGCGCGCCGAGTGCTGCTGCAGAAGTGCGAGTTGGGGCTGCTGGACGAGGACTGGGCGCCGGAGCCGACCGGCCGGATCGACCTCGACTCGGCGGCGAACCGTGCGCTCGCCCGTCAACTGGCGGAGAAGTCGGTGGTGTTGCTGGACAACCCGGACGGCGTACTGCCCCTCCCGCCGGACGCCAGGATCGCGGTGGTGGGACCCAGGGCGGCGGACGCGCTGGCGATGCTCGGCTGCTACTCCTTCCCGTCCCACGTGGGCGTCCACCACCCCGAGGTGCCGATGGGCATCGACATCCCCACCGTCCTGGAGTCGCTGCGGGCCGAACTCCCGGACGCCAAGGTGACGTTCACGGAAGGGTGTGACGTGTCCGGCCCGGACACGACCGGCTTCGAGGAGGCGGTCGCGCGGACGTCCGAGGCCGATGTGTGCGTGGCGGTGCTGGGCGACCGCGCGGGCCTGTTCGGACGCGGCACGTCGGGCGAGGGCTGCGATGTGGCGGACCTCCAACTGCCGGGAGTACAGGCCGACTTGCTCGACGCGCTGGTGTCGACGGGCGTCCCGGTGGTGCTGGTGCTGCTGACCGGTCGCCCCTATGCGCTGGGCCGTTGGCACGGCCGGCTGGGCGCGGTGGTCCAGGCGTTCTTCCCGGGCGAGGAGGGCGGCCCTGCGGTGACGGGCGTCCTCTCGGGCCGCGTGAACCCGTCCGGCCGCCTCCCGGTGAGCGTCCCGCACGTGCCGGGCGGCCAGCCGTGGACGTACCTCCAGCCCCCGCTTGGCCTGGCCGGCGAGGTCAGCAGCCTCGACCCGACCCCGCTGTACGCCTTCGGCCACGGCCGCTCGTACACGACGTTCGCGTGGGAGCCCGCCGAGTCAGGGGAGTTGGAGATCGACACGGACGGCTCCCACGACCTGACGGTCACCGTCCGCAACACCGGCGACCGGGCCGGAGCGGAGGTCGTCCAGCTGTACCTCCACGATCCGGTGGCCTCGGTGACCCGCCCGGACGTCCGCCTGATCGCTTACCAGCGGCTGGAGTTGGAGCCTGGCGAGGCGACCCGGGTCACCTTCCACTTCCACGCGGACCTGTCGGCGTTCACCGACCGGTCGGGGCGCCGGGTGGTTGAACCGGGGGCGCTGGAGCTGAGGTTGGCCGCCTCCAGCGCGGAAGTACGGCATACGGCACGAGTGACGCTGACGGGACCGCGACGCGTACTGGGCACGGACCGGAGGCTGTTGTGCGGGACAGAGGTTCAGACCTTGATCACGTGAACTCCGGCACCGCACAGGTCCCGGAGGTCCTCGGGGTCGGAGGTCAGCACGGTGACGGGTGCGGGCGACGCCAGAGCGGTCGCGGCGACGATCGCGGCGAGCGCGTACGTGTGACCGTGCAGACCGGCCGCAGCGAGAAGCTTGCTCGCCCGGCGGGCGATCGCCTCGCTGGGCGGGACGACGTTGACACGCGAGACGGCGTGGTCGAACCGGGTCTGGTGAATTCTGGGTTCGCGGGCCTCGACGATGGTCACCGAGCTGACGACCACGCGGATGTCCTCGGCCTCGGCCGCGACGAGCCACTCCGTGAGTTCGGAAGTGCGGCGGACGAGCTTGGACAGGCCCTCGTAGTCGAGGACGAGCGTGCCGCTCACGCGGCGTCGGCCGAACCCGCCGAGCCACCGCGCAGGAGGGCTCGCTTGCCCTCGACCCCGCCCTGGTCCACCGGACCGTGCGCGGCTTCCGCGTCCTCGATCAGTTCACGCAGCCGGTCCCGCTCCAGTTGGCGCTGGATGAGTGCTTCCACGGAGGCGGACATGCCCCGCTTGCCGGTGCGCGCCTTGAGGGCGGCGATGGTGCCCTCGTGGAGCGACACCGACACCGGACGGACGGGGCCTTCGCCGGGCAGGGGAGAATCAGCCATGACCCCATTTCAACAAGACTCTTGTTATTCGCCCACCGACTCGAACCGCCACCGATGCACCGCCCGCATGACCAACTCCCCCTCCGGCTCCGGGAGTTCGGGCAGCTCGGTGTCGTAGTCCGCGTCCCACCAGGTGATCACGAGGACACGGTCCTGGGGGGCGCGGAGGAACTCCCGGCGCAGGGGCTCGGCGGGAAGCCGCTGGGCCCGGGCCCAGGACAGGAGCTCCTCGCCCCGTCCCTCGGCCGCCCGTGCCTCCCACATCAACGCGACCGTCACGAGTACAGGTTCTCCTTGCTGACCTCGTGCACATGGTCGTGCGAGTGGCCGGGGACGTGCGTCTCCGTGACCGGCAGCGAGGAGTCCGCCGAGAGGTCCCAGTCCGAGGGGGCCCGGTTGCGGGCCACCATTTCCGCGCCCAGTGCGGCGACCATCGCGCCGTTGTCCGTGCACAGCTTGGGGCGCGGCACGCGGAGGCGGATACCGGCCGCCTCGCAGCGCTCCGCCGCCAGGGCCCGCAGGCGGGAGTTCGCGGCGACTCCGCCGCCGATCATCAGGTGGTCGACGCCCTCGTCCTTGCAGGCCCGTACTGCCTTGCGGGTGAGGACGTCGACGACGGCCTCCTGGAAGGACGCCGACACATCGCGCACCGGCACGTCCTCGCCGGCCGCCCGCTTCGCCTCGATCCAGCGGGCCACGGACGTCTTCAGCCCGGAGAAGGAGAAGTCGTACGCCGGGTCGCGCGGCCCGGTCAGTCCGCGCGGGAACGCGATCGCCGCGGGGTCACCTTCCTTCGCGTACCGGTCGATGACCGGGCCGCCCGGGAAGCCGAGGTTCAGCACGCGGGCGATCTTGTCGAAGGCCTCGCCGGCCGCGTCGTCGATCGTCGCGCCGAGCGGTCGTACGTCCGAGGTGATGTCGGAGGAGAGGAGGAGGGAGGAGTGGCCGCCGGACACCAGCAGGGCCATCGTCGGTTCCGGGAGGGCGCCGTGTTCGAGCTGGTCGACGCAGATGTGGGAGGCGAGGTGGTTCACGCCGTAGAGCGGCTTGCCCAGCGCGTAGGCGTACGCCTTCGCCGCCGAGACGCCCACCAGCAGCGCGCCCGCGAGGCCGGGGCCCGCCGTGACCGCGATGCCGTCGAGGTCGCCCGCGCTGACGCCCGCGTCCTTCAGGGCGCGCTGGATCGTGGGGACCATCGCCTCCAGGTGGGCGCGGGAGGCCACCTCCGGTACGACGCCGCCGAAGCGGGCGTGTTCGTCGACGCTGGACGCGACCGCGTCCGCGAGCAGGGTGTGGCCGCGGACGATGCCGACGCCGGTCTCGTCGCAGGAGGTCTCGATGCCGAGGACGAGGGGTTCGTCAGTCATTGAACTCGGTTCCTTGTACGGAAGTCGGCCCCGCGGCGGAGCCGCTGTCGGGATCTGTGGTCAGGCGCATCACCAGGGCGTCGACGTTGCCCGGCTGGTAGTAGCCGCGCCGGAAGCCGATGGGCGCGAAGCCGAAGCGCTCGTAGAGCTTCTGCGCGCGGACGTTGTCGACGCGGCATTCGAGCATGACCTCGGCGCACTCGAACTCGCTCGCCGCGCTGAGGAGTTCGGTCAGGAGAGTGGCGCCGAGGCCGGTGCCCCAGTGGTCGCGGGCCACGGCGATGGTCTGGATGTCGGCCCCCGCGGCGGAGCCGCCGTCAGTGGCGGTGCCGGTGATGGCGAGGCCCGCGTAGCCGACGACCCGGACACCGCCCTCGTACTGTTCACCGGTCACCTCGGCCACCAGGTACCGGCGTGTCGCCTCGGCGCCCCGCGCGTGGGCCAGTTCGGACCAGAACATGCCCCGGGACCAGGCGTCCTCGGGGAAGAGGTCCTTCTCCAGCTCCAGCACGGGGTCGATGTCCCACCAGCGCATCTCGCGCAGCCGAGGACTCGTGGATTCGGTCACTTGGGGGTGACCACCTTGTAGTTCTTGGGGACCTGGGCGTCGGGGCGGCGCAGGTAGAGCGGCCGGGGTGCGGGGAGTTCGAGGCCGGCCGCCAGTCGCTCGGCGGCCAGGGAGGCGAGGGCGGCGGCGGACACGTGCTCGGGCTCGTGGGCGGACGGGAAGGTGTCCGGGTAGAGCAGCGCGCCCGCGCCGACGGCGGGCAGCCCGGCCACCTGGTCGGCGATGTCGGCGGGCCGGTCCACGGCCGGGTCGGTGACCCGGGTGCGGGAGTCGGCGTAGCGGGCCCAGTAGACCTCCTTGCGGCGCGCGTCGGTGGCCGCGACGAAGGGGCCGTCGAGGTCGGCGGCGTAGGCGAGGCCGTCCAGCGTGCACACACCGTGCACGGGCACGCCGAGCGCGAGCCCGAACGTGTCGGCGGTCATCAGGCCGACGCGCAGCCCGGTGTAGGGGCCGGGGCCGATGCCCACGACGATTCCGGTGACGGCGTCGAGCCTGAGCCCCGCGTCGGCGAGCACACGGTCGACGGCCGGGAGCAGCAGCTCACCGTGGCGGCGCGCGTCCACCTGACTCGACGAGGCGATGACGGCCTCGCCGTCGTGCAGGGCGACGGTGACTGCGGGGGTGGCGGTATCCAGAGCGAGCAAGAGCACGCAAACAGCCTACGGCTCCGGCGCCCCGGGCACGGCCGCCCCGGTCGGCCCGGCCCGACTGCTACCGTCACCTACAGTCACCGCACTTACTGGACATACAAGACATGGAGGTGGGCGCCGATGGCCGGCAGCAGCTCGGGAATCGTGGCCGGGCTCACCGTGGCGGCCGTCGCCACGGTCGGTTTCCTCGCCTATCAGGCCTCGGCGAGCGTCCCGGCCGGGCTGGGCAGTACGGCCCGTGCGAGCGCCCCGCCGGCGGTGGCCACCTCGAAGGCGCTCCGCGACAGGAAGAACCCCGCCGCGCTGCCCACGGGCTCCGGCAGGGGCGAGCGGGTCGTGTACTCGCTGGACGACGACCGGGTGTGGCTGGTCGCCGAGAACAACAAGGTCAACCGGACGTTCAAGGTCACCCCCGGGACGGTGGACCCGACCCTTGGCTCCTACTGGGTCACGTCCCGCTCGAACGCGGTCACCGGCACCGACGGCACCCCCATCCAGCACGTCGTCCGCTTCGCCGGCACGGGCGGGATCGCGATCGGCTTCAGCTCTGCGGTCAACGGCGCGACCCAGCAACCCGACCCCACGGTGAGGTCCGGCGGCATCCGCGAGTCGGTCGAGGACGGCACGGCGATGTGGGAGTTCGCGACGATCGGGCAGTCGGTGGTGGTGATCCGCTAGGCGCTGGGACCCGCTGATGGGGGTAGCGCCCCGCAGGGGCGCACCCCAGGGGCGCGGGGAACTGCGCGACCAGCCCCCACTGCCCCGCAGCCGAACGACTACGCGGCTTTACGCGACTCAACCGGCGGAGCCTCACGCGGTGGGGTCGAGACCGCCTTCGCCGCCTCACCCGCCGCCAGCAGCTCCCGCATGGACACCCCGGCGAACACGTACGGCTGCGGGCGGTCCTGGTTCTCTGAAGCCGACGAAGCCGACATGGACGCCTCCTGTGGACCTGGGGCAGACGTAGTTAGGTAGACCTAACTACGCACTGGATACCATGTGACCACGCGCGAGACCCGAAACGCAACATCTTGCCGACACCCTGTCGGAACCCACACGGCCCGCACCGATCGTTCAGGCGCCGAGCACGCCCAGTTCAACCGCGGCCCAGCGCTCGCCGAGCCCGGTGACGGTGACGTGCCGTACCTCGTCGGTCGTGTCTCCGACGGCGCGGTGGATGACGACGGACAGCCGGTCGTCCGTCAGCTCCTCGACCTTGCCCTCGCCCCACTCGACGACGATCACCGACTCCGGCAGCGAGACGTCGAGGTCCAGGTCCTCCATGTCGTCGAGGCCGCCGCTCAGGCGGTACGCGTCGACGTGGACCAGCGGCGGCCCGTCGCCGAGCGAGGGGTGCACGCGGGCGATGACGAACGTCGGCGAGGTGACCGCGCCGCGCACGCCGAGCCCCTCCCCCAGCCCCCGGGTCAGTGTCGTCTTGCCGGCGCCGAGCTCCCCGGTCAGCATCACGAGGTCGCCCGCGCGCAGCAGTTTGGCCAGGCGGCGTCCCAACTCCCCCATCTGCTGAGGGGAGTTGACGGTGATCGAGACGGACAGGGGCTCAGCCGCGTCGTGCGGTGCTGCTGGTGCTTCCATAGCCACTTACGGTAGCCCCTGCGGGCACGGCACCCGCGCGGGTGAGCAGGTCGGCGAGGCGGTCGGTGACCACTTCCGGGTGCTCCAGCATGACCAGGTGCCCGGCGTCCGGCACGAGCACCAGTTCGGCGTCCGGCAGCAGGTCGGCGATGGCCTCGCTGTGCTCACTGGGCGTGACGAGATCGCCGATCCCGGCCAGCACCAGCACCGGCATGTCCTTGAAGTGGGGGAGGGCCGCCGTCTTGTCGTGGTCGGTGAAGGCCGGGTAGAACTCGGCGACCACGTCGATGGGCGTGCCCTCGATCATCCGCTCGGCGAACCGCGCGACCGCCGGGTCGACGTCCCTGGACGCGAACGAGTACCGCTTGATGATCCCGGCGAACAGATCGGCGGTGGCCCGCCGTCCCCGCTCCACCAGCGCCGCCTGCTGACCGAGCGCCTTCAGCACCCCGGGCAGCACCCGCCGCACCGCGTTGACGCCGGCGACGGGCAGCCCGAAGTTGACCTCGCCGAGCCGCCCGGAGGACGTACCGACGAAGGCGGTGGCCACGACCCGGTCGCGGATCAGCTCCGGGTACTGGTCGGCCAGTGCCATCACCGTCATGCCGCCCATGGAGTGCCCGACGAGCACGATCGGCCCCTCGGGCACGGCCGCGTCGAGCACGGCCTTCAGGTCGCGGCCCAACTGGTCGATGCTGAGCGGCATGTCGTCTTCCAGCTGCGCGACACCGCGCGCGGAACGGCCGTGGCTGCGCTGGTCCCAGTGCACCGTCCGTACGACCCCGCGCAGGGCCGCCCGCTGGAAGTGCCAGGAGTCCTGGTTGAGGCAGTAGCCGTGGCTGAAGACGACGGTGACCGGGGCCGGTGCCTTGCGCCCGAAGAGCCGGCGGCGCTTCGGGGTGACGGCGACCTCGGGCCCGATGTCGTCGACCTCGTAGTACAGCTCGGTGCCGTCGTCCGCGTGGGCCGTGCCGGGGGTGCCGCGCAGCGAGCCGTACGGTCCCGTGGAGTCGAGCGCGAGCCGCGCCCGCTCGCGCATGCCGCGCCCTACCGTCATCCGCTCTATGGCGACACCCGCCGCGGCGCCCGCGGCGATCACGCCTATCGCGGCGCCCGCGATACCGGTCACCTTGCGCCAGTTGCCGGCCACCCCCGTGGCGGCGGAGGCGAGTTCGGCGACCGCCTCCGCACTGCTCTCGCTCACGTCCCGCTCCTCTTCCCGTCCCGGCCCTGCGCTGCGTCGTCCGACTCATACCCGGGGACGACCCGATCGACGACGAGGGCGACCGCGTCCTCCTCGGGGACGTCCTCATTGACGTAGACGCGGGGAACGCGCGTTCCGATGCGGGTGACGATCTCGTAGGCGATGGTGCCGGCCGCCTGTGCCCAGTCCTCGGCGGTGGGCTCGCCGCGGTCGCCGGGTCCGAAGAGGATCGCCTCCGCCCCGGGCTCCGGCTCGTCCCCTCCGAGGTCCACGACGAACTGGTCCATGGCAACCCGCCCCGCGACCGTGCGCCACTTGCCGCCGACCAGTACCGGGCCGGTGCCGGAGGCATGCCGGGGGATGCCGTCCGCGTAGCCGACGGGGATGAGGCCGAGGGTCGTCGTGCCCGGAGTGACGTAGTGATGGCCGTAGCTGACGCCGTGGCCGCCCGGCACCTGCTTCACCAGGGCGACGGACGCCTTCAGGGTCATCACCGGCCGCAGTCCGAAGTCGGCGGACGTGCCCACCTCCGGGCTGGGCGAGATGCCGTAGACGGCGATGCCGGTGCGGACGAGGTCGAAGTGGGAGTCGGGGCGGGTGAGGGTGGCGGGCGAGTTGGCGATGTGGCGGACCTCGGGCCGTACGCCCTGTGCCTCGGCGTACGCGACCATCTCGCGGAAGAGGGCGAGTTGGGCGTCGACGGAGGGGTGCCCGGGTTCGTCGGCGCAGGCGAAGTGGGACCAGAGGCCCGTGATGCGGAGGAGCCCCTCGGCCTCCGCGCGCAGGGCCTCACCGACGAGTTCGGCCCAGTCGGCGCCGGGCTGGCAGCCGTTGCGGCCGAGTCCGGTGTCGGCCTTGAGCTGCACGCGCGCGGGGAGACCGGCTTCGCGGGCGGCCGCCACGACCTCCCGCAGCGCCCACATGTCGCTGAGCGACATGTCGAGGTCGGCCTCGACGGCTTCGCGCCACGGCCCGCCGGGCGTCCAGAGCCAGCACATGATCCGCACCCCGGCCGGCAGCCCGGCGCGGGCCCGCAGGTCGAGGGCCTCCTCGGGGGTGGCCGTACCGAGCCAGGTCGCTCCCGCCCCGACGGCCGCGCGGGCGCAGGGCACGGCGCCGTGGCCGTACGCGTCGGACTTCACGACGGCCATCAGGGCGGCCCCCGGCGCGAGGGCGCGCAGGGTCCGCACATTGGCCCGCAGGGAACCGAGGTCGATCTCGGCGCGGGCGCGCAGGGGCGCGGTCGGCGCAGGTGCTGTCTCGTTCATGACGCCCCCAGTGTCTCAGAGGGGACCGACAAGCCCGCAGGCCCGCCTAGTTTCCGGGGCGATGTCCCCACACGTAGACGCGGTCGCCCTTCTTGAGGACACCCCACAGCTTGCGGGCGTCGGCCAGGCGCAGGTTGACGCAGCCCCAGGAGCCGGTGGTGGTGTAGATGCTGCCGTAGACGGCGTGGAAGGCGATGCCGCCGTCGAAGAACTGGGCATACGGCATGGGGCTGTTGTAGAGCGTCGACCAGTGGTTCTTGTGCTTCCAGTAGATCTTGTGCCAGCCGCCCCGGGTGACGTGCCCGGTGCGTCCGCTGCGCATCGGCACCGGTCCGAAGACGACCTTCTTGCCCTTCTGCACCCAGGTGAGCTGCCGGTCGAGATCGACACAGGCGACGCGGTAGGAGCGGACGGGGCACTTCCGGGCCGCGTTCGGGTTCTTCTTGGCGGCGAGGAGCTGCATGCGCGCCCAGGTCACGGGTCCGGCGAAGCCGATCGCGGGCTTGATGCCCTGCTTCTTCTGGAAGGCCTTGATGGCCTTGCAGTCGGCTGCCGACTGCCTGCCGTCGACCTTGAGCTTCAACCACCGCTCCACGCCCCGCTGGTAGGGCCCGGTCTGCTTGCTGCAGGAGACCTTCGCCACGGCGTCCCCGATCGGCACGTACTCGACGAGCGCGTACGTCCCCGCCGCCGCGTCCCTGGGCTCGACCCGGTCCTCCTCCGCGGTCGGCGTGTACACCTTCGGTGCGAGGGCCTGGTCGGGCGTGTCGATCTGCCAGGGCTGATACGGCCCCGGGGGCACGCCCGGCACGAGTTCGGTCTCGCCGGGCCCGGGTGCCGGCACCGGGCCGTCGGCCCAGGCGGTACCGGTCCCTACAGGAAGGACGATCACCGCGGTGAGCAGCACCGCGATGCTTCTGTGCGCGATTCGTGTACTGATCATGCGATCAGAGAAACGCGGCACCCCGGCGGTGAGCGGGTGCCGCGCGGAGGGGTCACCCTTATTGGCGAGCGTTCGGTGTACCGGCCCGGCCGGCGTTCTCAGTCACGCACGTCCCGCCACGCCGTCCGCACCGCCTCCGCCACGTCGTGCGCCCCCACCGGCGCCCCGTCCGCCGCCAGCCGCCCCGCAAGACCGTGCAGATACGCCCCCACGCCGCCCGCGTCGAACGCCGGCAGCCCCGCCGCCAGCAGCGAGCCCGCGAGCCCCGACAGCACGTCCCCGCTGCCCGCCGTGGCCAGCCAGCCGGTGCCCGTCGGATTGACCCGCACCGCCCCGCCCCCGGAGTCGGCGACCAACGTCGTCGAGCCCTTGAGGAGCACCGTCGCCCCGTACCGCCGCGCCAGCTCCCGCACCGACGTGAGCCGGGCCGCCTCGACCTCCGCGCGCGGGACCCCGAGGAGCGCGGCGGCCTCCCCCGCGTGGGGGGTCATCAGCGTCGGTGCCGTACGTGCCCGTACCGCGTCCGGGTCGGCCAGCCGCAGCCCGTCCGCGTCGATGAGCACCGGGACGTCGGCCGCCACCACCTCCGCCACGGTCGCCGCGTCGTCGCCCGCCCCCGGCCCGACGACCCACGCCTGCACCCGCCCCGCCTTGCTCGGCCCGCGGTCCGACACCAGGGTCTCCGGGTACCTCGCGATGACCGCGTCGGCGGCCGGACCGACGTACCGTACGGCCCCCGCCCCGCCCCGCAGCGCCCCGGCGACGGCGAGCACGGCCGCGCCCGGGTAGCGCCCGGACCCGGCGGCGATGCCCACGACCCCACGCCGGTACTTGTCGCTCTCGGCGTCCGGCACGGGCAGCAGGGCCGCCACGTCCGCGTGCTGGAGGGCCTCCAGCTCGGGTTCGGGGGGCAGTTCGGCGCCGAGGCCGATGTCGACGAGCCGTACGGAACCGGCGTACTCACGCGCGGGGTCGATCAGCAGCCCCGGCTTGTGGGTGCCGAAGGTGACGGTGAGGTCGGCCCGGACCGCCGCGCCCCGCACCTCGCCGGTGTCTGCCTCGACGCCGCTCGGGAGATCCACGGCGACGACGACACCCCGGGAGTCCCCGGCGAGGGTCGCGAGCCGCGCGGCGTCCGGCCGCAGTCCGCCCCGGCCGCCGATCCCGACGATGCCGTCGAGGACGAGATCGGCGCGCAGGAGCGGTTCGTCGGCGGCGTCCGGCGAGACGGTACGACCGCCCGCGCGGAGCAGTGCCGCGAGTCCGCGCGCGTGGGTGCGGTCGGGCGCGAGCAGCACCGCCGTGACGGCCGCCCCGCGCCGGGCCAGCCGCGCCCCGGCGTAGAGCGCGTCGCCGCCGTTGTCCCCGCTGCCGACCAGCAGCGCGACCCGGCTGCCGTAGACCCGGCCCGTCAACTGGGCGCAGGCGACGGCCAGTCCGGCCGCGGCGCGCTGCATCAGCGCACCCTCGGGAAGCCTTGCCATCAGCCGCCGTTCGGCGGCCCTTACCGTCTCCACGCTGTACGCAGTACGCATGCGGTCGAGTCTGCCCCGGGAGGGGCACGGCGCGCACCCGGGCGGACCGGGCTGCCCATCGCCTCTCCCCGTCACCCTTCCGCGATCACCACCGCCGAGGCCACCCCCGCGTCGTGGCTCAGCGACACGTGCCAGGAGCGGACGCCCAGTTCGGCCGCCCGCGCGGCGACCGTGCCCGTCACCCGCAGCCGGGGCCGCCCGCTGTCCTCGACGTAGACCTCGGCGTCCGTCCAGAGCAGCCCGGCCGGTGCCCCCAGCGCCTTCGCCAGGGCCTCCTTCGCGGCGAAGCGGGCGGCGAGGGAGGCGGTACCCCGGCGCTCCCCGCTGGGCAGCAGCAACTCGCTGTCCAGGAAGAGGCGTCGGGCCATCCCGGGCGTACGCGCCAGCGACGCCGCGAACCGGTCGATCTCGGCCACGTCGATACCAACCCCGATGATGCTCATGCCGAGCACCCTACGGCGGCGTCCGCACAGGACACGGTCGGCACCCGTCCTGCCCTTGTGGGCAGGTGGAGCGGTTGTCCGGAGCGGGTTCGTTGCCCCGGAGTACCTCGCGGGGGCGTCCGGTCAGCCTGTAGACAACGAGGATCGCGACTCCAGGCC
The DNA here is from genome assembly GCF_053598575.1 of Streptomyces sp. NPDC001100. Lineage (NCBI taxonomy): Bacteria > Bacillati > Actinomycetota > Actinomycetes > Kitasatosporales > Streptomycetaceae > Streptomyces > Streptomyces sp. NPDC001100. Next base: position 401,010 of record NZ_JBSFKO010000002.1, read on the forward strand.
AGAGGTGAGGACGTGCACGCCCGAGACGAAACCCGCGCGCGGGACGCCCTATCCCGGCGTGCCCCGCTGAGCGGACCCGCAGCAGACACCGCCACCCGGCCCGCGCACGCGTTGCTGTCGCTCCAGGCGAGGGCGGGCAACGCCAACGTCGCGCGGATGCTCGGCCAGGAGGGGCGCCCCGCACCGGCCGTGCAGCGGGCGCCGGTGGTCCAGCGGAGCAAGCTGCTGAACGGGCACATCTCGTTCACCAACGTGTCCCTCAAGTTCCCGGAATCGCAGGACAAGGCCACCCGGGTGCTGGAACTCCTGTCCGTCAACACGGCGATCAAGTCCTTCCTCAACGGCCGGACCTGCCACATCACGCTGGAGAAGCGGACGTCACAGGCCCCGGCGGACGTGGTCGACAAGGGGGCCGACGGCGTCTTCGTGACGATGGCGGCCTACTACCTGGAGAACTACGACATCGGCTACATCGTGGGCATGCTCTGCCACGAGTTCGGCATCCACCCGATGGCGGCCGCCGCCCCCACCATGCGCGACGAGGAGGACGCCTTCCGGAGCGTGCCCCTCCCTGTGCCGGGCCTTGAGAACAAGCCGCATCCCGACGGATTCGCGTCGATGAACACCGACGCCGCCAAGCAGGCCGACCATGTGCTCGGCGTCATCCCCGGGAGCCCGCGGTACACGATCTACCGCGACCTCACCCTGGAGATGGCCGACCTGCTGCTGCGGGACGCCCGCAACAAGAAGCCGGGCGCCGGGGAAAAGGACGTCACCGACCTCATCGACTGCTTCCTCATGGACGTGGCCTCGATCGCCGCGACGAACGACAACCGCCTGCGCGGAATGCCCGTCCTGGGCAACCGCGAGGGCCCGGCGATCCGCCAGGACATCGCGGCCGTGTACAACGCCTACAAGTCCCGCCTCGCCGACGACCTCTCGGAGGAACGGCAGCCCATCAAGCCCCTGTTCCCCCCGGAGAAGACCCCGGAGGCCGTCAAGGCCGATTTCAACACCCTTCTGGGACGCATCACCAAGGGCGCGTTCCGGGCGTGGAGCATCGACAACAGCGACTAGACGGGCGGCTGGGCGAGCGGCCGGGCAACTTGGCGACTGGACGACTGAACAGGTCAGGCGGCGTCGAGAGCCGCGGTGATCTTGCGGATCATCTCGTTCATGGCGGGCCCGGGTCCGCCCTTGAGGCTCCGAACGGCCTCCTCCACGGCGACGAGCACGGTGGCGCGGAAGTTGTCGGCCTCGGCCGGGTCCTTCTGCCGCCGGAGCAGCGCCATGGTCGCGGTCAGGGCCGGCAGCACCCGGTCGGCGAGCTCGGCCGCGGACCTGCCGTCCAGGCCCTCGATCTTCGACTTCTCGGCGAGGACGTGGCCGACCTGCCCGGTCGCGGAGGACAGTGCGATGCTGCCCCGGGTGGCGATCCGGTGCGGGGAGCCGGTGGCACCGGCGGCGACCAGCAGCGAGACGGCGCCGTACGCGGCGGTCCGCAGGGTGGCCTTGTCCTGGTCGGTGAGGGTGATTTCGACGGTCATGGTGGTGTGCTCCTCGGAGTCGCCGGAGTGGCCGGAGTCGGTGGGCCTTCCTTGTGGAGCAGAGCCTGCGCCCGGCCGGTTTCACCGCGGCCTCAGCACGCTTTCAACCCCGGTGTCGGATGTCTGCCGGGGCTGTCGGTCCGGTGTCGGGTGCTTGTCGGCACGGGCTTGGAACCTCTCCATCGCCGCACATTCCATGACGATCGGAGAGACCGTGTCCGCCACTCCCGCCAAGCCTTCCTTCGCCCTCCCCGTCCCCGTCCCCGTCGCCACCGGCATCGCGCCACCCGATCTCGCCGAGAGCACGCTGCTGGACGTCGACCCGGACGCGCAACCCACGCGACCGCCTCGGCCCCGCCGTTCCTGTTCCTGCACGGCAGCGAGGACATGCTCGTCCCACCCTCGCAGACGCAGCATGTGCACCGGGCGCTGCGCGCCGCCGGGGCCTACAGCACCCGCTACGTCCTGAAGGGCGCCAACCACGGAGACGTCGCGTTCCTCGGCGTCCCGAGCACCGGGCTGCCCTGGACCTCGGCCGCCACGATGGGCGTGATCACCGGGTTCCCGCACCGCCGGCTCGACCGGATCGGCGCGACGGGGCGATGAGGTCCCGTCGTCGTCAGACGGTCCGTGTTCCCCGCCGCCACACCCCGCTGACCAGCGGCACGCCCGGCCGGTAGGCCAGGTGCACATGGCTGGGCGCGTCCAGCAGGATCAGATCGGCGCGGGCGCCGGGTGCGATCCGCCCCACGTCGTCCCGGCGCAGGGCAGCCGCACCGCCCGCCGTGGCCGACCACACCGCCTCGTCCGGAGTCATCCCCATGTCCCGCACCGCCAGGGCGACGCAGAAGGGCACGGAGGACGTGAAGGACGAGCCCGGGTTGCAGTCGGTGGACAGCGCGACGGTGACCCCGGCGTCCAGGAGCCGGCGCGCGTCCGGCCACTGGGCCCGCGTCGAGAACTCGGCGCCGGGCAGCAGGGTCGCGACGGTACGGCCGCTCGCCAGCGCGTCCACGTCCGCGTCGGTCAGATGCGTGCAGTGGTCCGCGCTGGCCGCGTCCAGTTCCACGGCGAGCTGGACGCCGGGGCCGTAGGAGAGCTGGTTGGCGTGGATGCGCGGGTGCAGGCCCTTCGCCCTGCCGGCGCTCAGGATCGCGCGCGCCTGGTCTCCGTCGAAGGCGCCCTTCTCGCAGAAGACGTCGATCCAACGGGCGTACGGGGCACAGGCGTCGAGCATCTCGCCGGTCACCAGTGCCACGTACGCGGCGGGGTCGTCGGCGTAGTCGGGGGAGACGATGTGCGCGCCGAGGTACGTCACCTCGTCGGTGTGGGCGGCGGCGATGCGCAGGGCGCGGGCCTCGTCGCCGACCGTCAGGCCGTAGCCGGACTTCGTCTCGAAGGTGGTGGTGCCCTGGCGGAGGGCCTCGTCGAGGTAGCGGGTGAGGTTCGCTTCCAGTTCCGCGTCGCTCGCGGCGCGCGTCGCCGCGACCGTCGTACGGATGCCGCCCGCGCTGTAGGCCCGCCCGGACATCCGGGCGTTGAACTCCTGGGTGCGGTCGCCGGCGAAGACGAGGTGCGAGTGGGAGTCCACGAAGCCCGGCAGGACCGCCCTCCCACCGGCGTCGACCCGATTGTCAGTGGCGGGTGCTTTGCTTGTTTCACCGGTCCACGCGATGCGGTCGCCGTCGATGACGACGGCCGCGTCCTGGATCAGACCGAGGGGGGTTCCGTCACCGAGGGAGGGGTCGTTGGTGACCAGCGTGGCGATGTTGGTGATGACGGTGCTGCTGCTCATCGTGTCCTCGTGGGTGCGGAGTTCGGCGTTCGTGTCTATGCGCGCAGGGCTTCGACTGCCTGCGCGAGCGCTTGCGGCACATCCGGTACGAGCGCGTGCACTCCGTCGCGTACGACGTGCCGGCCGCCCACGACGGTGTGCCGTACGTCAGCTGCCGTCGCGGCGAATACGGCCGTCTCGGCGCCGAGCCTGGGCACCGGCCCCGCTGTCCTGACCGAGTCGAGCGCGACGGTCGTGAAGTCGGCGAGGGCGCCTGCCGTGATGCTGCCCGCCTCGTCCCAGCCGAGGGCGGCGTGGCCGTCGGCGGAGGCCGCGCGGAGCAGGGCCTCCGCCGTCCAGTGACCCCGGGTGCGGGTGCGCAGGCGCTCGTTCAGCTCCATCGCGCGGGCCTCTTCGAGCAGGTCGATGACCGCATGGCTGTCGGAGCCGAGGGAGAGCGGCGAGCCGGCCCGCTGGAGGGCCACGGCGGGGCCGATGCCGTCGGCGAGGTCGCGTTCGGTCGTCGGGCACATGCAGGTGCCCGTGCCGGTCGAGCCGAGCAGCGCGATGTCCTCCTCCGTGAGGTGCGTGTTGTGGACACCCGTGGTGCGCGGGCCCAACACGCCGTGTTCGGCGAGGAGTTGGGTCGGCGTGCAGTCGTGGGCGGCGCGGCAGTCGTCGTTCTCGGCGGTCTGCTCGGACAGGTGCACATGGAGCGGGGCCCGCCGCTCCCCGGCCCAGCGGGCCACGGTCGCCAACTCCCGCGCGGGCACGGCCCGTACGGAATGGACGGCGGCACCGATCCTCGCGTGATCCCGTTCCTTGAGAAGTGAACAGCGTTCCGCCCAGGCGTCCGCGCTCTTGTCGGAGAAGCGGAGCTGGTGGTGGTTGGGGGGCTGTCCGAAGCCGGAGGAGAAGTAGGCGGTGTCGAGGAGGGTGATGCGGATACCGGCTTCGGAGGCGGCGGCGACGAGCGCCTCGCCCATGGCGTTGGGGTCGGCGTAGGGGGTGCCGCCGTGGGCGTGGTGCACGTAGTGGAACTCGCCGACCGCCGTGATCCCGGCCAGCGCCATCTCGGCGTACACCGCGCGGGCCAGTGCGTGGTAGGTGTCCGGGGTCAGCTGGTCGGCGAAGGAGTACATGACCTCGCGCCAGGTCCAGAACGTCCCGGAGCCGACCTGGACGGTGCCGCGCAGGGCACGGTGGAAGGCGTGGCTGTGGGCGTTGGCGAGCCCGGGGAGGGTGAGTCCGCGCAGGATCTCGGCGCCGGGGGGTGGCCCCTCGACGCCCGTGCGGACGGCCGCGATCCGGCCGTCCGTCACCTCCAGGGCGACGCCCGGCTCGACGTGGGTGTCGAGCCAGGCGTGTTCCAGCCAGTACGTCCGCGCGGTGGGGTGCGTGGTGGGGAGCGTCACCTGCAGGCCAGCCCTTCCAGTACGTCGGCGAGTGCGGTCACCCCGGCCACGCAGTCGTCCTCGGCGGCGAACTCGGCCGGGGAGTGCGAGACGCCCGTGGGGTTGCGCACGAACAGCATGGCGGTCGGGATGCTCCCGGAGAGGATTCCGGCGTCGTGTCCGGCGCCGGTGCCCAGGACGGGGACCTTGAGGTGCGTGTCCTCGCCGTCGGTCTTCCCCAGGACGCGGGCGAGTTCGTCGCGCAGGGCGTGGTCGAACTCGACGACCGGGGTGAAGGACTCCCGCACGACGTCGAGGTCGACGCCGTGGGCCTCCGCGTACTCGCGGGCCGCCTTCTCGACGCCGGTTACCACCGTGTCCAGGGTGTCCTGGTCGGCGGCGCGGGAGTCGAGCCAGCCGCGCACCATGGAGGGGATCGCGTTGACGCCGTTCGGCTCGACGGCGATCTTCCCGAACGTGGCGACGGCACCGGCGAGTCGGGCCTCGCGGCGGGCGGCGAGCACGGTCTCGGCGTAGGACAGCATGGGGTCACGCCGGTCCACCAGCCGCGTCGTACCGGCGTGGTTGGCCTCGCCGCGGAAGTCGAACCGCCACCGCCCGTGCGGCCAGATGGCGCTGGCGATGCCGACCCGGTCGCCGGACAGGTCCAGCGCGCGACCCTGTTCGACGTGGAGTTCGACGAACGCGCCGATGCGGGCGAGCCGTTCGGGGTCGGGCCCGATGGCGTCCGCGTCGTAGCCCGCCGCCGCCATGGCCTGCGGCAGTGTGACCCCGTCGCCGTCGGTCAGCCGGTGTGCCCCTTCGACGGTGAGCTGTCCGGCGGTCAGCCGGGACCCGACACAGGCGAGCCCGAAGCGGGCGCCCTCCTCGTCCCCGAAGTTGACGATGGCGAGCGGCCTGGTGAACTGCGCTCCCCTGCCCCGCAGTTCGTCGAGCGCGGCGAAGGACGACACGACACCGAGGGGTCCGTCGAACGCACCGCCGTCCGGCACCGAGTCGAGGTGCGACCCGGTGACGACGGCGTCCCCGGCGGCCGGATCGCCCAGCCAGGCCCACTGGTTGCCGTTGCGGTCGAGTTCGTAGGTCAGCCCACGGGACTCGGCCTGTGCCTTGAACCAGTCCCGGCATTCTGCGTCGGCACCGGTCCAGGCGTAGCGGCGGTAGCCGCCGGAGGCGGAGTCGCGGCCGATCGGCAGCAGCTCCGCCCACATGCTGTGGAAGGTCACGCCTCTCCACCCTCGCGCATCGGCACCCGCACGCCCCGCTCGTCGGCGACCCGCTCCGCGATGTCGTAGCCGGCGTCGACGTGCCGGATGACTCCCATGCCGGGGTCGTTGGTCAGCACCCGGCGGATCTTCTCACCGGCGAGCTTCGTGCCGTCGGCGACGGAGACCTGGCCCGCGTGGATGGAGCGGCCCATGCCGACCCCACCCCCGTGGTGGATGGACACCCAGGACGCACCGGAGGCGACGTTCACCATCGCGTTCAGCAGCGGCCAGTCGGCGATCGCGTCGGAGCCGTCGAGCATGGCCTCGGTCTCGCGGTAGGGGGAGGCGACGGAGCCGCAGTCGAGGTGGTCGCGGCCGATGGCCAGGGGCGCCGCCAACTCGCCGCTCGCGACCATGTCGTTGAAGCGCTCGCCGGCCTTGTCGCGCTCGCCGTAGCCGAGCCAGCAGATGCGGGCGGGCAGGCCCTGGAAGTGGACGCGTTCGCCGGCCAGCTTGATCCAGCGGTGCAGGGACTCGTTCTCCGGGAAGAGGTCGAGGATCGCCTTGTCGGTCTTGTGGATGTCGGAGGCCTCGCCGGACAGGGCGGCCCAGCGGAAGGGGCCCTTGCCCTCGGAGAACAGGGGGCGGATGTAGGCGGGGACGAAGCCGGGGAAGGCGAACGCCCGCTCGTAACCGGCGAGTTGGGCCTCGCCGCGGATCGAGTTGCCGTAGTCGAAGACCTCGGCGCCGGCGTCCATGAAGCCGACCATCGCCTCGACGTGCTTGGCCATGGACTCGCGGGCGCGGACGGTGAAGCCCGCCGGGTCCTTGGCGGCGGCGTCGGCCATGTCCTCGAAGGCGATGCCGATCGGCAGGTAGGCGAGCGGGTCGTGGGCCGAGGTCTGGTCGGTCACGATGTCGATGGGGGCGCCCTCGGCGAGCATCTGCGGGAGCAGTTCGGCGGCGTTGCCGAGGAGGCCGATGGAGAGCGGGCGGCGGGCGTCGCGGGCCTCGACGGCGAGCTGGAGGGCGTGCGCGAGGGAGTCGGCGCGGACGTCGAGGTAGCGGTGCTCGATGCGGCGTTCGATGGCGCGCGGGTCGACGTCGATGCAGATGGCGACGCCGTCGTTCATGGTGACGGCCAGCGGCTGGGCGCCGCCCATGCCGCCGAGTCCCGCGGTGAGGGTGATGGTTCCGGCGAGGGTGCCGTTGAACTTCTTCGCGGCGACGGCGGCGAAGGTCTCGTAGGTGCCCTGGAGGATGCCCTGGGTGCCGATGTAGATCCAGGAACCGGCGGTCATCTGGCCGTACATGGTGAGGCCGAGGGCCTCAAGGCGGCGGAACTCCTCCCAGTTGGCCCAGTCGCCGACGAGGTTGGAGTTGGCGATGAGGACGCGCGGCGCCCACTCGTGGGTCTGCATGACGCCGACGGGGCGGCCGGACTGAACGAGCATCGTCTCGTCCTGCTTGAGGGTGCGCAGGGTGCGGACCATGGCGTCGAAGGAGCGCCAGTCGCGGGCGGCCTTGCCGGTGCCGCCGTAGACGACGAGCTTGTCGGGGTGTTCGGCGACCTCGGGGTCCAGGTTGTTCTGCAGCATCCGCAGGGCGGCTTCCTGCTGCCATCCCAGGGCGCTCAGTTCCGTACCGCGGGGTGCTCGTACGGGGCGGGGTCCTGACATGGTCTGCCTCCTAGCGGACTGCTCTCAGCGGATCTGTGTACGCATCTTTACTGCGGATATTCACATCCTGTCGTTCTGAATAGAACTAGTCAATACATGGCGGCGTCGTTGTGGGCAGGCTCTGGATGTTTGGCTGGATGTGACGACCACGGGCAACGACACGACGGGGGACGCAGTGAACGACGAAATCCAGGGTCACACGGGCGGCACCGGCCCCGTCGGCGAATCCGGCGTCGAGCGGGCCGGGCGCCGGGACCAGGCGGTGCGGGCGGCCGTCGAACAGGGGCTGCTGGGGCCGGACTCCCCCATCGTCGCGCTGCTGGACGTGACCGGGATCCGGGAGTCGGTGGCGGCGCTGCGGGCGGCGTTCGACGAGGTGACGGCGTCGGGGACACCCGTACTGCACGCGTTCGCCGTCAAGGCGAGCCCCCTCGTGCCGGTGCTGCGGCTGCTGCGCGAGGAGGGCCTCGGCGCGGAGGTCGCGAGCCCGGGCGAGCTGGCGCTGGCGCGGGCGGCGGGCGTACGGCCGGAGCGGACCGTGCTCGACGCGCCCGCGAAGACGGCCGCGGAGCTGCGGGAGGCGCTGGCACTGGGGATCGCGGTGAACGTCGACAACCCGCAGGAGCTGGAGCGGATCGACGGGCTGATGCGGTCGGCGAGCAGTCGTTCGCCGCTCGGGATCCGGGTCAATCCGCAGATCGGCGCCGGGTCGATCGCAGCGCTCTCCACCGCCACGGCGACCTCGAAGTTCGGGGTCGCGCTGCGGGACGAGGGGGCGCGCGAGTGGGTGGTGCGGGCGTTCGCCGAGCGGCCGTGGCTGACCCGGCTGCACGCGCACACCGGGTCGCAGGGCATCCCGCTGGAGCTGTTGGCGCGGGGCGTCGCGGAGACGTACGCGCTGGCGGAGGAGATCAACGCGCGGCTCGGGCGGCCGCAGATCGACACGCTCGACATCGGCGGCGGGCTGGGGGTCGACTTCGGTTCGGACGCGACGATTCCGACGTACGCGCAGTACGCGCGGCTGCTGAAGGAGACGGTGCCGGGGCTGTTCGACGGGCGGTACGGGCTGGTGACCGAGTTCGGGCGGTCGATGCTGGCCAAGCAGGGGACGGTGGTGGCCCGGGTCGAGTACGCCAAGAGCGCCGGCGGGCGGCCGATCGCGGTCACGCACGCGGGGGTGCAGGTGGCGACGCGGACGGTGTACGCGCCGCAGTCGTGGCCGCTGCGGATCGCCGCCTACGACGGGAAGGGGCGCCCCAAGTCGGGGCCCGCGGTGGTGCAGGACGTCGCCGGTCCGGCCTGCTTCGCGGGCGATCTGCTGGCCGAGGGGCAGGCGCTGCCGTTGCTTGAGCAGGGCGACCACGCGGCGGCGCTGGACACCGGGGCGTACTACTTCGCGGCCCACTACGCCTACAACTCCCTTGCCAGGCCGGGCATTTACGGCTTCGTGCCGGACGGTTCGGGGGGTGTGGCGTTCGCGACCGTGCGGCGGCCGCAGACGACGGCGGAGCTCGTGGCCGAATCCGGAGGGGCGCACGCCGCCGCGCTCACCACCCTGCGCGAATCCGGGCGCCGTTGACACACGCCGGTGGGCGCACGGTTCAACTGGCTCACGCAACTGGTGTGAAAACGGGGTCAGTTGACCCACCTTAGTCACTCCAGGCATGTCCCACTGGAAAATGCCAGATCCCTCACCCCTCGGCCACACGGTGCGTAGCTTCGTCGTCACTCAGCCGAACCGCAGGCGGGAGGGGAGCCACGGTGCCCGGAATCGACGAGTGCTTACTGGAGGCCATGCGACTGCCCGGTGCCCGGGGCGCCGCGCTGGTCGACTGGACCAGCGGGCTGGCCCTGGGCGTCGTGGGAGAGTCGCCCGGGGGTGACCAGGAGGCCAGTGCGGCCGAGGCCGCGGAGCTGGCGCGGCTGGCGGCCGAACACCGGGCGTTCGCGTCCGACGCGGAGGACGGAGAGGAGGCCGACGATCCTCCGCTGGAGGATCTGATCGTCAGCAACCGGGACAGCTACCACGTGCTGCGGTTCGTGCGGACGTCGTTCGACAGCAGTGTGTTCCTGCATCTGTGGCTGGCCCGCGCGGAGGGCAATCTCGCACTGGCCCGGATCCGGCTCGGCGAGATGGCGGGACGGCTGGTGCTGGGATGACCGCGCTCAGGACCACGCCGACCACCCCGCCGCCCCGGCTGCCGGTGCGGGACAAGGCCGCCGCCGTCGACCGGGCCTGGGGCGGGGTGTCACCGATGCTGACCAGGCTCGCGGCGGAGAAGGCCACCGGTGTCCTCGTCCGCGAGCGCGGCAGTCTGCACCTCGTCGCGGGCCATGTGGTGCACGCCGAGAGCCCGTCCGCCCCCGGTCTCGACCTGCTCCTCACGGCCCACGGCACGCTGCGCGCCGAGGCCTGGGAGGCCGCCGCCAACGCGACGGACGACCGGCACGCCACCACCCGGCTGCTGCTCGACGGCGGCCTGCTGAGTGCGGGCGCGCTGGAACTGTGCCAGCTCGGGGCACTGTACGACGCGGCGTACTTCGTGCTCGCGCCGAGCAGCACCCCGGGGCGTTTCCGGTACGGGATCACGCATCCGCTGGGCTCCGTGCGGCCGGTTCCGGTGGCCGCCCTGGAGCGCGAGACGCTGCGCCGCCGCGAGCTGCTGCACCGCGTCTGGCCGGACGCGGCGACGGACGGCGCGCCGCTGGTGCGGGCCGAACCCGTCGCGCCCCCGCCGATCACACCCCGGCAGGCCGCCGTACTGGCGCGGGTGGACGGGGTGCGGACGGCGCCGGAGATCGCGCGGCTGCTGGGCCGGCGGGCCTACCCCACGCTGCTGGACGTCCGGCGGCTGGTGTCGGCGGGGCTCGTCTCGCCCCGGCCGCCCGCACCGCCCGCCGTCCTGCCCCCGCCCGACGTCACCGACCCCGACATCACATTGCTGAAGAGGCTCAGGGATGCGCTGGAGGCCCTTTGAGTGGCAGCGAGCACGCGCCGAGAGGAGAGAGCCGATGGCCTCCGAGGCCGAAGTCCTGGACGAGCTGCGCCGGTTGAGAGCCAGGGTGCCGCAGCTGACGGGGGCGCTGGCGGCGGGCGTCGACGGTCTCGTGCTGGCGCAGGACACCCCGGGCATCGAGCCGGAGCGGGTCGCGGCGCTCACCGTGACGGCGCTGGGCGTGGCCATGCGGATGGCGGACGCGACCGGCCAGGGCGACTTCCGCGAGCTGCTGGTGCGCGGGGTCTACGGCTATGTCGCGACCTACGCGGCGGGCCGGGGCGCCGTGCTGACCGTGCTCGCCCAGGACCGCGTCAACGTCGGCCGGCTGCTGCTGGAGGGCCGCCGCACGGGGGCCCGGATCGGGGAACTGGTCGACGCCGAGGCGGCGGCGACGGCCGAGGCCGCCGAGGCCGCCGAGCGGGCCGACACGGCGCCCGCCAAGACACCCGCCAAAGCCACCACCGCACGACCGAGAACGGCGCGCGCACCACGCACCACCGCAACGACCAACGCGCGCACCACCACGGAAAGTTGAACGGACCCAAGGGAGCACTGTCATGGCCAACACCGAAACCTCGCTCAAAGAGGCGCTGACCTCCATCGAGGGCGCGACCGGAGTCGCGCTCGTCGACTACACCAGCGGTATGGCGCTCGGCACGATGGGCGGCAGCAAGACCTTCGACCTCGGCGTCGCCGCGGCCGGCAACACCGACGTGGTGCGCGCCAAGATGCGCACCATGGAGCACCTCGGCCTGAAGGGCGAGATCGAGGACATCCTGATCACCCTGTCGAGCCAGTACCACCTGATCCGGCTGATCAAGGGCCGCGGCGGCAACGGTCTGTTCCTGTACCTGGTGCTGGACGCCAACCGCAGCAACCTGGCGATGGCCCGTCACCAGCTGAAGAGGATCGAGGCGGACCTGGAGGTCTAGAACCGGCTCCGGAGCCCGGCTACGCGTACACGTCGCCGCGGCGGCGCGCCCCGCCCGGGGTGGCGTCGCCCGCGGCGATGCCGGTGGAGCGGTAGCCCTTGACGGATTTCCCGGCGGGGGCGCCGCCCCGCTTGTCCAGCCAGTCCACGCGGATCCACAGCAGGACGTCGTCGGCCCGTTCCCGGCGCCCCAGCCAGGCGGCCTTCAGCCGCAGTCCCGTGCCGGCCCCGGCGAGCAGCATGCCGCCCGCCGCCGGCACCGCGAACCCGCTGCCGAGCGCGAGCGCGAAGGCGAGCACGATCCACCAGCGGTGCGCGCGGCGCCAGTTGCGTACGGACACCGCGCGGTCCTGGAGCACATCGTGCTTGCCGGCCCGGGCGGCGCCACGGGCGAGGGCGGTGTAGCGCCTGCGGCGCGCGTACGTCACGACGGCCGCCGTGACGATGAACAGCGCGGCGCCCGCCATCACCCCGATCCGGCGCCCGGTGATGCCCGACGGCAGCACTCCGACACCCGCCGCGAGCACCCCGAACCACCACAGCGGGGCGGCTCCGGCCCGTACGACGACGGCCACTCGGGCCAGCCCCTGGACTCTGCGATCTCCGCGTGCCACGTCCTGCCTCCTGGTCGTCCCGGCACAGTTGCGTCGGGCCGCGAGACTAGTGAGCGAACGTGAGACGAGTCTGAGAACGCACCAGAAGCGCACCACGTGGGGCACGGCGTCTCATTCCACGAACAGCCCCCGTGCCGCCGCCCGCGCGTCGAACTCCTCCAGCCGGGCCTGCGCGTCCGGCAGGTCGTCGCACATCGCCTCCAGGAGGACCCGGCCCAGCAGCATCGGCGCGCACGCGGTGTCGAAGGCGAGTCCGGTGCCGACAGCGGCCGGGATCAGCAGGTCGGACACCTTGGCGACGGGCGCGAACGCCGAGTCCGCGACGGTGACGACGGTCAGACCCGCCTCGCGCGCGTACGCCAGCGTGTCCACGACCTCGCGCGGATGCCGGGGCAGCGCGAAGCACAGCAGGGCGGTGGCCCCGGCCCGGACGGCCGCGTCGATCCGGTCGTGGATCATCGTGCCGCCCTCGTTGAGCAGCCGTACGTCCGGATGGACCTTGGCGGCGAAGTACGCGAAGCCGTAGGCCTGGGAGGCCGCCGCGCGCAGTCCGAGCACCGGCAGCGGGCGGGAGGCGGCGAGGAGGCGGCCGGCCTTGGCGACCGGGCGGGGGTCGGCCAGTATCTCGGCGAGGTGCTTGAGGTTCTCGATCTCGGCCTCCACGGCCTGCTGGTACTCGTTGTACGACGCCGTGTCCGGGGCCGACTCGGCGGGCGCGACCTCGCGGAGGTGTTTGCGCAGCGCCGGGTAGCCGTCGAAGCCGAGGGCGACCGCGAAGCGGGTCACGGAGGGCTGACTGACCCCGGCGAGTTCGGCGAGTTCCACGCTGGACAGGAACGGCACCTCGGCGGCGCGCCGCACCATGCTGTGCGCGATGCGCCGCTGGGTCGGCGTGAGCCGGTGCCCCTCGAAGAGCGTCTGCAGCCGTGCGGCCGGACTGTCGGTCACACCCGTACTCCTGTCCAAGGTTCCCTCCAGGCTCCCGTCCACCGTCTCTTCCAGGCTCCCATCCACGGGCATCACGCGTTCCCCCTCCAGATCTCGGTGAACCGGTCCAGCAGCCCAGCCGCCGCCGTCACGTCGTCCGTGAGCGGCCGGTCCGCCGGGTCGTCGTCGAGCACCGACTCGGCGAGCTCCAGCGCGCGGCCGACCGGGAGTTCCGGCTCGGGCCGCAGGTCGCGCTGGCGCAACGCCCGTACGGCGGCGACGAGTTCGCAGCCGACGACGAGACGGTACGCGCGGCAGGCGCGCAGTGTCTGACGGGCGGCGAGCGAGGCGAAGCTGGCCTGTTCCTCGACGCCCCGGGAGAGTACAGCGTGCCCGAGCGAGGCGGGAGCCGAGAACGCGCGCAGATCGCCGAGGGCGGCTGCGGCGGCGTACTCCAGGATCATCACGCCGGACGAGGCGGGTTCGCTGTCGGCGAGGAAGGGCTTGAGGCGGGTGAACGCGGGCTCGTTCAGGGAGGAGAGCCGGGACGTCGACAGCCGGGCCACCTGGGTCAGCGCGAGCCTGAAGTGGTCCAGGGCGAGGGCGAGTTGGGCCTGGTAGAAGCCGCCGTGGTGGTAGGCGGTCATGTCCTCGGCGGAGATGAAGGGGTTCTCGGCGGCCGCGTTGATCTCGATCGCGAGGACCTCCTCCAAGGCGTCCGCCGCGTCGTGCGCGGGCCCGTGGATCTGCGGCAGACACCGGAAGCCGTACGGGTCCTGGATCCGCCCGAGGGGAGGGGTGGGCCGGTCCGCCGCACCGATCAACTCCCGCATCCGGCGGGCGACTTCGGTCGAGCCCCGGTGCGGCCGGGCCGCGTGCACGGGTGCGGCGAACGGCTCGTGCGACCCGTCGACGGCGAGCAGTGACAGCGCCCCGACGACCTGGGTGGCCCCGATGAGCCCGCGCAGCTCGTGCAGCGCGAGCGCGGCCTGCCCCAGGGTCAGGGCGTTGCTGCTGATGAGCGCCAACGCGTCGTTGTTGTCGAGGGGTTGGGGCTCGGGAACACCGGAGAGACCGTTCTCGGCACCCCGCCAGGGCCGCTCCCCCGCCAACGCCAGCCCGACCTGGGCCAGCGCGGCGATGTCCCCGGTCCCCACCGAGCCGAACTCGTTGACGACCGGATGCACCCCGCTCTCCAGCGCCTCGCACAGCGCGGTCACGACCGTCGGCCGCAGTCCCGCGCCGCCCGCGAGCAGCTGGTTGGCGCGGACGGCGAGCATCGCCCGCACCTCCCGCGCCGGAAGCTCCTCGCCGATCGCTCCCGCGTGGCTGCGCAGCAGCCTGAGCCCGTGCTCGGCGGCGGCCTCGGTGGGCACGTCCTCGTTCCGGTTGGCGCCGACGCCGGTAGAGCGGCCGTAGACGCGGCCGGTCGCGGCGATCTGGCGGGCCGCGTCCCAGGACTCGGTCGCGCGCTTCATCGCGTCGGTGCCGGGGACCGGCCGGGCGTCCCCGTCGGCGAGCCGGACGACATCGGCGACCCCGAAGCCGACCCCGTCGAGGACGACGAGGTCGGAGCTCCCGGACACCATGGCATCGGCGGCGTCCACGATCCGAGACGACATAAAGTCACAAACTCCCCTCAATCAGGACACTCGATCTTGCCTGCCGGGCATCCGTTACCTCGGATTAACGCGGAGACATTGACAAACTATTCAGACACCAAGAACTCTGCATGATGTTATACAGCCGGGCAAGGGACAACTCATGATCCAGTTCGACGCGGTCCACAAGCGCTTCCCCAACGGCACGACAGCAGTTCACGACCTCTCCCTCGAGATGCCGGAAGGCGGGGTCACCGTACTGGTCGGATCCTCCGGTTGCGGCAAGACGACCACCCTTCGGATGATCAACCGGATGATCGACCCGACCTCGGGCGTCATCAAGGTCGGCGGCAAGGACGTCACCCAGCAGGACGCCGCCGAACTGCGCCGCTCCATCGGATACGTCATCCAGCAGTCGGGGCTCTTCCCGCACCGCACGGTCCTCGACAACATCGCCACCGTGCCGCTGCTGCTGGGCCACGGCCGGAAGAAGGCACGCGCCCGTGCCGCCGAACTCCTGGAGACCGTCGGTCTCGCCGCCGACGCCGGCAAGCGGTACCCGCACCAGCTCTCCGGCGGCCAGCAGCAGCGCGTCGGCGTGGCCCGCGCACTCGCCGCCGACCCGCCGGTACTGCTGATGGACGAGCCCTTCGGCGCCGTCGACCCGGTGGTCCGCACCCAGCTCCAGGACGAACTCCTGCGCCTGCAGAAGGAGTTGAACAAGACCATCGTCTTCGTCACGCACGACATCGACGAGGCCGTACGGCTCGGCGACCGCATCGCGATCTTCCGCACCGGCGGCCACCTCGTCCAGTGCGCGGCCCCCGCCGAACTCCTCGCCCGCCCGGCCGACGACTTCGTGGCCGACTTCCTCGGCGCCGAACGCGGCCTCAAGCTGCTCTCCCTGAAGACCCTCGCCGAGGTCCCGCAGGGCCCGGCCCCCGAGGGCGGCACCTGGACGCTCGTCCTCGACGAGGCGCGCAAGCCCCTGCACTGGGCAGCGGAGGACGCCGAGATCCCCGTACGGCCGCTGACGGACGACGACTCCCTGCTCGCGGCCCTCAACGAGTCCGTGGCCTCGCCCAACGGCCTGATAGCCCGCGTCGACGCGGACGGCGTCCTGACCGGTGTCTCGTCCCGCGACGACATCCACGCCCACGCGGGCCAGGCGCACGCCGACGCACGGATCGCGGCATGAGCGTCGACTGGTCGTGGATAGGCGACCACACCGACGACCTGACCAGCCTCACGTTCTCGCACCTCCAGGCCGCGATGACCGCCGTCTTCTTCGGCCTGCTGATCTCGCTCCCGCTGGCCGTGGTCGCCCACCGCGTCCGCCCGCTCCGGGGCTTCCTGCTGGGCCTCTCGAACGTCCTCTTCACGATCCCGTCGATCGCGATCTTCGTGCTCCTGCTCCCGATCAGCGGCCTGACCCGCACCACGACCGTGATCGGCCTGACGGTCTACACGCTGGTCGTGCTGCTGCGGAACACGGTCGAGGGCCTCGACTCCGTCCCGGCGAAGACGAAGGAGGCCGCGAAGGCGATGGGCACGCGCCCCCTGCGCACGCTCCTCACCGTCGAACTCCCCCTCGCGCTCCCGGTCATCATGGCCGGCGTCCGCATCGCCACGGTCATGTCGATCTCCCTCGTCTCCGTGGCGACCTACATCGGCGACGGCGGCCTCGGCCAGCTCTTCACCGACGGCTTCCAGCGCGACTTCCCGACGCCGGTGATCGTGGGCGTGGTCCTCACCCTGCTGCTCGCGGTGGTCGCGGACGCGGCCCTGGTCGGCCTCCAGTACGTACTCACCCCGTGGAAGAGGCGGCGAGCCTGATGTACGAACTCTTCAAGAACCTCGCCAAGTGGCTGACCAGCGGCTCCCAGTGGGCCGGTTCGGACGGCATCGCGCACCGCCTCGCCGAGCACCTCCAGTACTCGCTGCTGGCGACCCTCATCGCGGCCGTGATCGGCCTCCCGCTCGGTCTGCTGATCGGGCACACCGGCAAGGGCGCCTTCCTCGCGATCAACCTCGCCTCCTTCGGCCGCGCCCTGCCGACCGTCGGCCTGGTCGTCCTCGTCTTCCTCGCCAGCGGTCTGTCGATGTGGCCGGTGTACATCGCGCTGGTCGCCCTCGCGGTCCCGTCGATCGTGACGAACACCTACGCCGGGATGACCGCCGTAGACCCGGACGTGAAGGACGCGGCCCGCGGGCAGGGCATGCGCGGCCACCAGGTCCTGTTCCAGGTCGAGTTGCCCCTCGCGCTCCCCCTGATCATGACCGGCCTGCGGCTCGCCCTCATCCAGGTGGTGGCCACGGCCACGATCGCCGCCTACGTCTCCTTCGGGGGCCTCGGCCGCTACGTCTTCGACGGACTCGCCCAGCGCGACCTCGTGCAGGTGCTCGGCGGGGCGGTGCTCGTCGCCGTCGTAGCCATCGCCCTCGACCTGGGCCTGTCCTCCCTCCAGCGCTTCCTCTTCCGCCACCGCACGGCGGCGCTTCGCTGACTGTGCCGTCTGTCGTCTGCGGCTTCGTCGTGGCTGGCCGCGCTCGCGCGACGGTAGCCGCAAATCGATACAGTCCCGCCCCCTTTGGGGCGCGCCGAACCTGAAGGAACCCGAAATGAACCGTCGTACCCTCCTCGGCGCCCTCGCCGGAACGGCCGTCGCCGTCCCCGTCCTGTCCGCCTGCTCCAGCGGGGTCACCTCGCTCGACGGCGGGGGTTCCGCCGGCGGTGGCAGCGCCTCCAGCAAGAACGGCGTCACCATCGGCACCGCCAACTTCACCGAGAACCAGGTCCTCGGATACCTCTACGCCGCCGCCCTCGAAGCGGCCGGCGTGAAGGTCAAGGTCCGCCCCAACCTCGGCACCCGCGAGATCGTCTTCCCCGCCCTCAAGAGCGGCGACATCGACCTCCTCCCCGAGTACCAGGGCTCCCTGCTCACCTACCTCCAGCCCAAGTCCAAGGTCGCGGAGGCGGGCGAGATGCAGAACGCCCTCACCCTCGCCCTCCCCTCCGGCCTCCAGGTCCTGCCCTACGGCATCGCCGAGGACGCGGACTGCTTCGTCGTCACCCGCGCCACCGCCAGGAAGTACGGCCTCGCCACGCTGGCCGACCTCGCGAAGCACAACGGCAAGCTCACCCTCGGCGCCTCCGCCGAGGTCAAGACCCGTCAGGTGGGCGTCGTAGGACTGAAGGACGTCTACGGCATCGAGTTCAAGGAGTTCAAGTCCCTTGATTCCGACGGGCCGTTGGTGAAGGGCGCGCTGAAGAAGGGCGATGTGGACGTGGCGAACCTGTTCACCACCGACACCGACATCAAGGCCAACGACTGGGTCGTGCTGACCGACCCCAAGACCCTGATCCCCAGTCAGCACATCGTCCCGCTCATCGCCGACCGGGTGGCCGACCCCACCGTCCGCAAGGCCCTCGCGAGCCTCGGCAATCTGCTCACCACGGCCCAGCTCACCGAGCTCAACCGCCAGGTGGACAAGGACAAGAAGGACCCGGAGGACGTGGCGAACACGTACGCGAAGCAGCACGGCATCACGAAGTAATGGCCCATTGATGACCGATCGATGATCTGACGAGGGATCAGTCAAGAGTCGTTAAATCGGCACTCTCGGTAACTGATCGCATGCGTAGGGTGAGTTCACGCCCACCACCTGAGGAACCGCATGGCCTCGAACCGCAGGGCCTTTCTGACGGCCACCGCCGTCGGCGCGCTGGCCACCGCCCCCACGACCGCCACCGCCACCGTCGGCACCCGCCCCCGCCCGACCACCGCCCCCGCGGCCCTGGCCGAACTCCTCGACGGCAACCGCCGTTACGCGTCCGGCCACTCCCGCCACCCCGACGAGAGTCGTCCGCTGCGCCACCAACTGGCCACCGCACAGCACCCGTTCGCGGTGATCGTCGGCTGCATCGACTCCCGGGTGCCGCCCGAGCTGGTCTTCGACCAGGGCCTCGGCGACCTGCTGTGCATAAGGACGGCGGGCGAGGTCCTGGACGAGGCGGTGCTCGCGTCCATCCAGTACGGCGTCGAGGAACTGCGCATCCCCCTGGTCCTGGTGCTCGGCCACGAGCGCTGCGGGGCGGTGGCGGCGACCCTCGCCCACCTGGAGACAGGCGCCCCCGTTCCCGGCCATCTCGCGCTCCTCGTCGACGAGATCGCCCCGGCCGCCCGCCGCACCCGGGCGCTGCCCGGCGACTGGGCCGAGCACACGATGACCGCCCACACGGCCTGGGTCAGGGACGCGATCCGCGCCGACCCCGCCTTCGCTCCGGCGCACGTCGCGGCGGGGCGCTTCGACCTCGACACGGGCATCGTGTCCCTCCTGCCGTAACCCCCTCCTCTTCCCCCCACGCGAAGAAGCCCATGCCCATGCCCATGAACGGCGTGCTCTCCGTCCTGCCTGGCGGACGTGCGCGATGTGACGGCCGTGGACCTACGGCTGTCAGGGCTGACGGCGGTCGACGCGACGGGCGCGCTGGCGCTGAAGGAGGCGGTGGGCGAGCTGCGGGGCCGGGGTGTCGAGGTCCGGATCACGGGTGTGGAGCACGGTCACCGCAAGGTGCTGGAGTCGCTCGGGGTGCTCCCGGTGAACCCGAATCCAACAGGGGGGCTATCCCCAGTGCAGCGGGCGCGACCGCTCCCTAATCTGAGGCGCATGACGGGAATGGACTCGCACGACGCCGAACTCAAGAAGGAACTCAACGCCACCCTGCAGGCACGCAGGGAGTTGGGCGACGAGTACGAGTCGGCGCTGGTCGACTCGTTCCTGGAGAAGGTCGACCAGCGCATCGACGGCGCGGTGGAGCGCCGGGTGCGCCGGCAGATGGCCGAGCAGCAGATGGTGGTCGCCCGCGGCTCGCGCGGCGGGCCGAAACCCACCGACTCCTGGGGCGAGCGCTTCGGCTTCGGCATCGTCTCGATGGTCCTGGCGATCCCGCTCTCCGCGATCGGCGGCGGCATCGCCCACCTCCCCGGCCTCCTGGTGGCCTGGGCCGGGATCGTCGGGGTGAACGCGGTGCAGGCGGCGCGCACGACCCCGGGGCTGTTCGGGGGCGGGCGGCGCGGGAAGTCCTCGCAGGACAGCGAGTGGGAGGACTGAACTGCCCGGTCACGCCTGGCGGGTCGGCAGCACCATGATCTGCCGCAGGTTGACGTGCCGGGCACGGCTCGCCGCGTAGGCCACGACATCGGCGACCTCCTCGGCGGACAGCCCGCCCAACGCCCCGAACATCTCGTCCAGTTGACGGGTCATCTCCTCGCTGCCGAGGTGGGTCCCCAACTCGGTGTCGGTCAGGCCCGGTTCGATGTTGGTGACCCGTACGTCACGGGGCCCGAGCTCGGTGCGCAGCGACTGGGAGAGATAGGTGACGGCGGCCTTGGTCGCGCCGTACACGGCGTAGGCGGGGAACGTGATGTGCGCGCCGACGGACGAAATGTTCACCAGGTCCGCGCTACGTCCCTCCGCCGCCGCGGCCACCAGGTCCCCGGTGAAGGCGCGGATGACACGCAGTACCCCGGTCACGTTGGTGTCGAGCATCCGCCGCCACTCGTCGATCCGCCCGTCGTCGACGGCGTGCGGCAGCATGACTCCGGCGGCGTTGACGACCAGGTCGACGGGCCCGAACGTCTCATGCACCCGCTCGGCGGCGGCCTCCACGGACACGTCGTCGGTGACATCGGCGACGACGGCGAGGGCCTGTCCCCCGTCGGCCCGGATCTTCCCGGCAAGGGCGTCCAGTCGTTCCCCGCGCCGGGCCAGCAACGCCACCCGCGCCCCGTTCGCGGCCAGTTGAACGGCGATCGCCTGCCCGATCCCGCTGGCGGCCCCGGTGACCACGGCGGTACGGCCGACCAGATTCTCGTACGACATGAGGTGCTCCTCGGAAGATGGTCCGCCGGGGCACTTCCCCGGCGACGTCCACCACCCTGCGCCGCCCCACGGGCCCTACCCAGGGATGCGTTTTTCCTGGGTCTGCCAGTACCAGGCTGGAAAACGGCGACCGGCCTACCATCGAACCCATGGACGGGGACATCGGAGACTTCCTGCGCTCACGCCGTGCTCGCATCCAGCCCGAGGAGGTGGGGCTGGCCTCGTACGGGCGCCGCCGCGTCCCCGGGCTGCGCCGCGAGGAGGTCGCGCAACTGGCCGGAGTGAGCGTCGACTACTACATCCGGCTGGAGCAGGGCCGCGGGACCAGCGTCTCGGACGCGGTGCTCGACGCGATCGCCCGCGTCCTGCGCCTGGACGAGACAGAACACGGCTACTTGCGTACGGTGGCCCGCCCGCACCGAGGGAAGAAGGACCGGACGCCGACTCCCCGTGTACGCCCCGGTGTTCAGGTACTGCTTGACGGCATGGACCGCATGCCGGCCTTCGTGCTCGGCCCCCGGATGGACGTGCTCGCCTGGAACACCCTCGCCGACGCGCTCAGCGGTTTCAGCGCCATGCCCGTCGCCGTCCGCAACATCCCGCGCCATGTCTTCCTCGACCCGGCCTCGCGCGACCTCTACCCCGACTGGGCGGCGGTCGCCGCACAGGCCGTCGCGAATCTGCGGGTGACCTCCGGCCGCGAGGGCGACGACCCGGAACTGAACGCCCTCGTCGGTGAACTCTCCCTCCGCAGCGAGGACTTCCGCCGTCTGTGGGCCGACCACGAGGTCAAGGAGTGCGCCTACGGTGTGAAGCGCGTCCGGCACCCGGTCGCGGGGCTGCTGACGCTGCCGTACGAAACACTCGCGGTACCAGGGGAGTTGGCGCAGACGCTCGTGGTCTACACGCCGGAGCCGGGTTCGGAGACGGCGGAGAGGCTTGCGCTGCTGGGAAGTTGGGCAACTTCAGCGTCGTAGACGACGTCCCCGCGCAAAAAAAGCTATGCGCGGGGACCGCCGCACCCCCCGTTGCCGGGAGGGCGGGACGACGGCGGTCCCCGCGAGGGACGCGTGCCGGGTCAGGGCCGGGCGTGCGCGTCCTAGGCGTCGGTGGAGGTCCGGGAGCCGCTCCGGAGGTCCGTGACGCCGTTTTTGTGTCGGCGAGGCGGGGAGCCGCTCCCGCCCTGCCGACATCCACCAATCTGCCGTACCCGTGTTAAGCGGGTGCTGCGTGGACGTGACGCGCTCGTACCACTTCCACGAAGTCCACCGATTGGGTGGGCAACCGCAAAGTCGCCGCCGTCACGACCCGTTCACCGGACGTTTTGCTACTGCTTCCCGCCCTTGGCGAGGAAGGACAGCAGGTCCTGCCGGCTGATGACACCGGTCGGCTTGCCCTCGACCAGGACGATCGCCGCGTCGGCCGCGCCCAGCACGGTCATCAGGTCGCCCACCGGCTCACCGGAACCGACCTGCGGCAGCGGCGCCGACATGTGCTTCTCCAGCGGGTCGGTCAGGGAGGCGCGCTGGGTGAACAGGGCGTCCAGCAGCTCCCGTTCGACGACCGAGCCGACGACCTCCGCCGCCATGACGTCCGGGTGGCCGGCGCCCGGCTTCACGATCGGCATCTGCGAGACGCCGTACTCGCGCAGCACCTCGATGGCCTGGCCGACGGTCTCGTCCGGGTGCATGTGCACGAGGGACGGGATGGCGCCGTGCACCTTGTCGTTGAGGACGTCGGCGACACGGGCGCTGGGGCCCTCGTCCTCCAGGAAGCCGTAGTCGGCCATCCACTCGTCGTTGAAGATCTTGCTCAGGTAGCCGCGCCCGCTGTCGGGCAGCAGGACCACGACCACGTCGTCCGGGCCGAGCCGCTCCGCGACCCGCAGCGCGGCCACGACCGCCATCCCGCAGGAGCCGCCGACGAGCAGCCCCTCCTCCTTGGCCAGCCGCCGGGTCATCTGGAACGAATCCTTGTCGGACACGGCGACGATCTCGTCCGCGACGGTCCGGTCGTAGGCGGTCGGCCAGAAGTCCTCACCGACGCCCTCGACGAGGTACGGCCGCCCGGAGCCGCCGGAGTAGACGGACCCCTCGGGGTCGGCGCCGATGACCTGGACCTTGCCGTCGCTGGCGTCCTTCAGGTAGCGGCCGGTGCCGGAGATCGTCCCGCCCGTCCCCACGCCCGCCACGAAGTGGGTGATCTTCCCCTCGGTCTGCTCCCAGAGCTCGGGGCCGGTCGAGTGGTAGTGGGAGAGGGGGTTGTTGGGGTTGGAGTACTGGTCGGGCTTCCAGGCACCGGGCGTCTCGCGAACGAGCCGGTCGGAGACGTTGTAGTACGAGTCCGGGTGCTCGGGGTCCACGGCGGTCGGGCACACGACCACTTCGGCGCCGTACGCGCGCAGCACGTTGATCTTGTCGGTGGACACCTTGTCGGGGCACACGAAGATGCAGTGGTACCCCTTCTGCTGGGCCACGATGGCGAGGCCGACGCCGGTGTTGCCGCTGGTCGGCTCCACGATGGTGCCGCCGGGCTTGAGCGCCCCGCTCTGCTCCGCCGCCTCGATCATGCGCAGGGCGATACGGTCCTTCACGCTCCCGCCGGGGTTGAAGTACTCCACCTTGGCCAGAACGGTCGCCTGGATGCCCGCGGTCACGCTGTTGAGCCTCACCAGCGGGGTGTTGCCGACGAGGCTGATCATCGAGTCGTGGAATTGCACCGTTGTCTCCGGTTGCTGCAAAAGAAGTGGTCGTGATTGGTCCCGCCAGCCTAAGGCCCATAAATGGCGTTCACCGCCTGTTGAGATTGGGCGACGGGCTGTTCGGGGCAAGGAGTGGATGACGGCTACGAGGAGGTGGCGGCGACGTATGACGAGGATGTCGAGGGCGCGGGTGGCCCGGCGGATCGCGGCCGGTGCGGCGTACGGCGGTGGCGGGGTCGGGCTGGTGGGCGCGGCGGCCGTCGGGCTGGTGCTGGCCGAGGTGCGCTTCGTGAAACGGCACGTGGGCAACGGCCATGCACCGGGCAGCAACCATGTGCCGAGCGCCGACGGCCGGTACGGACATGTCTACGACACCCCGGGTGAACTCCCGCTGCGGCTGACCATGCTCGGCGACTCCACGGCCGCCGGCCAGGGCGTGCACCGGGCGGCCCAGACCCCGGGCGCACTGCTGGCCTCGGGCCTGGCCGCGGTCGCGGAACGCCCGGTCGAGCTGCGCAACGTGGCTCTTCCCGGCGCCCAGTCCGACGACCTGGACCGCCAGGTGGCCCTCGCCCTCGCGGACACCTCCCGCGTGCCCGACGTCTGCGTGATCATGATCGGCGCGAACGACGTCACCCACCGCATGCACCCGACCAGATCGGTCCGACACCTCTCGTCGACGGTACGGCGGCTGCGCACGGCCGGTGCCGAGGTGGTCGTCGGCACCTGTCCCGACCTGGGGACGGTGGAGCAGGTCCAGCAGCCGTTGCGCTGGCTGGCCCGCCGGGCCTCCCGGCAGCTGGCGGCGGCCCAGACGATCGGCACGGTCGAACAGGGCGGGCGCACGGTGTCGCTGGGCGACCTGCTGGGCCCCGAGTTCGCGGCGAACCCGCGCGAGCTGTTCGGCCCGGACAACTTCCACCCCTCCGCGGAGGGCTATGCCACGGCGGCCATGGCGGTCCTGCCGACCGTCTGCGCGGCCCTGGGCCTCTGGCCGGCGGAAGAGGACCGCCCGGACGCGTCCCGCCGCGAGGGCTTCCTGCCGGTGGCACGAGCGGCGGCGGAGGCGGCTTCGGAGCCGGGCACGGAGGTCACGGCGGCGATGCCGACCGGGCCTCGGGGGCCGTGGGCGTTGCTGAAGCGGCGAAAGAGGAGGCGGGTACAGGAGGCTTCGCCGATTCACGCACCCATTTCGGCGACTTCTCGACCCACCGAGTCGGGTGGTGGGTGGGCGTAGGTCGGGGGTCCAGGGGCGGAGCCCCTTGGGACGTCCACACGGATCCATCCGCACCACTGGCCCGCCCTACCAGGGGGCGTAGCGCCCAGGGACGCTGCCTCTGCCGACCCGCACCAGTCGTCCGCCCCGCGGGCTGGGGGTTGGCGCACATCTCGACCCACCGAGTCGGGTGGTGGGTGGGCACAGGTCGGGGGTCCAGGGGGCGGAGCCCTCTTGGGACGTCCACACCGACCCACCCGCACCACTCGCCCGCTCCACCGCCGGAGGCCCAAGCAAGCGCTTAGAAAACTGCGGTCAGGGTCACACGGCGATCCCCGTGACCTGTGCCATACGTGCGGGTAACTTCCCAAGGAGCCGTGCCAGTCCCCCCGTACGAAACGCCAATGGAGCCGTGATGCCCGAAGCCGTCATCGTCTCGACCGCCCGCTCCCCCATCGGCCGCGCCGTCAAGGGCTCCCTCAAGGACCTGCGCCCCGACGACCTCACCGCCACGATCATCCAGGCCGCCCTGGCGAAGATCCCCGAGCTGGACCCCGCGCTCATCGAGGACCTGATGCTCGGCTGCGGTCTGCCCGGCGGGGAGCAGGGTTACAACCTCGGCCGGATCGTCGCCGTACAGATGGGCATGGACCACCTGCCGGGCTGCACGATCACCCGTTACTGTTCCTCGTCCCTGCAGACCAGCCGGATGGCCCTGCACGCCATCAAGGCCGGCGAGGGCGACGTCTTCATCTCGGCCGGTGTCGAGATGGTCTCCCGCTACGCCAAGGGCAGCTCGGACGGTCTCCCGGACACCACGAACCCGATCTTCGCCGAGGCCCAGGCCCGTACCGCAGCCACCGCCGCGTCCGAGGGCTCCACCTGGCACGACCCGCGCGAGGACGGCCTGCTCCCCGACCCGTACATCGCGATGGGGCAGACCGCGGAGAACCTGGCCCGGATCAAGGGTGTCACCCGCCAGGACATGGACGAGTTCGGTGTCCGCTCGCAGAACCTCGCCGAGGAAGCCATCAAGAACGGCTTCTGGGAGCGCGAGATCACCCCGGTCACACTGCCGGACGGCACGGTCGTCAGCAAGGACGACGGCCCGCGCGCCGGCGTCACCCTGGAGGGCGTCTCCGGCCTCAAGCCGGTGTTCCGCCCCGACGGCCTGGTCACCGCCGGCAACTGCTGCCCGCTGAACGACGGCGCCGCCGCGGTCGTCATCATGAGCGACACCAAGGCCCGCGAGCTGGGCCTGACCCCGCTGGCGCGGATCGTGTCGACCGGTGTCTCCGGCCTCTCCCCCGAGATCATGGGCCTCGGCCCGGTCGAGGCGTCCAAGCAGGCGCTGGGCCGCGCCGGTCTGACCGTCGACGACATCGACCTGTTCGAGATCAACGAGGCGTTCGCCGCCCAGGTGATCCCCTCCTACCGCGACCTGAACATCCCGCTGGAGAAGCTGAACGTGAACGGCGGCGCGATCGCCGTCGGCCACCCCTTCGGCATGACCGGCGCCCGCATCACCGGCACACTGATCAACTCCCTCCAGTTCCACGACAAGCAGTTCGGTCTGGAGACGATGTGCGTCGGCGGCGGCCAGGGCATGGCGATGGTCATCGAGCGCCTCAGCTGACCAACTCCCCGTAGCCGTACGAGAACTTTGCGTCACCCTTAGGCCCGGAACCCAGTAACCACCTGGGTTCTGGGCCGATTTGTGATCCAATCTCCCCCAGGATGTGACCTATCTCCCTTCGGAGAGGGATTTTCCCAGGTCAGAACCGTTTCACCACCAAACATCGGGCCCAAAGTCCTGCCCGATTCGTGACGTTACGCACTGACAGCTGGATAGTCCGCCCTTCAAGCTGATGTAGGAAGTCGGGGGTCGACTTTGAACCGGGAGTACGTCAGTGAGCGCCATGCCGATCGCTTTGCTGCTCACCACGGCCGCCACAGGCGCCGTGGGCGTCGCCGTCCTGCGCACCCTCTTGGTGCTCCGTCGACAGGTGGCGGACCTGCACACCGAACTGGCCGAGGGCCGGGCCGCCGCCGTACGGGCGCTCGTGCCCGCCGCCCGCAGCCATGCCGACGCGGACGAGATACGCGCCGCCGTGGCCGAGGCGCTGGCCGAGGAGCGGGAGCGGGAACTGGCCGAGGCGCGGGCCTTCTGGGCCGCCCAGGAAGCCCGTGACACCGAGGTGCCGACCCTGCTGGGTCTGCCCGACAGCGAGCTGTTCATGCCCCGCCAGAGCGACTTCGTGGGCCTCGAACCGCTGGAGCCGGTGACCGAGCCGTTCACGGAGTCCGAGGAATTCGCCGGCGACTCCCCCGAACTGGCCGCCGCGCGCCGCCGTCACCCGTCCCACCCCGACTTCGTACCGGCCCAGTCACCGGTCGCGAACGACCACGAACGCACGGTGGCGACGCTGGAGGAACTCGCCGAGTCGGCGGTCGAACTGGCCGACGTCCGCCCCGGCCCCCTGGGCACGCTCGACGTCTACGTCTTCGTCGACGGCACCACCCTCTGCATGACCCCCGGCCACCGCGAAACCGCCGAACGCCTCGCCGCGGCCCTCCGCGCCGGCGAAACCCCGTTCCTGCTGGGCGGCTCGGGTGTCTCCGGCGCCTACACGCTGACGTTCGCGTGCGGCGAGGAGAACGTGTACATCCTGGCGGACAGGGTCATAGCGTCACTCTGATGTGTCGGGGTACGCCGGTTCGTTTTCGGGTGCGGGTGCGTTGTGGCTGGTCGCGCAGTTCCCCGCGCCCCTAAAAGACACGCCAGGCCCCGCGCCTTTAGTCTTTAGGGGCGCGGGGAACTGCGCGTCCAGCCACAACGCACCGTCAGTCGCCACGCAACCTCAGACGCCCGCCCTCTTCTGCGCCTCCGCAACCAGCCCGAGCGCCTCATCGACTTCGGCGTCGTTCACCAGCACAACCGCCAAGTCGTGCACAGCCACGGTGATTTGATCCGCGGCGGCGAACATCCCCGCATCGGGCATCTCCCGAGCATCGACGCCCGGCTCCTCAACAGCCTGCGCCCACCGAGACATTTGCCTGGCCAGCGCCAGCGCCTCCGCGGCAGCGCCCCGTTGCAAACGGCTCTGCGGCGCGGCCCGCAACCGGTCCGCGAAGTGATCCACCGCTTGAGTCAACCGCGTCGTATCCACCACGCCGCGAGACTACGCGCCGCACCCGGACTGTTGCCAACGGGCGAACGCTCAGGCACGGTGACTTGAAGGACCGGCTTACACCCCATGCGTCCGGAGGCGCCGATGTCCCAAGTGTTCTCCCAGGAGACCCACCGCAACCTGCTCGCCCGCATCCCCCACTGCACCGGTCGTGAAGTGTCCGACTGGCTGCGCACCGTCGACGAAGGCCCCGCCCTCTTCCGTTTCGAGGAGAAGGTCAGCTGGCTCCGCGCCGAGCACGACCTCGCATACGGCCACGCCAAGGCGATCATTCACGAGTACGACCTGAGGAGGGCCGCGCGCAAACTGCTCTAGGCGCGCACCGCAGACCGACCC
Source organism: Streptomyces sp. NPDC001100 (assembly GCF_053598575.1). Taxonomy (NCBI): domain Bacteria; kingdom Bacillati; phylum Actinomycetota; class Actinomycetes; order Kitasatosporales; family Streptomycetaceae; genus Streptomyces; species Streptomyces sp. NPDC001100. The sequence continues at coordinate 429,035 of NZ_JBSFKO010000002.1, forward strand.
ATCACGGACTTACGGACATGACGAAGGGCCCCGGGGAGAACCCGGGGCCCTTTCGCGGATCAGCCTGCTGTCGGCTAGTCGTTGCTGTTGAGGATCGCGATGATCCGCAGGAACTCCATGTAGATCCACACCAGCGTCAGCGTGAGTCCGAAGGCCGCGAGCCACGCCTCTTCCTTCGGGGCGCCGTACGCGATGCCGTCCTCGACCTGCTTGAAGTCCAGGGCGAGGAAGCAGGCACCGAGGATGATGCCGACGATGCCGAAGAAGATGCCGAGCGGGCCGCTGCGGAAGCCGAGGCCGTCACCGCCGCCGAACACCGCGAACAGCAGGTTGACCGCCATCAGCAGCACGAAGCCGAGCGCGGCGGCCATCACGAAGCCGTAGAAGCGGCGGTTGACGCGGATCCAGCCCGCGCGGTACGCGATGAGCACACCGGCGAAGACCGCCATCGTGCCGATCACGGCCTGCATGGCCGCACCGCTCGCGATGCGGTTGTCGACGACGCTGGAGACGACGCCGAGGAAGACGCCTTCCAGGGCGGCGTACGACAGGATCAGCGCGGGGACGGGCTTGCGCTTGAAGGACTGGACGAACGCCAGCACCATCGCGACCAGCGCGGCGCCGATCCCGATGCCGTAGGAACGGCCGATGTTGGCGTCGTCGACCGGGAGCAGCACCCAGGCGAGCGCGGCCGTGACGATCAGCGTGCCGAGGGTGGTGCCGGTGCGCTGGACGACGTCGTCCATGGTCATCCGGCCGGTGGTGGCCGGGGCCTGGGGCGGTGCGCCCTGCTGAAGGTCCTGCTGGGCGTAAGGGTTCTGCGCGTAGGGGTTGCCCCCCGCGTACGGGTTGCCCTGCGTGCCCACGGCGGGGCCCCCGGCCTGCGGCGCGGTGTTGAAGCCCGCGTAGCCGTTGTCGCGGCTGAACCCCCGTCGCGAGAAGACCGGGTTTCTGCTCCTCATTTCACTCCTCCATGGCCGCCTCGCGCGGCCTTGGCCTCAAGAGTAATAGGTAGGCAAAAGTTTGACCCTACCTCTTGGGGAGGATCTTCCCCTCGTCCTGCCACGGTACGCGGTGGACCGCACCCCCTGTGGACACTGGTACCAACCCGTGACGCCCGTCTTAGAAGGTCCTTATCCCTGTTCAGCCGGTTCATCCAGGGGGAACCCGGTATACGCCTCGGCGAGGTCCGTCTCGGCCGCCCGCGAGGACGCGATCCGCTCCAGCCGGGCCAGCTGGAGCCGCCCCTCGAAGGGCGTCGCGTCGGGCGCGGGGTGCAGGAGGCTCGTCATGTCGTAGGAGAACCGCTCGGCCTGCCACACCCGCCGCAGACAGGTCGCGGAGTAGGCGTCGAGCCGCTCCTCGCTCCCCGTCTTCTTCTTGTACGTCAGGGCCCGCGCGAAGGTGACGACGTCGCCGACGGCGAGGTTGAGGCCCTTGGCTCCGGTGGGCGGCACGATGTGCGCGGCGTCGCCGGCGAGGAAGAGCCGGCCGTACCGCATGGGTTCGTGGACGTAGGAGCGCATGGGGGTGACCGACTTCTGCGTGATGGGCCCGCGGTCGAGCGTCCAGCCGTCCTCCGTCTCGAACCGGCGCTCCAGCTCGTCCCAGATCGCGTCGTCGCTCCAGCTCTCGGGGTCCGTGTCCGTCTCCACCTGGAGGTAGAGACGGGAGACGGAGGGGGAGCGCATGGAGAGGAGGGCGAAGCCGCGGTCGTGGCGGGCGTAGACGAGTTCGTCGTGCGAGGGCGCGACATCGGCGAGGATGCCGAGCCAGCCGTAGGGGTACGACCGTTCGAAGACGCGGGTCAGCTCGGCGGGGATCGCGGTGCGCGCGACGCCCCAGAATCCGTCGCAGCCCACGACGTAGTCGCAGTCGAGGACGTCCTCGCGGCCGTGCTGCCGGAACCGGACGCGCGGGCTGTCACTGTCCGCGCCCTCCACCGCCAGCGCCTCCGCCTCGAACAACAGCGGCCCGCCGTCCGCGAGTTGAAGGGCGATCAGGTCCTTGCACACCTCGGTCTGCGCGTAGACCATCACGCTGCGGCCGCCGGTGAGGCCCGGGAAGTCCACCCGGTGCCGCTTCCGGTCGAACCGCAGCTCGATCCCGTCGTGCCGCAGCCCCTCCCGGTCCATCCGCTCCCCGGCCCCGGCCTCCCGCAGTACGTCGACAGTCCCCTGCTCCAGGATCCCGGCCCGCTGCCGGTGCTCGACGTACTCCCGGTCCCGGCTCTCCAGGACGACCGAGTCGATACCGGCGTTGTGCAGCAGCCGGGCGAGAAGGAGTCCGGCGGGGCCGGCTCCGATGATGCCGACGGTGGTACGCATCGGGGGTCCCTTCGAGTGCGGGTCGTTCACTGACGTGTGCCCATATGGTGGCGCGTCCGCGTGTTCGCGCGTCCGCGTGTTCGTGTAGTGAAATTTACTTCACCTGTCTGCCGTCTCAGTCTCCGACCGGCCGGGCCGGGCTGTCAACGGCTGGAGGGCGAGCCCTTTCCCGTGGCGTCGAGCCGGAAGTGCCAGACGACCGCGAGCGGGGAGTCCTCCAGAGCCGCGGCCGACGCTTCCGGGCACCAGTGGTGCAGGTCCCAGGACGGGTGGGCCGGGAGCGGGTCCGGGGCGGCGGCGGGGGTGAGGGAGTGGCGGAGGCGCCGGGGTTCCTCACAGCTGCGGACCTGGAAGCCCAGCGGGAGGGCCGCGGCCAGGTAGGCGCTGAGCGGGCGGTGGTACTCGTCGAGGAGGGAGGGACGACCGTCCGGGCCGGGGCGGCGGGGCAGGGTCGGCCGGAGGTAGGACGCCAGCTGGTGGGCGTCCGAGACGACGAGGTGTCCGCCGGGGCGCAGGACACGCGCGAACTCCCTTAGTACCGGGGCCAGTTCGCGGACATGGGTCAGGGCGAGCGCGCACACCACGGTGTCGACCGCGTCGTCGGGAAGCGGGAGCCGGTGCAGGTCGGCCTCGCGGAAGTCGACGTCCGGCAGGCGCTCGCGGGCCCGGGCGAGCATGTCCGGCGAGGCGTCGACGCCGACGACCTGGTGACCGAGTTCATGCAAGTAGGCGGTGTGGCGGCCGGTGCCGCAGGCCGCGTCCAGTGCCGTGCCGACGGGCAGGCCGTCCAGGATGCGCCGGACAACGGGCTGCTCGACGTCGATCATCCCGTTGCCGGGGGCGTCGTAGTGCGGTGCCCAGTCCTGGTAGACCTCGGCCGTGCCGACCGTGCCCGGTTCCGCCGTGACCCCCTCGGCGTGGGCGAGGGCGGGTGTGTCCAGCAGGGTGCGGATCTCGGCGATCCGGGCCTCGACGAACGCCCGGTCGGCGCTTCCCTCCCGGAATCCGCGGAGCAGAGCGGCGCCCTCGACGCCCAGCAGATATCCCAGGGGGCTCAGATAGGTCACCTGCGCACGGTACGGACCGGCCCTCGGGCCGCTCCACCGGTTTTCCCGCGCTTCGGACAGGGACCGTCCGGTGAGGGGTTGCCGCGCCTACGTCGGCAACACACCGTTCCCATAGGTCACAGTCAGTGACCACGATAGTGCCCGGAGCCGGACTTGAACCGGCACGCCCGCGAAGGGGCAGCGAGGTTTAAGCTCGCCGTGTCTGCATTCCACCATCCGGGCAGGCCGTGGGCTCCACATCGAGGTCCCGAGCCTATCGGGGCGCGTCTCCCCAACAGCGGGCGGGCGTACCGATGTTGTCTTATTTTATTGATGTCTGAGGGTTCATCAGACCGTGGAAAGAGCCATCAGCACTTGCCAATAGCCTTGCGTGCGGCGTGGGGGCCTGTATGCGGAATGACGGAATTTCACCGCCCGAACGAGGGTGCTCCACCGGTTCTTGACCCGGGCCTGACTCAGGGGTCGTATCCGCGCTTGTCCCGGGGCTCGCCTCGGGGGCGGCCGTCATCCCCAGGTATGACAGCGCGGGGTGCAGTCCGACTGGAGGCTGCCCCCGGAACCGGAACAGCGGGTGACTACACGGCGGGATACGGCCGGAAGGATGGGACACGTCCCCAGCAACACCGTCGTCCCGACAGGAGTGCCTTCCGTGACCACCACCCCCATCGCCGACCGGACCACCTCAGTGGCCGCGCGCGCCACGGATCTTTCCAAGATCTACGGACAGGGCGAGACCCAGGTGGTCGCCCTCGACCGGGTCTCGATCTCCTTCCGGCGGGCCGAGTTCACGGCGATCATGGGCCCCTCTGGGTCCGGCAAGTCCACCCTCATGCACTGCGTGGCCGGCCTGGACTCGTTCTCGTCCGGTTCCGTCCGGATAGGTGACACGGAGCTGGGCTCCCTGAAGGACAAGCAGCTCACGAAGTTGCGCCGGGACAAGATCGGTTTCATCTTCCAGGCGTTCAACCTGCTGCCGACGCTGACGGCCCTGGAGAACATCACGCTCCCCATGGACATCGCGGGCCGCAAGCCCGACAAGGAGTGGCTGGACTCGGTGATCCGGATGATCGGTCTCTCCGACCGGCTCAAGCACCGGCCCTCCCAGCTCTCCGGCGGCCAGCAGCAACGCGTCGCCGTGGCAAGGGCGTTGGCCTCCCGCCCCGACATCATCTTCGGCGACGAGCCGACCGGAAACCTCGACTCGCGCTCCGGCGCCGAGGTGCTGGGCTTCCTGCGCAACTCCGTACGGGAGCTGGGGCAGACGGTGGTCATGGTGACCCACGACCCGGTGGCCGCGGCCTACGCGGACCGCGTGGTGTTCCTCGCGGACGGCCGCATCGTCGACGAGGTCTTCGAGCCGACGGCGGACTCGGTGCTCGACCGCATGCTGCGTCTTTCTGGGGGAACCCCCCAGACCCCCTGACTTCGACGCCAAGGGCCGCACCAGCTGAGCCCGGGCCCGAGTCTCCTGACGCTCCCTCACCTCTCGTACACCTGGACTGAGTAGACCCATGTTCCGAACCGCCTTGCGCAACGTACTCGCGCACAAGGCCCGGCTCCTCATGACCGTGCTCGCCGTGATGCTCGGCGTCGCGTTCGTGTCGGGGACCCTGGTCTTCACCAACACCATCTCGAACGCCTTCCAGAACAGCTCGGCCAAGGGCTTCGACCAGGTCGACGTCGCCGTCCAGGCCGTGGGCCAGAGCGACACGGGCGACACGGTCGGCAAAGCGCCCGAGCTGACCCAGGCCATGCTCGACACCAGCGCGAAGGTGCCGGGGGCCGCGTCCGCGACCGGGGTCGTCAACGGCTTCACCGCCATCGCCGACAAGAAGGGCAAGCTCATCGGCGGCGGCTTCCAGTCGGAGGGCGGCAACTACTGGGGGGACAAGGACGCCCGCTATCCGCTCAAGTCCGGTACGGCACCGCACGGTTCGGGTGAGGTCGCGATCGACTCCGCGACCGCGAAGCGTGCCGGGTACAAGGTCGGCGACACCGTGCGCATCTCGGTCGACGGCCCGGTGCTGACCCCGAGGATCACCGGCATCTTCACCACCGACGACGGCAACGTCGCCGCCGGCGGCAGCCTCGCCCTCTTCGACACGGCCACCGCGCAGAAGCTGTTCGGCAAGGCCGGGACGTACGACGAGATCGATGTGAAGGCCGCGGCCGGGACCAGTCAGGCGGCGCTCAAGTCCGCGCTGGACAGGGCGCTTCCCAAGGACCTCACCGAAACCACCACCGCCAAGCAGCTCGCCGACGACCAGGCCAAGCAGATCGCCTCGTCGATGAGCGGGCTGAAGCAGGGGCTGCTGGTCTTCGCGGGCATCGCGCTCTTCGTCGGTACGTTCATCATCGCCAACACCTTCACCATGCTGGTCGCCCAGCGCACCAAGGAACTGGCGCTGCTCCGCGCGGTCGGCGCCTCCCGGCGGCAGGTCACGCGCTCGGTGCTGCTTGAGGCGTTCGTGGTCGGCGTGGTCGCCGCGGTGGCCGGCCTGGTCGCCGGTATCGGCATCGGCGCCGGGCTGCGCGGCCTGATGGGCACGATCGGCGCGACGGTCCCGGACGGGCCGCTCATCATCACCTCGGGCACGGTCCTCAGCGCCCTCGCGGTCGGCATCCTCATCACCATGCTCGCCGCCTGGCTGCCCGGCCGCCGGGCCGCGAAGATCCCGCCGGTCGCCGCGATGAGCAGCGTGCACGCGGCGGCCACCACCAAGTCGCTGGTGCTGCGCAACACGCTCGGCGCGCTGTTCTCGGGCGCGGGCATCGCGGTCGTCATCGCGGCCACGACGATGAGCGGTTCGGACGGCCAGGCGCCCATGGGCATCGGCGCCGTACTCCTCATCATCGGCGTGTTCATCCTGACCCCGCTGCTGTCCCGCCCGCTGATCGCGGCGGCGGCCCCGGTCCTGCGGATCTTCGGGATCTCCGGCAAGCTGGCCCGCCAGAACTCGGTGCGCAACCCGCGCCGTACGGCCGCCACCGCCTCCGCGCTGATGATCGGCCTCACCCTCATCACCGGGATGACGGTGATGGCGGGCAGCCTCCAGCAGGCGATCGACAGGATGGCCTCGTCCGCGATCAGCGCCGACTACGTCGTGTCGATGGCGAACGGCAACGAGCTCTCCCCCGACGTCGACAAGACGCTCACCACCACCTCCGGCATCACCGCCAGCAGCCCGCTGCGCAACGCCCCCTCGCGCATCGACGGCACGTCCGAGTCCCTGACGGGCGTCAACGGCTCCGCGATCGGCAGGCTCACCGACCTCAAGGTGGACAGCGGCACCTTCAAGGTCGCCGGCACACAGGTCGTCGTGGACGACGACACGGCCAAGTCCCATGGCTGGAAGGCCGGTTCGACCTTCACCACGCACTACGAGGACGGCAAGGCACAGCAGCTGACCGTCTCCGCCGTCTACGAGGGCAACGCGCTGATCCGCGGCATCATGCTCGACAACGCGACGCTCGCCCCGCACCAGACCGACCCCGCCGACATGCAGATCCTGGTCAAGACCGCGGACGGCGCGTCGAGTTCGGCGAAGGACAAGCTGGAGAAGGCCCTCGGCTCCAACCCGGCCATCAAGGTCCAGGACAAGAAGGACCTCTCCAACAGCATCGCGCAGGTCTTCACCCTGATCCTCAACATGGTCTACGGCCTGCTCGCGATGGCGGTGATCGTCGCGGTCCTCGGAGTCATCAACACCCTCGCCATGTCGGTCTTCGAGCGCTCGCAGGAGATCGGGATGCTGCGCGCGATCGGCCTGGACCGCAAGGGCATCAAGCGGATGGTCCGTCTTGAGTCCCTGGTCATCTCGCTCTTCGGCGGGGTGCTCGGCATCGGCCTGGGCGTCTTCTTCGGCTGGGCGGCCGGGGAGTTGATCGGCTCGAAGATGGCGACGTACGAACTGGTCATTCCCTGGGCCCGGATGGCGCTCTTCCTGCTCCTGGCGGGCACGGTCGGCGTGCTGGCCGCGCTGTGGCCGGCCCGGCGGGCGGCGAAGCTGAACATGCTGTCGGCCATCAAGTCCGAGTAGCCGTACAGGAGTTGACCGAAAGAGGCCAGGGGCCCCGTTCCTGATCGGAACGGGGCCCCTGGCCATGTGCCCGGAAAACCCGGTCAGTTCCAGGTGCGGGCGCGCAACGGCATTCCGGAGTCGCCCGGTTCGGTGGTCCGGACGGCCAACACCTGGTTGACCCCAATGCGGTTGCGCTCGAAGCCGAGCGCGGAGGCCGCCATGTAGAGCCGCCACACCCGGGCCCGCCCGGCGCCGACGAGACCGACCGCGCGCCGCCACTCGGCCTCCAGGTTGGCGACCCAGCGGCGCAGGGTGAGCGCGTAGTGCTCGCGGATCGCCTCGACGTCCCGCACCTCGAACCCGGCGCTCTCCAGCTGGGTCACGGTGGTGCCGACCGGGGCGAGTTCGCCGTCGGGGAAGACGTACGCGTCGATGAACTCGTCGATGTCGTAGGCCGATTCGTCCTGCCAGGGGCGACGGGCGATCTGGTGGTTGAGCAGCCGGCCGCCCGGTCCGAGCAGTGCGTAGAGGACCCTCGCGTACTCCAGGTACCGTGCGGAGCCCACGTGTTCGGCCATGCCCACGGAGGAGATGGCGTCGTAGGGACCGTCGGTGACGTCGCGGTAGTCCTGGACGCGGATCTCGACCTTGTCGGTGAGCCCCTCCTCGGCGACGCGCTTGCGGGCGTAGGCCGCCTGTTCCTGCGAGAGGGTCACGCCGACGACGCTCACGCCGTACTCGCGGGCCGCGTGGATCGCCATCGAACCCCAGCCGCAGCCGACGTCGAGGAGTCGCTGACCGGGGGTCAACTCCAGCTTGCGGCAGATGAGTTCGAGCTTGTCGCGCTGTGCGTCCTCCAGGGTGCCGTCCGGCGACTCCCAGTAGGCGCACGAGTAGACCATCGAGGGGCCGAGGACGATCTCGTAGAAGTCGTTGCCGACGTCGTAGTGGTGGCTGATGGCGCGTTTGTCGGTGCGCTTGGTGTGGAGGTGGGCGCGGCTGCGGCGGACCTCCTCCGGGGGCGGGGCGGGCGGCAGCGGGAGTCCGGCGAGCTTCACCAGTCCGCGGGCGGCGGAGCGCACCTCGGGGTCGCGCAGGGCCTGGGCGAGGCCGCGGGCGTCGGCACCGCGCTCCCACACCAGCGAGGACATCGCGTCCAGGGCCGCGTACAGGTCGCCCTCGATGTCCAGGTCTCCGGAGACCCAGGCACGCGCCATGCCCAGTTCGCCGGGCTTCCACAGGAGGCGGCGCAGGGCGCGGCGATTGCGCACGACCAGGGCCGGCGCGTCGGGCGGCCCGGCCTCGGAACCGTCCCAGGCGCGGATGCGCACGGGGACAGGGGTTCCCAGCAGCTGTTCGAAGAGGGATTTGAGCCGCAGCGCGGCATCAGCCATGGCGCACACCTCCGTGACGCGGATCCCGGAATTGTCCATCACTACGTAAACACCGGCCAGGCCCGACCGCAGTCCTGCTTGAGCATTACGAGTAGGCAAAACAGATGTAGAGGACATGTAGACACGGGGTGCCGGGAACGCCGAAGGGGCCGTCCGCACCACGGATGGCGGACGGCCCCTTCGGGCGTACTTCAGGGGTGACCGGAGGGGGTCAGGAGGCCTTGGCCTTCTCCTCGGTCTTCGCGGCGGCGGCCGGGGCCGGCGCCGGCTTGGCGGCCTCGTAGAACTCCTCGCGGGGGTTCTCCATGGCGCCCAGGGACACGACCTCGCGCTTGAGGAACATCGCGAGGGTCCAGTCGGCGAAGACGCGGATCTTGCGGTTCCAGGTCGGCATCGCCAGACCGTGGTAGCCACGGTGCATGTACCAGGCGAGGCGGCCCTTGACCTTGATCTTCACCTTGCCCATGACGATCATGGCGACGCCCTTGTGGAGGCCGAGGCCGGCCACGGCGCCCTTGTTGGCGTGCGAGTACTCCTTCTGCGGGAAGCCCCGCAGACCGGAGATCACGTTGTCGCCGAGGACCTTCGCCTGGCGCAGCGCGTGCTGGGCGTTCGGCGGGCACCAGGCGTTCTCCACGCCGGCCTTGCGGGCGGCGATGTCGGGCACCTGGGCGTTGTCGCCGGCGGCCCAGATGTAGTCGGTGCCGGTGACCTGGAGGGTCGGCTGGGCGTCGACGTGACCGCGCGGGCCGAGCGGCAGGCCGAAGCGGGAGAGGACCGGGTTGGGCTTGACGCCGGCCGTCCACACGATCGTGTTGGAGTCGACCTCAAGGCCGTTCTTCAGCACGACGTGGCCGTCGACGCAGGAGTCCATCGAGGTCGAGAGGTAGATCTCGATCCCGCGGCTCTCCAGGTGCTCCTTGCCGTAGAGGCCGAGCTTGGGGCCGACCTCCGGGAGGATCTTGTCGGCGGCGTCGACGAGGACGAAGCGCATGTCCTCGCGGGAGACGTTGGTGTAGTACTTGGCCGCGTCCCGGGCCATGTCCTCGACCTCGCCGATGGTCTCCGCGCCGGCGAAACCGCCGCCGACGAAGACGAAGGTGAGCGCCTTGCGGCGGATCTCCTCGTCGGTGGTGGAGTCGGCCTTGTCGAGCTGCTCAAGGACGTGGTTGCGCAGGCCGATGGACTCCTCGATGCCCTTCATGCCGATGCCCTGTTCGGCGAGGCCGGGGATCGGGAAGGTGCGGGAGACCGCGCCCATCGCGATGACGAGGTAGTCGAAAGGCAGCTCGTACGCCTCGCCCACGAGGGGGGCGATCGTGGCGACCTTGCGGTCCTGGTCGATGGTGGTGACCCGGCCGGTGAGGACCTCCGCCTTCGGCAGTACGCGTCGCAGCGGGACGACGACGTGCCGAGGGGAGATGCTGCCGGCGGCGGCTTCGGGGAGGAAGGGCTGGTAGGTCATGTACGACCGGGGGTCGACGACCGTGACGGTCGCCTCGCCGTAGCGCATCTTCTTGAGAATGCGCCGAGCTGCGTACAGGCCTACGTACCCACCGCCTACTACGAGGATCCTGGGACGCTCCGTGGTGCTCATGCCATCGAGTATCCACCTGCCCCTGGGGGGTCGCTCGTGCGCCCCTTCACAAGCTTCCACAGGGGCTGTGTTATCCTCCGCGACTCGCATGATCCAGGTCACCTCGCGCGAGGTGAACCACGGTGCGGTTCGCCCCGTTGTCAAGGCCGCGTGAGCTGCTCCTCTGTCCCGCCCGACCCCCTGGACCACACCTCCGCGACACCCTCCCGAAACGCCCCCGAATCACTCCCGCGCCGACCCGCCGAGCAAGCTCCCGAGCCCGCCGGGGCCCCGGACGGGCCAACCGGGGCAGTCCGGTCGTCCAACTGGACAGAATTCCTTGTGAAGAACTTCACGAACTTTCTTACGGACACGTTCCGGAGGGGGTCGGCGAGCGCCCCTGCATCCGCTCATACGTTATATGGGCTGCTCAGGAGTTTACTACCGGCCGGTAATAATCCGGGGTGTCCGTCCGCGCCGCGAGGCGTTCCGGACGGGGCGGGAGTCAGATCCTGTGACGGTCCGGTGCCGCCCTCCGTTCGGCGGAAGGGCGGCACCGCGGGCCGGTCGGCGTCTTCGGCCGCTCAGGCCTCTGCACGCTCTTCCGCCGCCTTGGCGGCGATCCCGAACGCGATCCCGTCGAGGATCGCCGCCTATCGCGACTCGGCCGCCGCAGAGAAAGCGATGCCGTCCAAGATGTCGTGCTCGCTCACCACGACCTCCGTCGCGCCCGTCCGCTCCATGATCGAGAGGAGTACGAGGGCGCCCGCGCCGATGACGTCGACGCGGCCCGGGTGCATCGAGGGGATCGCGGCGCGTTCGGCGTGGGTCGACTTCAGCAAGGTGTCCGTGATCTCGCGGACCCGGTCGTAGGAGACGCGGGAGTGGTGGATGGCCTCCGTGTCGTACTCGGGGAGGTTCTGGGCGATCGCCGAGACCGTGGTGACCGAGCCGGCCAGGCCGACCAGGGTGCGGGCCTCGCGGAGGGGGACCGTCTTCGCGGCGAGGTCGAGAGCCTCCTCGATGTCCGCGCGCATCGCCGCCACCTGCTCCGACGTCGGCGGGTCCGTGACCTTGCCGTCGCGGACGAGGTGACGCTCGGTCATGCGGACGCAGCCGATGTCCACGGAGCGGGCCGCACGGACCTGGTCGTCGCCGACCACGAACTCCGTGGAGCCGCCGCCGATGTCGACGACGAGATACGGCTTGGCCAGGTCGTCGCGGCCCGTCAGTTCCTTGGTCGCGCCGGTGAAGGAGAGTTCCGCCTCCTCGTCGCCGGTGATCACCTCCGGCTCGACGCCCAGGATGTCCAGGACGCCCCGGACGAAGTCGTCACGGTTCGAGGCGTCGCGGGAGGCCGACGTGGCCACGAAGCGGACCTTGTCGGCGCCCTTCTCCCGGATCACCTCCGCGTACTCGCGGCAGGCCGCGAACGTCCGCTCCAGCGCCTCGGGTGCCAGCATGCCGGTCTTGTCGACGCCCTGGCCGAGCCGCACGATCGTCATCCGCCGGTCCAGCTCGCGCAGTTCACCCGTGGCCCCCGCGCCGGAGGCGCTGTCGGACACAGCCACGTCCGCGACGAGCAGCCGGATGGAGTTCGTACCGCAGTCGATCGCCGCGACGCGGCTGAAACCCTCCTCCAGCAGCGGGACGTCGGAGAAGTACGCGCTGCGGATCGCGGTGGGGTCGGAGGACTCCGCGGCCTCGGCGGGCAGTTCGTCGGCCGGGTCCGGTGCCGCCAGCGGCTGTACGCACGCGCCCTTGGCCCACCACTCCGGCAGCATCGCGAGCGCCTCGTCGCCGAGCGGGTTGACGCCCGGGCCCGCGGCCAGGGAGTGGCCCACGAGGACGTGCAGGCACTTCACGCGGTCCGGCATGCCGCCCGCGCTCGGGAAGCCCTCCAGGACCTCGATGGCGTCGCGGCGGGCGATGTAGTCCTCGTGCGCGGCACGGTACGCGGCGGCCAGTTCGGGGTCCGTCTGCAGCCGGGCCGTCATCTCCTTCATGACGCCGTTCGCCTCCAGCGTGCCGATCGCCGAGGAGGCCTTGGGGCACGTCAGGTAGTACGTCGTCGGGAAGGGCGTGCCGTCGGGGAGGCGGGGGGCCGTCTCCACCACGTCCGGCTGTCCGCACGGGCAGCGGTGCGCGATCGCGCGCAGGCCGCGCGGCGGACGCCCGAGCTGCTGCTTGAAGGCCTCGACATCCGCGTCGGTGGGCTCGGTGCGCGGAGTGGACGGCGGGGGCGTTTCCATGACTGTCTTCAGGACGTCTTTCTATGGGTCAGTTCTCGCTGGTGGTTCTCACTGGTCGGAGGCGTCGGACTTGTCCACGCCGTCCCAGACGTTCGCGTACCAGGGACGGTCGGCCGCCCCCAGCTCGGCACGCGACTGCTTGGCCGCGTCCGGGTCGATCACGATGTAGCCCGTCTCCCCGGGCATCACGTAGTGCAGCCGCTGCCGGATCTGCTGTTCCGCGTACGAGTCGTCCTGCCAGCGCGCCTTGAGGTCGCGGAGCTGCTCGACGCGCTGCCGGGCCTGCTCCTGCTGCCGCTGGAGTTCGGAGATCTCGGCGCGCTGGGAGACGTACTGCCTTATCGGGTACGCCAGCGCCACGATCAGCGAGCACAGCACCAGTGCGAGGAGGGCCGCCCGGCCGGTGAGCCGGGAGCGGCGGGCCTGCCGTTTGGTCTGGGAGCGGTAGACACGGGCCGCCGTCTGCTCGCCGAGCAGCTTGAGCCTGGTCGCGGTGGAGAACCGGTCCCGGTCCTTCACGGCCATGTCCCGCCTCCCCTTCACACGTGCGTACGTCCCCGCACACGGTACGGGACCGGGTGCGGGGACGTACGTACGACTGGCGAAGGATTGACCCTGGTGGGGTCAGCCCGTTACCGGTCTCAGCCCTTGAAGCGGGGGAACGCGGAGCGGCCCGCGTACTCGGCGGCGTCGTCGAGGATCTCCTCGATGCGCAGCAGCTGGTTGTACTTGGCGACGCGGTCCGAGCGGGCGGGGGCGCCGGTCTTGATCTGGCCGCAGTTCACCGCGACGGCGAGGTCGGCGATGGTGACGTCCTCGGTCTCGCCGGAGCGGTGGGACATCATGCACTTGAAGCCGTTGCGCTGGGCCATCTCGACGGCGTCCAGGGTCTCGGTCAGCGAGCCGATCTGGTTCACCTTGACGAGCAGGGCGTTGGCGGTGCCCTCCTCGATGCCGCGGGCGAGGCGCTCGGGGTTGGTGACGAAGAGGTCGTCGCCGACGATCTGGACCTTCTCGCCGAGGCGGTCGGTGATGACCTTCCAGCCGGCCCAGTCGTCCTCGTACAGCGGGTCCTCGATGGAGACGAGCGGGTACGCGGAGACGAGCTCCTCGTAGTACTCGGTCATCTCGGCGGCCGAGCGGGACTTGCCCTCGAACTCGTACTTGCCGTCCTTGTAGAACTCGGACGCGGCGACGTCGAGCGCGAGCGCGATCTGCTCGCCGGGGACGTAACCGGCCTGCTTGATGGCCTCGATGATGAGGTCGAGGGCGGCGCGATTGGACTCCAGGTTCGGGGCGAAGCCGCCCTCGTCGCCGAGGCCGGTGGACAGGCCCTTGGTCTTCAGCACCTTCTTGAGGGTGTGGTAGACCTCGGCGCCCCAGCGCAGCGCCTCGGAGAAGGACTCCGCGCCGATCGGGGCGATCATGAACTCCTGGATGTCCACGTTCGAGTCGGCGTGCGAGCCGCCGTTCAGGATGTTCATCATCGGAACGGGCAGCAGGTGCGCGTTCGGGCCGCCCAGGTAGCGGAAGAGGGGGAGGTCGCTGGCCTCGGACGCGGCGTGCGCGACGGCGAGGGAGACGCCGAGGATGGCGTTGGCGCCGAGCGAGCCCTTGTTGTCGGTGGCGTCCAGGTCGAACATGGCCTGGTCGATCAGGCGCTGCTCGGTGGCGTCGTAGCCGACGAGCTCCGGGCCGATCTGCTCGATGACGGCGAGGACGGCCTTCTCGACACCCTTGCCGCCGTAGCGGTTGGGGTCGCCGTCACGCAGCTCGATGGCTTCGAAGGCACCCGTGGAGGCGCCGGACGGAACGGCGGCACGACCCGTGCTGCCGTCGTCGAGGCCGACCTCGACCTCGACCGTGGGGTTGCCTCGGGAGTCCAGGATTTCCCGGGCTACGACGACGTCGATGGACGGCACGAGCATCTCCTTCTTGGGGTCTGACGCGGCTACGGCAACACCGCAGCGGCTCTGCGAGACGAGCCTAACCGGCTCGGGGCGATTGGCCATCCGGTCGGCCGCCTGATGGACAGAACCGAGAGTAAATTGTTTCCGAACGGAACAAAAAGCTTTCCCGAAGCGGACACAAAAAGGCCCCGCCCCGGTGCGTACGGGGGAACACGCACCGGGGCGGGGAGCCCGTGGGGGACGGGGGTGACCCTCACGAGGTCTCCATGGTGGAGTCCGCGGATGTGAGGGCGCTGTGGTTCAGCTGAGAGCTACTTAAGGTGGAGCTGCTGGCCCGGGTAGATGAAGTCGGCATCGTCGATGATGTCCTTGTTCAGCTTGAACAGGTGCTGCCAGCCGCCCTTGACCTTGTGCTTCTCGGCGATGGAGCTGAGGGTGTCGCCCTTGACGACCTTGTACTCGCCGTCACCCTTCTTGACCTTCTTGCCGGTCGGGGTGGAGACGGTCTTCTTGGCGGCCGGACGCTCGGCGGAGCGCGAGGCGGTCGTGTTGGACGTGGAGCGCTCGGTGGTGCTCTTGGAGGAGCTTGAGCCGTTCGAGCTGCTCGACGAGCTGGAGCTGCCGCCGGAGTAGGCGGCGCCCGACAGGCCGGTGCCGCAGACGGGCCAGGCACCCTTGCCCTGGGAGGCGAGAACCTTCTCGGCCACGGCTATCTGCTGCGACTTGGAGGCCTGGTTCGCGGTGGAGGCGTAGGCGGTGCCGCCGTACGCGGCCCACGTCGAGGCGGAGAACTGCAGACCGCCGTAGTAGCCGTTGCCCGTGTTGATGGACCAGTTGCCGCCGGACTCGCAGCTGGCGACCGTGTCCCACTCGGAGGCGGTCGCGGCGGAGGCGCTGCCGGTCGCCATGAGCGGGGCGGCGATGGCGACGCCGGTCACGCCGGCGAGCGTGGCGACGCGGGTGGCCTTGGACGGACGGCGGTGCTTGCCCTTGCTGGAAAACAGCATGGAAAATCCCAATCCCCTCACCGACGCCTACGAGGTGAGCTGTCGGGTTCGGGCCGTGTGAGTTGCCCGGCCGCGCACCTCTCGGTGCACGGCTTCACCCCAAGCCGCACTCGGCATCAACTGCCGGGCCCGGCACTTACCTTGGGTCCCCCGCTCCTGCCTACGGCGCTTGACGCGACGAATGTTCCCGGAGGCCGCTGGCAGGACTCGGCGTGTGCGGCAGCCGGGGCTCGTGGTGACGAGCGGCCTTGACCGTAGACACGGAATCGGCGGAATTTCAAAGACGATCAGGGCTTCTGAGACTCATCCCACACTTTCACCAAAGCGGACATTCGCCGCGAAGTGTGACGCGAACTCCCGCTGTTTTGCTGCTACTTTCCGCCCGTTTCAGCACTGACGTCCAAGGTCTGACCGGCGACAATCGCGGCCGGATCGGCGCCTATCACCTTTTTGTTCTCGGCGTAGAGCGCGCGCCATCCGCCGTCGAGGCCAAGGGAGTCGGCGATGGACGCGAGGGAGTCGCCGGCGCGGACGGTGTACGCCTGCGGCACCGCGTCCTCCTCGGCGCTCGCTCCGCGGTGCTTGCCGGCGCTCTGCTGCTGGACACCCTGGTCGGCGGTGTCGTCGAGCGCGCCGGTGTCGACGAGGCTCCACTTGCCCACCGCTTGCTGCGAGTTGTCCGATTCGTCGAGTTTCGGGGACTCGGTGGCCGAGCTGTCGCCCGCCGAAGAGGTGGTGGACTTGTCTGACTTGGTGGGTTTGTCCGTCGCGGAGGGGCTGGGGCTCTGCGAGTCGTCACCGGAGGTGCCGGCCGAATCGGAGGGGGTCGGGTCGGTGTTGCTGGAGTCGGACAGCCCGAACGACCCGGAGGAGCCGTCGGAGTCCGCGGAGCCCGAGGAGTCCGTCGCGCCGGTGGACGGCGAGTCGCTCGCGAGGCCGGTGTCGACGTTCGTCGAACCCGAGGTCGTGGTGAGGCCGGCGACCAGCGCGCAGGTGACCCACTCGGAGGTGCCCTTGGCGTCGAGAATCTTCTCGGCGACGGCTATCTGCTGCGAGCGGCTGGCGAGGTCGGCGGTCGGGGCGTAGTCCTCGCCGCCGTACTTGCTCCAGTCGTCCTGGGTCAGCTGGAGGCCGCCGTAGTGGCCGTTGCCGCTGTTCTCGCTCCAGGAGCCGCCGGTCTCGCACTCGGCCACCTTGTCCCAGGTGGTGCCGTCGGCGGCGTTCGCGGCGGCGGCGCCGAGGAGCGGGATGGCGATGGCGGAGCCGGTCACGCCGGCGGCGACGAGGATTGCCGGAGCCTGACGGGGGCGACGGTGACGACCGTTCCCGGAGAGCATGCGGAGGCCTTTCGCGTGACGACTGGGGGGAGCGCGCGGCGGGTGCTGCGGGGCGCCGCGCTGGTATTCGAACGTAGCCGCAGTCGATCACTTGTCACAAGTTAATGCCACGTAGATCACGTGAAGATCACAGACTTGAGGAACTGTCATCTTCGGGTTTACGCGGCGAGATGCCCTGTTCGGTCCGGGTCTACGACGGTGTCCACGGAGTTGGTGTGCCCGCTCCTGGCGTGAACTCCACGGGCAGGGTGCGCAGTCCGCGCATGATGAGGCCGCCGCGCCAGCGCAAGTCGGCCGGGTCGGCGGCCAGTTGAAGGTCCGGCAGGCGGGTGAGGAGGGTGGCGAGCGCGGTCTGCCCCTCCAGGCGGGCGAGCGGGGCGCCGAGGCAGTAGTGGATGCCGTGGCCGTAGCCGAGGTGTTGATTGTCACGCCGTCCGAGATCCAGCACGTCGGGATCGGCGAACCGCTCCGGATCGCGGTCCGCGGCGGCCAGTACGACGAGCACGGGGTCGCCGGCCGCGATGTCCTGCCCGCCGAGGGTGAGGGGGCGGGTGGCGAAGCGCCAGGTCGCCAGCTCCACCGGGCCGTCGTAGCGCAGGAGTTCCTCGACGCCGGTTTCGAGGAGGCCGTGTTCGCCCGCGGCGAGGGACTTCTCCAGGCGGGCACGCTGCTCGGGGTGGGTGAGGAGGGCGTAGGTGCCGTTGCCGATGAGGTTGACGGTCGTCTCGAAACCGGCGAAGAGCAGGATGAAGGCCATCGCCGCGGCCTCGTTCTCGGTGAGGTGCTCGCCCTCGTCGGAGGCACGGATGAGGGCGGAGATGAGGTCTTCGGTGGGGGCGGTGTCCGGGGTGCCGGGGAAGGTCCCGCCGGGGGGCGGGGCGGGGGCGTCGGAAAGGGCCGCGCGCTTGCGGTGGATGAGGTCGGCGAGATAGCCGCGCATCTTCTTCACCGACCGCGCGACTCCGCCCCTCGGCCCGCCCCCGTGCCGGATCATCATGCCCGCCCAGTCCCGGAAGTCGTCCTGGTCCTCGCGGGGGACGCCGAGCAGGTCGCAGATGGCGTAGATGGGGAGCGGGAAGGCGAAGTCGTGGATGAGGTCGGCGGAGCCGTCCGCTGCGAACCGGTCGATGAGATCGTTCGTCAACTCCTGCACGCGGGGCGCGAATTCGGCCACCCGGCGCGGTGTGAACGCCTTGCTGACCAGCCGTCGCAGCCGGGTGTGGTCCGGCGGGTCGATGTTGAGCAGATGGGTCATCAACTCGGCCTTGCGCTCACCCGGGATACCGGTCTTGCCCTTGGCGTGCGCGGGTTCGTCGTGATGCGCGGGGTTCTTGGACAGGCGTGAGTCGGCGAGCGCGAGCTTGGCGTCGGCGTACCGCGTGACCAACCAGGCCTCCACTCCGCTGGGGAGGCGTGTCCTGTGCACGGGAGCGTGCTCACGGAGCCAGGCGTAGGCGGGGTAGGGGTTGGTGGCGAACTCCCAGGTGAAGAGTTCGGGGGCGGAGGGGTGGGAGAGGTGGGGGTGCGGCTGGGCTGGCTGGTCTGTCACTCCTTGACGGTATCCGGGGTGGGGGCGCGCTCGGCGAGGGCCTTCAGGGCGGCGGGGTGGCCCGTGTCGGCGGCTTTGCCGCTCCAACTCCCCCCTCCCCCGCACAACCCGTTACATCACGCCCCGCCGCCGCTCCCCTCAACCCCCCTGATCGCATCCCGATAAGCCCGCCCCGCCGCCCGCAACGCGGCCTCCGGATCCACGCCGTCCGCCTCCGCACGCACCGCCAGCGCGAGCAGCTCGTACCCGATGCCGCCGCTCCCCTCCGCCAGAGGCAGCGGCACCTCAAGTCCCGCCGTCCGCACACGCGATGCCAGCTTCGCAGCGAGGGCGAGGCCGGGCTGGCCCATCGGGATGCCCTCGGTAATAGAGGTACGGCGCTTCTCCTCGGCTTTCGTGCGCAGCCAATGTGCCTTGACCTCCTCGGGAGTTGACGCGGTCTCGTCGCCGAAGACGTGCGGGTGACGGTGGATCAGCTTGGCGACGATGCCGCCGGCCACGTCGTCGATGGAGAAGGGGGTGTCGGGGTCCTCCTCGGCGATGCGGGCGTGGAAGACGACCTGGAGGAGGACGTCGCCGAGTTCCTCGCGCAGTTCGTCGCGGTCGCCCTCCTCGATCGCCTCGACGAGTTCGTACGCCTCCTCGATGCCGTACTTCGCCAGGCCCTTGTGGGTCTGCTGCGAGGACCACGGGCACTCGACCCGGATGCGGTCCATGACCTGGACGAGGTCCAGGAGGCGGGCGCCGGGCAGGTCGTAGGAGGCGGGGAGGAGTTCCAGTTCGGGCATCTGGACGCGGCCGGAGCCCGCGAGGCGGGCCAGGCCGTCGGTGAGCGCCGGTTCGCCCTCGCCCGTGGCGACGACGACCACGGTGTGGCCGCCCTCGCAGGCGGCGACCAGTTCCTCGGCGGTCGGAGCCGCCTCGACGACGGTTATGCCGGCCTCGCTCAGATACGGCAGCTGCGGATGCGCGGCGTCCGCGCACAGCACGCGGTCGGCCGTGCGCAGCGCCTCCCAGGCGGGCCAGGACAGCAGGCCAGGGGCGACACGGTGGCTGGTGGTGAGCAGGACGATGCGGCCAGGGGCGGGGACGGAGGCGGGAGCGGGGGTGCTCTCGGGACCGGGGCTGGTTGCGTTCACACACCGAACGTAACCCACGTCACCGACAGCCCCGCGAGTTGTCCACAGGCCTGTGGGCAGCCCTGCGGGTGCCGTGTCCGCCGCCGTACCCGGGACCGGACCATCCCCTCCGGAGGAGACGCCGTACCGTTACGCCGACTCCTGCGTCTGCGCCGCCGTCACCTCACGCACCCACGGTGTCTTGGCGTCGACGCGGCTGCTCTTCTCCACGTCCCACGTGCCGTAGCGCGGGTTGAGGTCGACGTGGAGTTCCTTGGAGGCAGTTGACAGAGCCTTCCAGAAGGCGGGCTGGCTGGTGTCGGTGCCGAGTTTCGCGGCGAGTTTGCGGCCCTCGACCTGGAGGCGGAGGTTCTCGTCCAGGCGCTGCGGCGCGACTCCGTACTGTGCGAGCCAGGTCGCCTCCAGGGCCTTGGAACCGCCCGCCTGCTGGGCGAGGGCGGCCCGCATGTCCTGGATGTCCTTGCGGGTGACGGTGACGTCGGCGTCCTGGGCGGCGCGGTGCACGACCTGGTCGAAGACCATGCCGTAGAGCAGCTCGCGGGTGAGGCCGCCGGTGGTGGCGATGGCCCGCACGTACTGTGCCTGGTCCTGGACGGCCGCCCGTTGTGCCACGCGCACCTCGTTGACCCGGCTCTGCAACTGCGCGACGGTGATGCGCTGCCCGCCGACGACGGCCGCCGCGCCGGGATGCGCTTCGCTTCCGCAGGCGGTCAGGGCGGGGGCCGCGGCGGCGATCACGGCGGTGAGGACGAGCGCGGTGCGACGGCGGCGGTGCAAGGGAGCCTCCCGAGGAGATTGTGCGACGGTGCACAAAGTCTTGCGGTGATCGATGTTAGGCAGTGGGTCGCCTGTGGCCAACCCATTCGACCAACGATTCACGAGGACTTCGGGCACCGGCACGTACCGGCACGCACGCGTGCGCTAGTTCCGGGCCTCCACCGCTCGTTCCACGGCCGCGGCGACTCCCTCGCGGAGACCGTCGCCCGTGGGTACCCATGACACGTTCGTGTCGGTCTTGGTGGTCTTGGTGGTCTTGGTGGTCTTGTCCGTGCTGCCACTGCCACCGCTGCTGCCGTCGCTGCTGCTGTCGCCCACGAGGACGAAGCCGACCTTCGCGTACCGCGCCGTCGTCTCCTGCGCCGCCTTCACCTCCACATCGCCCACCGCGAGGACGACCTCGCAGGAGCTCTGGAGCATGGCATTGAGGAAGGGGCGCGCGTTCGCGGTGCTCTGTTCGCCGGTCACCGAGGAGTAGCTCACGCGCGTGTGCGTCCTGAGCGAGGCGTCCTGCATACCCCGCCAGACCTTGGCGGCGACGCTCCCGTTGATGCCCTGGTGGTCGGTGAGCAGGCAGGCGTCGGTGTCGGTGTAGTGCCGGGCCCTGGTGGCGGGGATCGGCGGGCGGCTGTCGTGCCTGGAGAGGACGATTCCGGTCACGATCACCGCGAGGACGACGGCGAGCGCCGTCGCGATCATGGCGATGGTGCGACCGCCGAGCGCACGCAGCCCGGCCACCACGGCATGCCCCACGCGCGTGAGCCGTCGCTGTCTCTCCACCGGGACCGGACGCGCCTGCGCGACCTGCCGGACCTGCTTGCTCATGTACCGCTACTCCTCAGCCCGTTCGACCACCGGGCCGGCTGTCTGCTCGACCACCGGGCCGCCTGTGAGATCGGCGACCGAGTCACCTGCCGCGCGGTCGATCGCAGGGCCCTCCGCGCGGTCGATCGCGGGGTCCTCCGCGCGGTCGACGGCAAGGTCCTCCGCGCGGTCGGCCACCGAGGCATCTGTCCGGATGGCCGCGAGGTCCGCGAGGTCCGCGAGGTCTCCCGCCCGCCGTGGCCACGCCCGCCACGCGTGCGCCGAGGCGCCCGCCATGGAGAGCGTGACCAGCAGCAGGTCCACGCCGAACAGCGCGCCGTGCGTGTCGACCGGCGTCAGCGCGAGTTCGGTGATCCAGGCCGCGAGGACCACGGTGAACCCGGCGAAGGCCAGCCAGGCGGTGCGGGTGCGGCGGCGCAGGGCGAGGACGAGGGACGGGACGGGACAGAGCAGACCCAGACTGACGACCGGCAGCACGGCGAACCCCGCGCGCACGGCGGGTGTCCGCAGCACCGGAGCGGCAGACGCCCGCAGCAGCCTCAACATCCTCATCGCCCTCACCCCTCGCCCTTCAGCACCCGGTGCTCAGCCGGTGACGGCCACCGGCGCGTCCCACGCGTCGCGGTCCACGGTGATCGTGTAACCGCCGCGGGTCTCCTTGCTGTTGACCATGTACTGGTGGGCGCGGCTGTGGTCGGTGAACTGGGTGGAGCCCCACGGCCAGTCCGAGGTGGTCGTGTTGACCTTGTCCCACAGCGCGTACCAGAGGTTGCCCGGCAGGTCCGTCTTGTTGGTCGCCGTCGCGATCGCCTTGGCGCTGGAGCTGGAGAAGCCGTAGAGGCCGGCGCGGTAGATCTTGACGTGCAGTTCCTTGTCGAAGGCGCGCACGTAGGTCAGCACGGCGTTGTTGCAGGACGTGTTCGTCGTGTCGTACGACTCCATGTCCAGGTAGATCGGGCTGCCGGCCTTGAAGCCGAGCGCCGAGGCCTTGGCGACCGCATCGTCCGCCTCGCTCTTGCCGACGGCCGCCGCGGTGGTGGCGCTGATCTTCACCGAGCCGCCGGAGCCGCAGGACGGCTGGGAGCCGACGTAGAGCGGGATGAACTTCCAGCCGACCGTGCTGAGGGACTTGACCCAGGAGGCCGTGAGGTTGGGCTGGCTGCAGCCGCGGTTCTTGCCGCCGATGTAGACGGCGGCGCCGCCGTAGAAGCCGTCGGTGTGCCAGGCCTTCATCGCGGCGAGGGAGGGGGCGGCGCAGGTGTCGAAGGCGCGGCCCGTGTAGGTCTTCTGCGCGGGCCAGGTGGTGGCGGCCATCGAGGTCTGCGCGGCGATACCGCCCCCGGCGACGACGGCGGCACCCGCGACGCCCCAAGCGATGTATCTGCGCTTCTTCGACTGCCGGTGCTCGGACACGAAAAACCCCACCCCTGTTCATGACAAACGGACATGCATGACGTCCGCCGGAAAACTGTCGGCCCTTGTGGGCCCCGGAAGCTGCGCGGGTCCGGCGCGGCGACGCCGTAGGACTACGGTCGTACGGCCCTGATACGGAACTGTCCGTGCGCGCGCGGGACTTGGGACCCCAGCGAATCGCACGATAATCGACGGTGTCCTTCGGTCCGGAAAACGGATCCTCTCGATCGCCACAAGATTCCCTCACGACACGGCAAAAACTCCCGTCCCGGGGAACGCGGACCGGACAAACGCCGTACCAGTGCGCGGACGTGGCGGGCGTGAGCCGGGTCGCGGGACGGGTCGCGGGACGGTTCAGATGGCCGTTCGTCCCCCGGGCGGCGGCCCGTGCCATAACCTTGGCCCGACCTTGGGGGGTTGACATGGCAAAACGGCTGGAAGCCGGCTGGGGACAACGGATCGCCTGGGTGTTCCTTGCCTGGGGGTCGTGCGGCCTCCTGATGTGGGTGCCCTTCCTGTACGCGGCGATCCGCCGCGGGCGGGGTTCGGACTGGGGCGTGTTCGCGTCCTTCGTGCTCTACGAGTGCGTCACCCTGCCGTGGGCGGCGTCCGGCGGCAGCTCCAGCGGCGACCCGTTCCTCGGCTTGGCGGTCGTCCTGACCATGCTGATGGCCGCCGGACTGCTGCTGTTCGGGATGTTCGACACCCCGCCCCCGAAACAGCAGCTGTACATGGGCATGCCGGTGCCCCCGCAGCAGGGGAACCCGTACCTGCGGTAGATCCCGGACCTACGGCAGATTCCGGACCTCCGGTGGGTCACGCCCGCCGCTGGGTCACACCCGCCGGGTGCGCCGCAGGATCCGTACCGCGGGCCAGACGATCAGTCCGGTGACGGCCCACAGGAAGCCCGACAGGCCGAGCCATTCGCCGGTGCCGCTGTCGGGGTCGTGGCCGAAGACCGTCGTCGCGAGCGCGATGAAGGCGAACAGCCCGCCCAGCAGGAAGAGGACGACCAGCGCGGCGGTCTGTCCGCCGGTGCGCCGGGCGGGCGCGGCACCGCTCGCCGCGGCCGGTTCGGGTGCCTCCGCGCGTGGGGTGCTCTGCCGCGGCGGCAACTGCACGCGCGCGTCCGGCGGTACGGCCGCGTCGAGCATCGCCATCGTGTGCGCGTCGACGCCGTAGAGCCCCGGTTCTACGGCGACGGCGAGACCGTCGGTGCCGATGAGCCGCCGGCCGCCGTCGGGCCAGCTGAGCACGGCGGCGCAGGAACGGTACGGCACGGTCACCGCGAGGTCGCCGCCGTCGCGCCCGCGCACGGTCACGCTGACCCCGTCGTCCCCGACCACCAGCGCGGACCCGTCCTTGGCCACCGCCTCGAAACGCCGCCCGGTCACGGCGTACGTCGAACGGACCGGCGCCTCCGCATACCCCGCCCAGCTCGCGCTGTGCCCCGAGGGCACCTGCAACAGCGCGGTCCCCGCGGCCTCCAGGGCCACCGCGTGCAGCTGGCCGGGCGTCACCGACCACAGCTCGTGGCGCAGTTCGTCGAGCCCGCGCGGCGGCCGTCCGGCGAGCAGGTCCTCCGCCGCCCCCGGCAGCCGTCGTACGGCCGCGTCGGCCGCCGTCAGTCCCGCGTCGGCCCGCGTGCGTACGGCCTCCAGGTCCGCCTGCGCGATACGGCCGGCCTGGAGCGCGGCGAGGACGTCGACGAAGCCGCCGAGCACCGCGTCCTGCTTGGCGGGGAGCGAGTCCGCGAACGCGGTGACGACGGCGTGGCCGTCGCGGCGGGAGGTGTAGTCGGTGGCGGCGGTGTAGGAGTTGCCGTCCTCCTGGCGCAGGGCGCGGGAGAGTTCGCGTTCCAGGACACCGGCGTAGAGGCGGGCGGCGGAGGTGTCCGTGACGACTGCGTCGAGGAGGACTCCGCCCTGGCCGTCGGCGAAGTGGGCGGGTGTGGTGGGGAGCGCGGAGGTGACGGCGGGGAGGGGGTGGCGGGTGCCCGGGGGCAGCTTGAGCGTGAGTCCGGCGGGGAATCGCTCGCCGGCGATCCACAGCACGGCGTTGCCGCCGGTGAACCAGGTCTCCGTCCAGTGCCGTACGTCCTCCGGGCGCAGGTTCCTGACCCCCCACTCGGGGTAGCTGACCAGGCCGTAGCCCTGGGCGCCGTAGCGCCACAAGGGGAGTTGGCCGGTCTCACGGCGGGACTCCTCGGTCCGCAGGATCTCCTTCTCGGTCTCCAGGCGCTCCATGGGGAGGTCGGCGAGGGAGGCGCAGACGCCGTGGAGGTAGTCGACGATCTCGTGTTCGGCGCCCTCCACGTGGAAGTGGGTGAAGGCGGCCTTGGTCGCGCCGTTGTAGTGGTAGTCGGCGAGACCGTGGCGGTACAGGGCGAGATGTTCGACGAGGTGCGTGACACCGGCCCGGGCGAGGGTCTCGTCGGCGGTGCCGACGCGGAAGACGAGTCCGGCGCGGAGGGGGCCGGGGGCGTAGGCGAAGAGGGTGGGTATGCCGTCGACCTCGGTGAGGTGGATGGCGTTCACGGTGGCGGCGGACTGACTGTCGTGGGAGGCCTGGTGGTACTGGGGGTCCCGGGGGTTCATCTACGGCCTCTCAGGGCGGTGTCGCGGTGCTGGACGTACTGCTCGGCGGGCTTGCCGAGGTAATCCCACGGATAGTCGGAGGCGAGGTTGCCGAGGGCGCGGAAGTGCGCGGCGGCCTGCGCGGTGTCGCCGATCATCGAGAACAGCGCGGCGAAGCAGCCCTGGACGGTGACCCAGCCGTATGGCCGCGCGAACTGCGAGTGGAACACGGTGCGTTGGGCGGCCTCGACGAGTTCGGCATGCACGTGCGGCTGCCGCAGGTACTCGGTGCGTTTGTCGTCGGTGCCGAGGTCGAGCCAGTGCTCGATGTGCGCCTCGGCGACGAGCCCGCCGTTCAACGCCCCTTCGGGGGCGGTCAGTAGACACTCGCGCGCGAACCCGTGGGCCTCTTCCCAGGTGCCGCCCCACTTGGGGCACAGCTTCTGGAGGAGGCGGGCCTGGCCGGTGAAGTGGTGGGGGTGGTAGCGGGCGAGCCGGTTGTAGCGGCGCCGGCTCTCGTTCATCCCGAGCGACAGCCCGAGGGCGGTGTTGAGACGGGCGGCCCAGGCGGCGTCGTAGGAAGGGTCCAAAGCCGTTGCCCGGATGAGGAGTTGCTCCGCCTCCCTCAGGTGTTCGTGGAACGCCTTGAACTGCTCACGGCTGACGTTCTTGGCCCGCGCGCCGGTCCGTATCTCCCACCCGGCCTCGATGAGCCGGGTCCCGAGCACGGTGAGCGCGAGAACGTCGTGCGGTACGGCGGCGAGTTGCTGCCGCAGCGCGTGTTCAAAACCGTCGTCCTCGGCCAACACGCCCACGACGAAGGCCCGGTCGGTACCGGGCGGCAGGCTGTCGTGGTACTGCCGGATCGCGGCCCAGTCGGCCGCGGCGGCGGCCTGACGCAACCAGGTGACCTCCGGGAAGGCGGAGGCGAGTTCGAAGTCGGGGCCGGGATCGGCTCCGGGGGCGGATGACATGCGGCGGATCCTAGGCGAGGCCTGTGACATCGCGGGTGGCGGGGAATCCGCAGGTCAGAGATGGGGTGAGCGTGGGTTTGACTTGACCTTCGGCGGACCTTCCGTACAACTTCCGTTCACCGGAAGCTCATAGCGTCCGCACCTTTCTGTACTCACATCTGCGCTCACATCTGTACTTACGTCTCCCAGGAGTCCCGCCATGTCCCTGAACTCCCGCCGCAACCGCCAACTCCTTGAAGCAGCGGCCCCGTTGCTCCTCCAGGGCGAAGTCGTCGAGTTCACTTCCCTGGCCGCGATCGGCTCGGTGTCCGTCCGCCGACAGGCCCTGACGGCAGCGGTGGTGGGGGTGTTGAGCGCGGGGACGGTGATGGCCACGGTCACGCCACGCCCCATGTACATAGCCCTCACCGACCAGAGAGTCCTGTTCTTCGACGGCAACAGAGGCGGAAAGCCCGGCAAGTTGGTGCTGAACCTGCCGCGTCCGTATGTCTCGGCGGGCGGTTCGAAGAAGGCGTTCCTGGGGTTGCAGTTCACCACGAGGTTGTCGGTGGCGGGGCAGGAGCAGGGGTTGAAAGTGACGTTTCCGGTGCAGCACCGGGGGGATGGGCCACGGTTCGTGGGGGCGTTGCCGGTCACGCGATGAGGAGCTCACACCTGACGTATTTGCCGCGCGTGCCGTGCCGGGCCGAGGGCTGCCAGCCCCAGAGATCGGCACAGGCCCGGACTAGCGCGAGCCCTCGTCCGCCCTCAGAGTCTGTGGTCAACTCCAACGGCCGTGACGGGGGCGGGGGTTCGGGATCGGCGTCCCACGCCCCGATCCGCAGCACCCCTGCTTCCCACCGGACCCGTAGGTCGGCGGGCCCTTTCGTGTGCCGTACGGCGTTGGAGACCAGTTCGGCGGCGAGGAGTTCGGCGGTGTCGACGTGGCCGATGAGTCCGTGGACGGTGAGGATGAGGCGGAGGGTGCGGCGGCTTACGGTGACGGCTCGGGGGTCGTTGGGATGGAGAGGGAGTACTCCCAGGGGGCGGGGGCGATGGGTTCGATCTCGGGCTCGGTTTCGGGCATGGGTCAACTCCGTTCAGGTAAAGGAGAGTTCGCGCGGTGGCTCTGCCACGGCCGTCACGGCATGACGGGGTGGTGCACTTCCGCAGCGTGTACGTTGCATCACCAACGGTAGGGATAACCTGTCATCCCAAGCAAGCGGATCGCGTAATCTGCCCTCGAACGAGGAGGAGCAATCGATGGTCCTGAGGCGCGAACCAACGGCACGACAGATGCGCCTGGGCATCGAGTTGCGCAGACTCCGCGAGGCAGCGGGGCTCACCGCTGTCGAC
This sequence comes from Streptomyces sp. NPDC001100, assembly GCF_053598575.1. Classification (NCBI taxonomy): domain Bacteria; kingdom Bacillati; phylum Actinomycetota; class Actinomycetes; order Kitasatosporales; family Streptomycetaceae; genus Streptomyces; species Streptomyces sp. NPDC001100. The sequence continues at coordinate 456,515 of NZ_JBSFKO010000002.1, forward strand.
GCCGCGGCGCTGCTCGGAACCGGTCGCGTCCAGATCAGCCACATCGAGTCCGGAATCGTGGGCGTGAGTGAGGAACGAGTACGCCGCCTCGCATCCCATTACGCGTGCACGGACGCGGAGTTCATCGAAGCCCTTGTCGCAATGGCAACCGATCGGACGCGGGGATGGTGGGAGGAGTACCGGGGGCTGCTGCCCACGTCGTTCCTGGACCTGGCCGAACTGGACCATCACGCCGCGTTCTTGCACGAGGTGGCGATCCTGTACGTGCCGGGCCTGCTACAGACGGAGGACTACGCCCGCGCGGTGTTCTCCGCGAGGGTCCCCGAACTCACCGACGAGGAGCTTGAGTTGCGCGTCCAACATCGCCTGAGGCGCCAACGTATCAACATGCCCTACGAGTTGGTGATCCACGAGTCGGCATTGCGCATCAGGGTCAGCGACCGCGCAGCCTCCCGAGCTCAACTCACCAAGCTCCTCGGACTCTCCGAAGCGGACAACATCACCGTCCGCGTCATCCCTTTCGACCTGGACGGCTTCGCCAGGGCCGCCAGCGCGATGACGTGCGCAGGCGGTCCCGTACCCAAACTGGACACGGTCGTACGCGACGTACCGCACGGCTCGGCCTTCATCGACTCCGAAGCACAGCTCAGCGTCTTCCGAACGCGCTTCCGTAAAGTGGAAGCCGTGGCGCTCGATCCCGAACGGTCGCGCGACTTCATCAACCGACTGGCGAAAGAGCTGTGAGACACCCCATGGACAACTGGCGGAAGTCGTCCTACTCGGGCCCAGACGACGGCAACAACTGCGTGGAGGTCGCGGCGTCCCCCACGCACACCCACGTGTCCATACGCGACTCGAAGGCGCCGGCCCGGGCCATGCTCACCTTCCCTGGCGGAACCTTCCACACCTTCATCGAGACCCTCAAGGCGGACGCAGAGCACCTGCACCCCGGGACGTAGTAGCGGGAACATCACTCGAACCCGAACGATCGCGTGACTTCATCCGCGAACTGGCCCAGAAGCCGTGAGGTACCGATGGACAACTGGCGGAAGTCGTCCCACTCGGGCCCGGACGACGGCAGCCTTCGCCACCTTCATGGAAACCAACAAGACGGACACCGCGCACACGCACATCGCAGTCGGCGCCTCCGTCACCGTCACTGACGGCCCGTTCACAACATTTCAGGCGACGATCACAGAGATCGACACCGGGCGCAGAAGGCCAAGGGCGTGATCGAACTGTTTGGCCGCCATTCCCCGGTCGAACTCACCTTCACCAGCACACCGAACGAACTACGAGTGACAGCAGTTCAGGACCGCTCACAGATCATCGCCACGCACAAAGACGCCACAGGCCACTTCGGGGTCGTAGGACGCATCGCCTCCGGCAAAGACACAGGCCGCTGCACCCGGGTCGACGGAACGGCCGCTCTCGACGACCCCGCTGCGGAGCACACCGAATCGGCGGGAGTGATGATTCGCGTCGCCGACGACCTCGGCATGCAGATCAACTGTGTCGGCGAATCGGTGGAGGACTGGGCAGGCGTGGAGGAGTCGTTCCGACTCGATGGCCGCCGAGTCGAGTGGGACCTTTGAACTTGAACGAGTGCTGCCGAGCCGCCAGGATCTGCGCGTGACGGAGCACAAAGTGGACCTGGTGACCTTGTTGCGGGAACTCGATGATCCCGAGTGGCTGGAACGGCCCCGCGGCTACGACCGTGGTGAGCTCGGCGTCCTCACCGAGCCAGAACCGGGTCTGTTCCACCCGGCACCGTCCGTAGCCGCCGACAACCCCCTGCGAAACCGTCAGGGGCCGCGAGCAGGGTCACCGCAGTCGCACGCCCGGGAAGGGACGTCATGGTCACCCACGCAGACCTTGTAGCTTGGGCCGGTCCGGGCAATGTCCACCGCGCTACGCGGCAGACCGTCGCGGAGTGGGACATCCCAACCGAGGCGAAGCACATGCTGACCAGTGTCGGTATCCCGATCACCGAGCAGATCGTCACCCACGTCCCCTACCAGAGCGAGCCGTCTCCGCAGCTGGTGGCCTCCGACGGTCGACGGTTCTACAAGCTCACGATCTCGCAGGTATCGGGCTTGGACCTCTGGCAGGCCTTCGGTGTTCAGCCGGTCACAGGCGAGGTCCACCACATCGGCTGGACCGGTGAAGCCCGGTTCACCAACGGTTCGGTCGAGCGGTGGCTCCAGTCTCTCCACCACATCGGACGTCACCTCAGCCAGTCCCACGTACTTGAGGATCCGTTCGAGGACGAAGACGCCGCACTCAATGAGCTGAAGGCTCTGGCCGACGATCTCAAGGAGATCGATCCTGCGGCATTCGAGGGCTACGAGGCCTTCACCTGGCCGGCGTTCCTCGACCGGTGGCTTTGGTGATGCCGACTGCCCTCGTCGCCCACGACCCAGGGGACACGACATGACCAGGCACGCTCCGGTGGACCTCATCCGCCTTGCCGATGAAGAGAACAGAGTGGTCGTTCAGGTGACGGGGCGAACAACCGAGGTGCTCCCTTGGGACGGCTGCCTTGACATCGACATCGTGGTGGCCAGCGAATTCGCTAAGGGAAACCTCACAGAGGTGTGTCTCCTGCCCGAGGACCTGGACGATTGGGCAGAGGCGCTCGAACTGCTCGCCGAGGGCCGGCCAGTTCACTGGATGGACGACGGTCGAAACCCGGAGATCCAGATCACGCCGAAGGGGCCGTACATCTCCCACGGTGAGGTCCTCAACGCGATCGAGGTGGTGGTGAGGGACACCACGGTGTCTCTCACCTCGGTGTGCGTCCTGGTGCGCCTGCCCGCCGACTGGGTCGACGCCCACCGTATGCAACTCGCGCAGGTCCGCGCAGCGTGGCCCTTCGAGCAGAACTGAGAACGGAAGGCTCTGAGTTGGGGGATCTCACCGAGGCATTGAGGTGCCGCCAACGGAGACCCGTCCGCGAAAGCGTGACACCCCTCCGTCGAGTGTCACACTTCTGCGCCTCGACCAACTGGAGCCCAGGGATGCCCTGTTGCGGGTCTGACACGATCAGGATCCACAGCTCCGCAACGCCCCACGAGCGGCCGGGGTCAGTCGATCACAGTCTGGAATGATCGCGTGGTGAGTGAGGCGAGACTGCTGGCCGCAGATGCCGTTGAGGCACATGTCCGGGCGTTCTTCACGGGACACGCGGTAGAGGTCGTCGACTACGACCTAGGTCCGGAACGGCGAGAGGCAGTGCCAGATCTGCGAGTTCTCGTCGTAGCGCCCGGCCCCCGCAGCGACAACTGGGCCTATGTCACCGCCGGATGCTGGGCCTCAATGGAGGAGCGTGGTCACGGACTTGAGTTCGTCATGACGGCGCGCGTCCGCGACCAACGGTTCATCGAACTCATGGCGATGATCGCCTTCTACCACTGCGAAGGGCATCAACTCGACCTGGAGCACAGCATGCCGATCGGCGAACCGTGGGTACCGGGCTCGACCTGCGACCACCTTCTGATCAGCCTGCCCTACCTCCACGGCCCCGACCTCGAACACTGTCCGCTGCCTGAAGGACACGCCCGCATCCTGTGGACCCAGCCGGTGACCGCAGCCGAGATCGAGTTCCGCAGACATCACGGACACAAGGCGCTGGAACAGCTCTTCGACGAGGCACAGATCATCCCCACCGATCCCTTCCGAGTATCGGTCGTCTGACCTCATAGCCTCAGCCGGTTCGCCTCAATCCCTTGCAGGTATTCGATGAGGCCTTCCACGAAGTTACGGAGACAGGTGGAGGCGCTCCGCCACTCGTCGTCTACTTGGAATTGCCATTTGGCATCAGTCACCAAGACCTGGCCCGTCAGTGATCTTCGAGCCGTTCTGGATGCGGCGGGCCGCAGCCACGAGCTCGGCAGGCAGCGCGGGACCGGCACACGCGTGATGAATCAGCAGGTCCCGGTACGAGTTGTTCGGCAGGTTCGGCGCCAGTTCGATGAGTTCGCTCAGTTCGGCGGGCGAGCCGGTCAGCCGTGCCCGGTAGGCGGCCCCGGCAGCGCACAGTGTGAGCTCGGTCGACTCGTGCTCCATTCCCCGATCGATCAGCCGGACCGCTGCGGCGAAGTCGCCCTGCTCGGCGTGAACGTCGGCCAGGTCGAGATGGAGCGACCAGTTGGCCGGGTCCAGGGCGAGAGCGCGCTCGAACGCCGCCACCGTCCGCTCAGGATCACCCAGCCATCGGCCACCTGGGCGGCGACACCCGCCCCTGGCTGGCTGACCCGCATGCAGGCGTCCGAGTCTGCGCGGCCCTGGCGCCCGGCCTTGCCGGCGACGACGCAGCGGGCCAGGTGCTGATGGAACTGGAGCGGTCGCTGCAAGCCTTCGGCAAGTCCTTTGGCGACATGGCTCCACCCCTGCAGCTCCAGTCCAAGTCGTACCAGGACCTGATCACAGGGCGACGCGTGAGGTGATGCCCGGTACTCGACACGCCCCTGCATGACGCCAAGCCCAAGATCATTCACGGAAGGGCAGTGAGAACCTCGCATACGGTGCTTCATGCACTATCGGGACGCAAATACATCGCCCCGGAGCGCAGTGTGAGACTCCCCTCCAGCGCCCGCTCAGCCGCTTTCTCACCCACTCTGAAGCGGCGCTCCGGGGCGACAGCAACAGCCTCCAAGCCTGCCCCTCTGGTGCGCACCATTCCATTGGTGGTAAAACGGTTCAGTATTCTCCAGAGGGAGCTTACGAAAGAGGCCATATCCGGGTCTCTTTCCTTGTCGTACCCCGCCGCCCAGCGCCCAGATTCAAGAATTCCAGGATTCTTCTCCAAACTCCTGACCCATTGAACTACAGGCCCGACCCCAGGTCCGGTAATTGAACCGTTTGAACCGACACTCACAGGCAATCGGGGATGCAGTTTGGGATTCCAGATGGTTGCGATAGTTCCGCAGCCATCAACCGTCTCACGAACCGGTGGGGTTTCCTCATCGGCCCACGCGGTATAGGCGACGAGTTTCACCTCTGGATACTTGGCGTGAATCGCTTGCAGTATCTGATCCTCGTCTTCGGGCAGCAAAAGCAGTTGAATTTGCCGTCCAGTAGATGACATTTCTCCCCTCCGATCCCCAAAAGAACCACTCACTACTACGACTACGGTTTCGGAATCATTAGAACCGGACCCCTACCCCACTGGTGAATATCAATCGCATTTGCCAGTTCACGCGAGTCCGGGGTAACTCCGTCACTCAGGGTGTCGACAGTATTCACATAGAGAGGTGAACCGTCTTCCAACTCGAACGATAGGTCAGGTCTCCGTGTTTCTCCATTGGGCCCCAATATTGTTTGCTCTGGCTTCACCTCGCCAGTGTTCCGGTCCGTTCCTCCCGCAACATGTTTCCAACCAGGATTGGCGTCCATCAGCTCGTCCCGGACTTCATCCAAATGCTGCACCGTCGACGGCTTCCCTCGCATGCCGAACGGATTACGGGGAATCCGCGGCTTGGCTCCATTCGCACACTGGCACTTGGTGGAGTGCCTTGCGATAGCTCCGTTGCAATTGTGGACGAGGACCGGCGTATCACCTGCCTCCACATAGTACGTGTGAAGACTGCCGATGGTCAGGTCGTAGGTCGTGGTGTTCGCGTGGTAAAGCCGAACTCCGGTGACCTCGGCCGTGCCGGTCGGGGTCTGGAGAACGTCGCCGACCTTCAGGTCTTTGCCCTCAACGAACGCCGACTGGGTCTCGTCGTAGAACGGGTGGTGGAAAGTCGTCGTCAAGTGCGCGCCCTGCGCATCGGACGTGGCCTCGGCAGCCTTGGTGCTCTGTCCGGGCGTCGCCGGGGAGACCGCCGCGACCGTCTTGGTTGCCGAGTCCTGAGCGGAACCGTGACTGTGGCTCGCGCCCAGCGCCCCCAGTACAGCCGCCGACGCCGCCAGACCGAACGCCGCCTTGCGGGCGACCTTCTTGGCCAGGGACTTGGTGCCGGTGATCGCACCCTTCTTCGCGCCGGCCTCGGCCGTCGCCTTGATCGTCAGATCCACGAAGTCGTGGTCCGTGTGCGTCACGATCACCGCGGTGACCTTGTGCGCCTCGGTACCTGCAACCCCAGGTACCGAGTTGGCGATCGTGTCGCCCACCTTCACCTGGTCGATCGCCTTGGTCGACCCGTTTGCCATCAGCACCCGGGTCGAACCGCTAAAGCTGTGCGGGATCGGGCAACTCTCGCCCTCGTCCTCCCCCGAGTGCGACTGACTCCGAGTCCCCGCCCCCTCGGACTCCGCCGCCGAAGCCGCCTCATCCGTGGCATCCGCAGCCCCGGCCTCCCCGGCTTCACTCGCCCCCTTGCCGAACAGCCCCCCGACGACCTCCATTGCCTTCGGAGCCGCCTTGGCAAGGAGCTTTCCGCCCAGAGAGCCGAGCGCGCCGCCCAGCGCGCCCGTCACCGCCCCCTCGACCGCCGACCCCGCAAACGCACCCGCGCTGCAGTCCCCACCGCCGTTCTGAGCGCACTTGAAGCCCTGCTCCACCAACGAACCCGCCGCGCCCGCCAAAGCGGCGCAGCCAATCGTGCCGACGCCCCAGGTAGCCGCCTCGCAGCCTGCGAAGACCGCCGTGGAGACCACGATCGACGTGATGGCCGCCGCGTGGTTCTTGACGAACTTCGCGGTGGTCTTCACCGCCTTCACCGTGGCGTGGTAGGCCGTCCGCGTCGCATGCGCTACCGCCTTGGCCGCCTTCTTCACCGTGTGGGCGACCTTGTGCGCCGCCTTCTTCACCGCGTGGACGACGCGATGCGCGACTCTCGATGCCTTGTGGTACGCCGTATGCACCGCGTGAACTGCCGCGTGATACACGCGTTTCACGTGTCTGACCGTGTAGTGGTAGACCCGCCGAGTCACCCGCACCGTCGCGCGGTACACGTCCTGCACCTTGTGGACGACCTTGTGGGCCGCGTGCTTGACCGCGTGAACCACCTTGCGGGCCACGTGCTTGGCCGCGTGGTAGACCTTGTGGACCGCGTGCTTGACCTTCTTGGCCACGTGCTTGGCGGCCTTTACCTCGCACGAACCCGTCCACCAGGAGCAGTGACCCGACTCGTCGGTACCCACCATCGGGTTGTCGTCGACGTACGCGAACGGGTTCGCCGCCACCGAGTCCGGGCTCGGATCCAGGGACACGCTGTCCTTGTTCAGGAACTCGCCCGTGTTCGGGTTGTACCAGCGGGACGCCGTGCCTACGTCGCCCGTGCCCGGTTCCGTCCAGCCTGACTGGAAGCCCAGGTGGCCTATGAGTGACAGCGTCGCCGTCACCTTGCCGAGTGGGTCGTACGTAGCCGAGCCGGACAAACCAGTCGCGCCCGACGTGAACGTGCCCACCACGTCGTCGTGCAGGTCCGTCAGGGCAAGCACGCCAGCCGACGCGCCTGTCTGTTTGATGCCTACCAGGCCGCCCGCCGGGTCGTACGTGTACGACGCGTCCCCGTCCGTCGCGATCGTGTTGTCCGCGCCCGAGTAGGCGAACGTCCTGGTCGTCGACGCGGCCGTGTTGGTGTCCGTGATGTTCCGGCCCAGGGCGTCCAGCGTGTAGGACTGCGGGCCGGCGACTATCTGGCCGCCGAACGCGTCCGTCTTGAACGCGGCCGTGCCGTTCGCCGTCGAGGACTCCTGGGTCATCGTCCCGCGGGCCGAGTAGGAGTACGTGTTCGTGCCGTCCGACGTCAGCTGGTCTCGGGCGTCGTACGTGTAGACGTCCGCGCCGACCCGCACCCGGTTGCCCGAGGCGTCGTACGAATACGCCGTCGTTGCCGTGCCGTTGTTCCACGACGTCAGGCGGTCCGACCAATCGTACGCGTACGTGTTCGTCGACGCGCCCGTCACACCCGCCGTCGTCTTCGACGTCAGGTTGCCGTTGTTGTCGTAGCCGTAGGTGAAGCTCGACAACGTGCTCGCGCCTTGCACCATCACGTCGTTCGACAGCTCGTGCGCGCTGTTGTACGTGAACGTTCGGGTCTGGCCCGTGCTCCCGTACTTGATCGTCTTCAGGTCGTTCAACTGGTCGTACGTGTACGAGAGATGGGTGCCGGTCGCCGCGTCGTCCAGCGTGGACAGGCGGCCCGCCGTGTCGTAGCCGTAGGACTGGGTGCCCGCCGCGTCCGTGCGGCTCAGCATCGAGCCGTCGTCGTTGTACGTGAAGCTCGACGCTCCCGCCGAACCCGACGCCGACAGCAGATCGCCCCGGTCGTCGTACGTGAACGCGTCGTGCGTGGACGCCTGGTGGTCCGCGGCGCCCACCGTGCCGGCCTCGTCGGTGTCCGCCGAGGTGACGCGGCCGTCGGCGTCGTAGGAGAAGCTGTGCTTCGCCGAGGCCGCTTCAGCGCCGGTGCCCGTCATGGTCTTGAGCTGGTCGTTGGCGTCGTATGTCATCGACGTCGTGACGCCGCCGGGGGCGGTGGCCGAGGTGACGTTGCCGTCCGCGTCGTAGGCGAAGGTCGTCGTCGTGTCGGCGGCCGAGGTGTACTGGCTCGTCGTCGGCTCGGTCACCGTCGCCTGCTGGCCCCACGGGGTGTAGCCGTAGCGCCAGGAGTTGCCGCGGCCGTCGGTGAAGCGGGTGCGGTTGCCGGCCGCGTCGTAGCCGAAGGACGTGGTGATCGACGTTGTCGCGTCTACCGGCTCGACCTGCTGGGTGATCGTGCCCGCCGCGTCGTACGTCCAGCGGGTGGTGTGCTGGTTGGCGTCGGTGGCCGCGGTCAGGTTGCCGTTGCCGTCGTACTGCTGCGAAGTGCCGTACAGGAGCGTGCCGTTGGCGTCGTAGCTGCGAGTCGCCGTCGGGTCGTCGTTGACGTTGTAGTCCGTGACCGTGTAACTGCCGTCCGCCAGCGTCGTCTTGGTGGGGTTGTCCTCGAAGTCGTAGGCGTAGGACGTGGAGTTGCCCGCGCCGTCCGTCGTCTTCGTGACGTCGCCCGCACGGTTGTAGGCGTACGTCGAGGTCACGCCGCCCGGGGTCGTCGTCGAGGAGAGGTGGGCACCGTAGGGGTTGCCGGTGGTGACGGCGTAGGAGTTCGTCGTGGTCAGCGTGCGGGTGGAGGGGTAGCGCTCCAGGGTGGTGGAGGTGACCTGGCGGCCGAGGTAGTCGAAGGTCGCCTGCGCCTGGGCTCCCGTGCCGTCCGTCGCCGTGCGCTGTTCGCCGTTGGTGTCGTAGGTGGCGTGGGTCTTGGTGCCGTCGGGCTCGGTTATCTGGGCCAGGTCGCCCAACTGGTCGTAGAGGTAGGAGGTGGTCCTGCCGCCGGGTGTGGTCTCGCTGGTCTGGTTGCCCTCGCTGTCGTACGTCCAGACTGTCGTGCCCGCGTTGGGAGTTGAGGCTTCGGCCGGGGTGTACGACGGGAGGGTCTCGCTGACCTTGTTGCCGACGGCGTCGTAGGCCGTGGTGGTGACCAGGCCGGTCGGGTCCTTCTCCGCGACGGCCTCGCCGAAGGTGTTGAAGCCGCTGGAGGTGACCGGGTTGACGGGGGCGGCGTTCGCCGCGATGCCGTCCGGCTCCGACTGGACCGTGGGTGCCGTGGTGACCGCGAGGTTGCCCGCCTGGTCGTACGCGTAGTTCGTGGTGTGCTGTTCGGGGTCCGTCATGGACGTGGGCAGACCGCGCTTGTCGTAGGTGTACTTGGTGGTCTGCTGGTCGGAGGAACCGACCGTGCCGCCCGAACGGCCCTTGCCGTAGAGGGAGTTGATCTCGCTTGTCGACAGCGCTCGCTGGTAGGTCTGGACGTTGCTGACCGCGCCGTTCACGGCGTTGCTGACGGTGCCCGAGGCGGTCTTCGCGCCGCCGATGGAGAGCGGGCCCGCGCCGGTCCAGGGGGCGGGGTTGTTGGCGGTGCCCGCGAGGGTGCCGTTGACGTACAGGCTCATGGTGCCGGTCGACGCGTCGAAGGAGCCGACCAGTTGGGTCCAGGTGTTGAGCGCTGGGGTGCTGGAGGCGGCGGCGCTGTAGTACGCCGACGGGGCGGCGGAGGTGTCCTGGCTGGGCGAGATGAGACGGAAGACGCCCGTGGTGGAGGCGTACTGGAGGTAGAAGGAGGAGCGATTGGTGCCGCCCTGCGCGACGAAGGTGCGGAACGTCGAGGTGTCCGACAGCTTCACCCACGCCGAGACGGTGTAGGAGGAACTGGTGTCCAGGACCGGTCCGTTGGTGGCGGCGATGTCGCCGTTGCCGGAGGTGTCGCCGCTGAACTGGGCCGCGTCGTCCGACCACGTCACGCCCGAACCTGCGGTGACGGTGTTGCCGGTGCCGGAGGAGTCGGTGACGGACCGGCCGGTGGTCTGGTTCAGCTTCCACCAGCCCGACGGGTGCCCGGACGCGTCGCCGTACAGCGTCTCGCTGAGCAGGTTGCCCATGTCGTCGTACGTGTCGGTCGTGGTGCGGTCGTAACCGGTTGCGTCGTGGTCGTTCTCCGTCGCGACCTGGTCGTCCGGGGTGTACGACACGGACGTCACGCGGTCGACACCGGTCGGGTCGACGGTCGTGGACGTGGTGCGGCTGGAGGCGTCGACCGTGAACTGGGTGACGTTCTCGCCGTTGTCGGTCGTCTGGGTCAGCAGGTTGCCGGCCGCGTCGTAGGCGTCCGACTCCAGGACATAGGTGCTGGTGCCGTCGGAGCTGGTCTTCTTCACCGTCGCGGTGAGGCCGTCGTCGGTGTAGGTGTACGACGTCGTGTTGCCCATCGCGTCGGTGACCGAGGCCAGCCGGCCGGCCGGGTCGTAGGCGCGTGAGGACTCGACGAGTTTCGCGGCGGTCTGCGGGGAGACCGGGTCGCCGGTGTACATCAGGCTCTGCGTGAGCAGGTTGCCGTTGTCGTCGTAGGTGTAGTCGGTCTCGTTGCCGGCGCTCGTCACCTCCTTGGTCTTGTTGCCGGAGGTGTCGTACGAGTACGTCGTCGTGTTGCCGTAGGACGTGCCGGCCGCGACGTTGGCGTCGGACTCGGTCAGCAGCCGGTCGTAGGCGTCGTAGGTCTGGGTCTCGGTGCGCGGGGCGTCGCCGCCCTGTGCGTCGGAGACGGTCTGGGAGAGGACGTCGCCGTCGTCGTCGTAGACCGTGCTGGAGACGGCGGCGTGGTCGGCGCCCTGCACGCGGTCGGTGATCTTCGGGTCGTGCTCGGTGATCACCTGGCCGTTCTTGTCGTACTCGTAGCTGGTGGTCAGACCGGCCGGGTAGGTGTCGGAGACGACGTTCTGGCTGAGGACCTGGCCGACGTTGTCGTAGGTGTACGACGTGACCAGGCCGATGGCGTCGGTGGTGGAGGCGACGTCGCCGTTGGTGAAGTACGACACGGAGTTGACCGCGCCGCCGGGGCTCACCGTCCTCACCGGGAGGCCCTTGGGGACGACCCCGCCGTTGGCGGACGGGTAGGTGCTGGTGCCGTCGCTGTAGACGGTGGTCGTGGTGCGGCCGGACGGGAAGCCGGGGACGGCGGGGCCGGTGACGGCGGTCTGGTTGCCCGCCGAGTCGTAGGTGTACGACGTCAGGTACGTGTTGTCCGTCGCGGACGCCGAACGGCCGTCGCGCTCGGTCAGCAGCTGGTCGTTGCGCGGGTCGGCGGTGGTCAGCTGGGCGGTCGTGTCGTCCGGGTAGTACGTGTAGTACTCGGTGTTGCACTTGTTGGCGACCTGGTCCTGGCAGGACGTGGACGAGACGATGTTGCCGCGGACGTCGTGACCGGTGGTGGTGACCGCGCCGTTGGGGTCGGTGACCGTGTGCTCGAAGCCGGCCGTGTCGTAGCCGAAGCTGGTCTTGTTGCCGAGGCCGTCGGTCTCGGTCAGGGCGCGGTTTCCGTTGGTGACGTCGTAGGTGTACGTCAGCGTGGAGGTCGTCGGCGAGGTCACCTTGACCGTCTCGACCGGGAGCAGACCGCTGGAGTTCTTGCCCGCCTCGACGTGTGCGGCCACGTCGGCCGCGCTGAGCGCCGAGTGGTAGAAGGCCGCGTCGGCGATCGAACCGGTGAAGTGGCTGACGTCCGCCGGGGAGTCGAGCCAGCTCTTGGAGAAGCCGGCGCCGAGGTAGAGGTGGTTGTAGGTCTGGTCGGCGGGGGTGCCGGAGTAGCTGGACTGCTGGACGCCGTCCAGGTACAGGGTCTGGGTGGCGCCGGAGGCCGTGAGGGCCACGTGGTGCCAGGCGTTGTCGGTGACCGTGCCCGTCGAGCCGAACGCCGTCGCGGCGGAGCCGCTGCCCGAGTAGTAGTGGCCGTGCAGTTTGTTGTCGCTGCCGACGTACAGCAGCGGCGCATAGGTGCCGGACACGGTGGTCGCGCCGGAGATCGCCGCCGACTGGGCGCCGACGATGACGCCCTGCGAGGCGGTCTTGAACCAGAGTTCGAGGCTGCGGTCGCTGGTGCCGAACTGCACGGACGTCGGCAGTTCGACGTACGAGGAACTGCCGTTGAACGTCGCCGCCTTGGCGTCGCTGAACGGTCCTGTCGCGCCGAGTGTCACCCCGCTGTACGTGCCGTTTCCGCCGTGCACCTCGTTGAGGGCCGTGGTCGCGCCGGCCGCCTCGCCGAGCCGGTAGTAGCCGGCCGGTCCGCCGCCGAGGACCGCGCCCCGGTAGGTCTGGCTGGAGCCGGTGACGGTGGGTGCGGCGAGCTTCCAGACGCCGCCGTTCTCGTCGGTGAGCTGGGTGAGCGCCGTCGTCGCCGGGTCGTACGTCATCGTCGCGAAGGACTTGCCCGACGGACGCTTGACCGAGGTGAGCAGGGACGCCGAGTGAGTGCCGTACTGGTAGAGGGCGTTGACGTCGGCGGCGACCAACGGGCGTCCGTACCAGGCCGCGTCGGCGATCGAGCCGTTGAAGTAGGTCGCGTAGCCGGTGGCGTCGGTGGTGCTGCTGTTTCCCTCGTCGGGCCAACTGCCGCCCAGGAAACCGGTACCCAGGTAGTTGAAGACCTGGTTCTTGCCGAAGGCCACCGCGCTCTTGATGGAGACGGTGCCGGTGCGCGAGCCGACCTTCGTGTTGTCCAGGAACAGCGTCTGCGAGTTGCCCGCGGCGCTCAGCACCACGTGGTGCCACTTGCCGTCGGCCACGGACGCCGAGGACACGATCGGGTTGATGCCGCCGCTGTACCAGAACTCGGCGTTCAGCTTGCCGTCGGTGCCGACGTAGACCGACGGGGTGTAGAAGCCGGCGGCCTTCTTCGAGCCGATCGGCTGGGAGGCGTACGAGTAGAGCACGCCCGGTCCGGCCGAGGTCTTGAACCAGAGGGACAGCGCGCCCGAGTCGGTGTCGTTGCCGGTGTTCTTCGGCAGGGCGACGTCGGAGGTGGTGCCGTTGAAGGAGGCCGCGGTGGAGGAGGAACCGGTGAGCGGTCCGGCCGCGCCCAGCGTGACGTTCTCGTACGTCGCGTTCTTGGTGCCCTCGTTGGCGAGAATCGCGTCCTTCGCTGTGGTGCCCGAGGTCTCCGTGAGCGGCCAGGCCGCGCTGGGGTCGAGGTCGAGGGAGGCGTTCTGGTACTGCGAGCCCGTCGTGTAGCCGTACGTCGTGCACTTCGTCGTCGACAGCGGCGCGCACACTGTCGTCAACTGGTCGCCGGTGTAACCGTAGTTCCAGGTCAGCGCGGTCGACGCGGTGCCGGCGGTGACCGGGTCGGTGGTGACGGTCGCGACATGCGCGGCGAGGGCGCCGGAGGGGGTGGACCAGGTGAGGGTCAGGGTGCGGCCGGACACGTTGGACTTCATCTGCGTGACATGACCGCCGGCCCACGTCAGCGATATGGAACGGCCGTTGGCGTCCGTGACGGAGGTGAGTCCGTAGTTGCCCGTGGTCAGCAGGGTGGTGAAGGCGTAGACCGTGTCGTCCTTGTCGGTCAGGCTGTAGCCGCCGCTGACCGTGGTGAACGTGGCCCAGCGGCCGGTGCCTGGCGCGAAGGTGCCGTCGCTGTTCTTGCCGTAGCCGACCTGTGAGCCGTCCGGATAGGTGACGTTGACGCTGGTGACCGCGCCGGCCGCGCTGTACTGCTCGGTGGCGCGCGCGTCGAAGATCGACGACCAGCCGGAACCGAAGGCTCCGGCCCAGCGCGGGTCACGGGAGTTGTAGTCGCGCTCGACGTCCAGGGACGGGCCGACGGTGGAGATCGAGGCGTCCGTGTCGGAGGTGGTGTAGTTGCCGATGGACGCGTCGAAGCCGTGGTCGCTGCTGTTCTGCGAGAGCCCCGAGGTGATCACGGGTTGGGGTACTTGAACGGACAACTCGTAGGGATCGGCGGGTGAGTAGAGCCCGGTCGTCGCGTCGTACGCCTGGACTTCCCAGTTGTAGTTCTTGCCCCAGGCGAGCTTTCCGGCGGGGACCGTCCAGTCGCCGGTGGCGACCAGGCCCGAGTCGACGACCAGGGCGTTGTTGGCGTCGTAGACCTTGAACTGGTACTTGTTCGCGCTGCCGCTGGTGGAGTTGGCGCCGCCCGCCCAGGCGGTGAGCTCCGGGGTGGTGGTGCCGACGACCGCGTTGTCGGCGGGGAACTGCTCGTAGAGCTGCGGGGCGGTGTTCCCGGTGTAGGTGACGATGAGCTTCGGGCCGAGCCCCGGGTCGTTGAAGGAGCCGAACTGCTTCCAGTGCGCGGCGTCGCTCGTGGACGCGTAGAGCGCGAGGCCGTAGTCGGCGGTCGTCCCGCTGAACCAGCCCTGGATCGCCGAGGTCGACAGCGTCACGTCCACCGTGTCGCCCACGCTCCGGTCGGCACTCGTGTTCGCGCAGGCGTTCGGCACGGTCGGGGTCAGGTTGCCGATGGAGGCGCCGTAGCTCGGTCCGGGGTAGCTGGTGACGCCCTCGGGCGTCCAGGCCTGGGTGACGAGGGCGACGTCGAAACGCTCGGCGGTGCAGGTCGCGGCCCAGGTGTCGAACAGCTCCAGCTTCGCCGCGGTGACCGTCAGACCGGTGTCGTCCCAGGCGGTGTCCCAGTGGTTGACGTAGCTCGCCGCGGAGTGCGTGCCCGAGTCGTACGAACCGACCTTGATCGTCTGCTCGTAGGAGTGGTCGCCCGTCGCGTCCGACCCCGACTCGGCGTAGGTGGTGGTCCAGCCGTCGGTGACGGTCGGGTCGACGGTGACGGGGAAGACGCGGTGCGTGTCCTTCAGCCAGGCCTCGTCGAGGGTGATCCTCAGCGCGTAGCCGCTGCCGTTCCGCACGAGGGTGGTGGTGACGTCGTGGGTCGTGGTCGGGTCACCGGAGCGCGGATCGACCTTCGAGTCGTAGGCGTACGACGAAGGGACGCGCTCTACGGTCTTGCCCGCGCTGTCGCGCAGGACGATCGAGCCGTCCTTGTTCTGGACGGGGGTGAGTCCCTTGAGCTTCAGCGGGAAGGTCCAGGAGTTGCCGGCGTCCGCGGAGTGCAGGACGACCGCTTCCTTCACGCCCGTGGCGGTGGGGGCGACCTGGAGGTCGGTGTCGGCGAGGACCTCCGGGTAGGTGACGCGCGAGCCGCCGACGACGGTGCCCTTGACGGCCTGGGCGTCCTTCAGCCCGTAGGAGACGGTGTGCTGTGCGTCGGGGGCGAGGGAGACGAGCGCGGAGTCGTCGGCCTTGGGCGCGAAGTCCACGCCGACGGAGTTGGCCTTCTCGTGCCAGCGCCCGTCGGGTCCGGCCCGCACGTCCACGTCGATGGGGGCCCATTTGCCCTTGCCGACCTGGTAGTTGACGGGTGTCGGGGAGATCTGTCTGGTGATCGACCCGTCGGCGTTGTCGAAGACGGTGTCGGTCCGCGAGGACTTGCCCGCGTCCCGCTTGCTCGTCCTCGCGTTGAAGCCGGCCTTGCCCGCAGCGCTCTTTCCCGGCTTCACGGACGCCGAGTGGGCGTGGTAGGCGGCGAGTTCGCCCTTGCCCTTCCCCGGCTTACGGCCCGCGCCCTGGTGTGCCTCGGTGGCCGCGGCGGAGACCCGGTGCCGCTTGCCGGCCGCCGTGCCAGACTTCTCCGACGGCAGCCGGCCCCAGTGCGGGTCCTTCAGCCAGGCGGTGAGCGAGGACAGGCTCGGCAACGAGACGTCCACGGCATGCAGTTCGACCCCGTCGGCCATCGCCTGCTGCGTCGTCCACATCAGGGCGAGCGCGGTCAGCAGGAGCAGGGCGACACCACGGCGGGCGCGCCGTATGCGGCGGGGTGGGCGAACACGGCGAGCGAGCCGGACACGCACGACGAGGACTCCAACGGTCGACGGGCACGAAGCAGCCGCCGCCAGTCGATGCTTGACCGGGTCCTGACAGGACAGCCACAGAAACGCACAGATCTTGCCCATCGCCAACAAAGACCGAACAGACCCCAGAAGAGATCATCGACCGATCTTGACCATTACCCGGTGAACGCACCCCGAGTCACCCCTCATGTCCCTTTGCTCCTTGTGAACTCCTTTACCAGTACAACGACTTGACCAGAACAGATCGTCATCTCCCGTATATGTACTTCACGGGAAAGGGCTTGCTCCGACGGGCGCCCAGCTCACCTCGGCCCGCTTCGGCTCACTTCGCGTGGAACCTGCTCGGCGCGTTCGTCGGGTTCCCGCCGGACGGGAGCTTCTGCCCCGGACAGGTGGAGAGGACCTTCTTCATCGCGGCCTTCTCGGCGGCGGTGACCCACAGTCCGTACTTCTTCTTCACGGCGACCTGCGCGGCCACATACGTGCAGCGGTACGCCTTGGGCGGCACCCAGGTCGCCGTGTCGCCGTCGCCCTTGCTGCGGTTGGCGCTCGCGCCGACGGTCAGGAGGTTGAGGGGGTCGTTGGCGAGGGCTATGCGCTTGCTGGCGTCCCAGTACTTGGCGCCCTTCTGCCAGGCGTCGGAGAGGGCTACGAGGTGGTCTATGTCGACGAGGCTGGCCCCGCGACGGTAGGTCACCTCCTTGCCGGAGTACGGGTCGGATTCGAGGACGCCGTAGGACACCTTGCAGGTGCCGCCGGTGAACTTCACCTGCTTCAGGTCCCGTTTGAGGATGTCGTCCCTGGTGTCGCAGCTGTTGGAGTCGGTGTCGGCCCATGCGGTGCCGAACCGCTCGCGGGAGTAACCGGTCTTCGGCGCCCGTCCCTTGACGGTCAGGGACTCGGCGGCGGTGAGCGCCGCGCCCCCGCCGGGGCCTCCGCCGGAGTTCCCGCCGGTGTCCCCACCGGTGTTCCCGCCGGTCGTCGCTTCGGGCCCGGAGGCCCCTGTGGTGTCCTTGCATCCGGCGACGGACAACATGATCAGGACGGCAACGGCCGCCCCACCCCTCAGACGCATCACGTGCGCCCCTCCCCTGGTTCACCCGGCCCCGCCCCTGCGGGGGCGGATATTGACCTGGTGCCCACGTTAGCGGCGGAGATGTCGCGAACATATGGGGCCCGGGGGCGTATGACGTGCAACTCGGGTGTATCGATACGACCTGGTCGGTGCGGGCGCCCCCACCTCGCACTCCCTCCCCACACTCTCTCCCCAGGCTCCTCCCAGACCGTGCCGAAGACCCTTCTCAGACCTTGCCGATGCCCAGGGTCGACTCCGAGGGCAGCAGCCCGGAACCGAGCACGGCGACCCAGAACTCGCCCAGCAGATCGGCGAGTCGGTCGGTGTCGGCCCGGCCGAGGAACCGCCAGGGCTCGGCGGCCAGCCGGTCGGTGGTGCGCTCCACCTCCTGGCGCAGCTCGCGGCCCGCCCTCGTCGCCGTACCGAGGTCGTCCAACAGGCCGCGTGCGACCAGGCGTTGGCGGGCCGCCGCCCATTCCTGTGGGCTCCAGCCCCGGCTTTCGAAGCGCTCGACGGGGGCGGCCCCTATCGCGGCGAAGGAGACCAGGGACTCGACCGGGTCCAGGTCGGCGACGAGGAGCGCCGCGAGGTGGCCGTCACCTCGGTGTTCGCGCAGGATCGTCGCCGCCTGCCACAGCTGGAGGTGGGGTTCCTCGGGCCAGGCCAACTCGGCGTTGGCCGCGGCGAGGGGACGGCCGGCCGCGGTGACCGCCTCGGCGGCGCGGCGGGCGAGGGCGGCGGCCTCCGCGAGTTCGGGGCTGTCGACACGGTCGCCGAATATCGCGCGGTAGGCCCGGTCCATTCCGCGCAGCCTCGACTTCAGTACGGCGTCCGGGCTCGCGACGTGCCACGCGGGGTCGATGTGCGCGGCGACCATGCGGGGGCTGAAGCTGTAGAAGGCGGAGGTCACCCGCTCGGCGCCGGCCGGGCCCAACGGGGCGGCGCGCAGCGGGAAGTAGCTCGGCCAGCGCTCCTCGGTGTCGTATCCGAGCGCCGCGGCCTCCTCGAAGACCTCCGGCGCGTAGTACAGCACCGCGTGCAGGGGTTCGAGCAGGTGCCAGAGCCGGCGCACCCTGCTCGACTCCACGGCGGCGGGGTAGTTCACGGTCTCCACTCCACGTACGTCTTCGGACATGGCACAACTCCTCGTCGCGTCCCGGCCGTTCCACAACTTGACACTGACAAGATTGCCCCAGCCGCTCGAACTTGTCAATGCCTAGATTCGGCGTAGGCTGCTGAGCATGAGTACGACCAAGCCGGCCAAGCCGACCAAGAGCCCGTACCACCACGGCGATCTGCGCCGCGCCGTCCTCACCGCCGCGCTCGACGTCATCGCCGCCGACGGCCCGTCCGGGCTGAGCCTGCGGGACCTCGCCCGCCGTGCCGGCGTCTCGCACGCGGCGCCGGCGCATCACTTCAAGGACCGCACGGGGCTGTTGACGGCCATCGCGGCGGAGGGGTTCGGGCTGCTGGCCGCCACGATCGGGGAGGCGGCGGATCTCAAGGACGCGGGAGTGCGGTACGTGCGCTTCGCGCGTGAGCATCCGGCGCACTTCCAGGTGATGTTCGCGCCCGAGCTGCTGCGCGAGGGCGACCTCGAACTCGCCACGGCCCGCACCCTCGCGAGCGAGGCGCTGAGCGGCGCCGTCTCCGCCGTACCGCCCGAGGGCCGCGGCGCCGACGCCCGCCTCGCCGGAGTCGCCGCGTGGTCCCTGGCGCACGGCTTCGCGACGCTGCTGCTGGGCCACAATCTGGACGGGGCGGTGGGCGAGCGGGAGCCGGAGGAGGTGTTCCGGGTGCTGGCAGGGATGCTGTTCCGCGGGGCGGCCGACTGACGGCTCCGCGGGCGGTCGACTGGAGGCGGATGGGGAAGTGGACGCCCCCGACGAACAGGGCAATACGCCTTTGCGGCTGGCGGCGTTCACCGGTCGGAGCGATGGCGCGGTGCTGTCACCGCTGGTCGACGCCGGAGCCGATCCGGACCTGGGCAACCTTCATGGCGTGAGCCCGCTGCGCCTCGCCGGCGGGCGCATTGGTTCAAATGCCCCAGATTTCGCTATGCATCTCAGGGATCGTCCTGACTCGTAGTGCGGTTTCCACAGGAGTCGTCCCGCCGTACGCGAAAGGCCGTTGGGCGCCCACGGGCGGGCAGGCCGGGCCGCTGTTGCAGCTGGAAAAGTGTGACGCTTTCCCAAAGAAGCGTCACACTTTCCCACGGGTACCCCGCCACGCCGGACGTGCCAAGCGCCGCGCCCCCGGCGCCGCCCGGCCCCCGCCCGCCCCCTCTCGCCGCTACGACCCCAGGATCGTCGCCAGGAACTCGCCCACCCAACCCAGCAACTCCCGCCCCACCAACGGCTTTCCGCCCACCCTGGAGGTCTTCGGGCGGGGGACGAGGATCTGGTGGGCGGCTGGCTTGATGACGGTGCCGGGGTAGAGGCGCTTGAGGCGCAGTTCCTGGGACTCGCGCAACTCCACCGGTGTGAAGCGGATGTTGGTGCCCTGGAGGACGATGTCGCCGACGCCGCACGCGCGAGCGAGCATGCGCAGGCCTGCCACCAGGAGCAGGTTCTCCACCGGCTCGGGCAACTTGCCGTAGCGGTCGACGAGTTCCTCGCGTACGGCCTTGATGTCCTCCTCCGTGTTGGCGGAGGCGATGGAGCGGTAGGCGGAGAGACGCAGGCGCTCGCCGGGGGCGTAGTCGTGCGGGACGTGGGCGTCGACCGGGAGCTCGATCTTGACCTCCAGGGGCGGCTCCTCCTCGACCCCGCCCTCCAGGGAGGCGCGGTAGTCGGCGACCGCCTCGCCGACCATGCGGACGTACAGGTCGAAGCCGACGCCCGCGATGTGGCCGGACTGTTCGCCGCCCAGGAGGTTTCCGGCGCCCCGGATCTCCAGGTCCTTCATCGCCACGTACATGCCCGCGCCCATCTCCGTGTGCTGGGCGATGGTCGCCAGGCGCTCGTGGGCCGTCTCCGTGAGGGGCTTCTCCGGGGGGTACAGGAAGTACGCGTAGCCGCGCTCTCGGCCACGCCCGACCCGGCCACGCAGCTGGTGGAGTTGCGACAGGCCGAAGTTGTCGCCTCGTTCAACGATCAGCGTGTTCGCGTTGGAGATGTCGATGCCGGACTCGACGATCGTCGTCGACACCAGGACGTCGAACTTCTTCTCCCAGAAGTCGACGACGACCTGCTCCAGGGCCTGTTCCGACATCTGGCCGTGGGCGGTGGCGATGCGCGCCTCCGGGACGATCTCGCGTAGTCGCGCCGCCGCGCGGTCGATCGATTCGACCCGGTTGTGGATGTAGAAGACCTGGCCCTCGCGCAGGAGTTCGCGGCGGATCGCGGCGCCGATCTGCTTCTCCTCGTAGGGGCCGACAAACGTCAACACAGGGTGACGCTCCTCAGGGGGCGTCGTGATCGTCGACATCTCGCGGATGCCGGTGACCGCCATCTCCAGGGTTCTGGGGATCGGGGTGGCGGACATCGTCAGGACGTCGACGTTGGCGCGCAGCTTCTTCAGCTGCTCCTTGTGCTCGACGCCGAAGCGCTGCTCCTCGTCGACGATGACCAGGCCGAGGTCCTTGAACTTGGTCTCGGAGGAGAAGAGGCGGTGGGTGCCGATGACGAGGTCCACGGAGCCCTCGCGCAGGCCCTCCAGGGTCGCCTTCGCCTCGGTGTCGGTCTGGAAGCGGCTCAACGCCCTTACGTTGACCGGGAACTGCGAGTAGCGCTCGGTGAACGTCCCGAAGTGCTGCTGCACGAGCAGCGTCGTCGGGACGAGGACGGCGACCTGCTTGCCGTCCTGGACGGCCTTGAAGGCAGCCCGTACCGCGATCTCGGTCTTGCCGTAGCCGACGTCGCCGCAGACCAGCCGGTCCATGGGGACCGACTTCTCCATGTCGTCCTTGACCTCGGCGATGGTGGTCAGCTGGTCGGGGGTCTCCGCGTACGGGAAGGCGTCCTCCAGCTCGCGCTGCCAGGGCGTGTCCGCGCCGAACGCGTGCCCCGGGGCCGCCATCCGGGCCGAGTACAGCTTGATCAGGTCGGCCGCGATCTCCTTGACGGCCTTCTTGGCGCGCGCCTTGGTCTTCGTCCAGTCGGCGCCGCCCAGGCGGTGCAGGGTGGGTGCCTCGCCGCCGACGTACTTGGTGATCTGCTCCAGCTGGTCGGTGGGGATGTAGAGGCGGTCGCCGGGCTGGCCGCGCTTGGCGGGGGCGTACTCGACGACCAGGTACTCGCGGGTGGCGCCCTGCACCGTGCGCTGCACCATCTCGATGTAGCGGCCCACACCGTGCTGCTCGTGGACGATGTAGTCGCCCGTCTCCAGGGTGAGCGGGTCGATGGTCTTGCGGCGGCGGGCCGGCATCCGGGCGCCGTCCTTGCCGGCGGCCTTCTGCCCGGAGAGGTCGGTCTCGGTGAGGACGGCGAGCTTGAGTGCCGTATCGACGAACCCGTAGTCGATCGATCCGGTCGCCACGTGCACCACGGAGGGGGCGATCTCCCCGAGGTCGGTCTCCAGGCGGGCCGCGACGCCCTCGCTGCCGAGGACCTCGACGGTGCGGGCGGCGGGGCCGTGGGCCTCGGTGACGAAGACCGTGCGCCAGCCGTCGGCGAGCCAGCCCTTGGTGTCGGCGAGGGCCTTCGCGGTGTCGCCGCGGTAGGTCTCCGGGGCGTGCATCCCGAGCTTGAGCGTGTCCGCGTCCAGCTCTTCATCAGCGGCGAAGGGCGAGACGGACCACCACATCATGTCCAGCTCGCGCGCCCGGTCCCGTACGTCCGCGATGGACCACAGGGAGGCCGCGTCGACGTCGATGGGCGCCTCGCCGCCGCCCGCGGTGGCCGCCCAGGAGGCCTGCAGGAACTCCTGCGACGTGGCCACGAGATCGGCGGCACGCGTGCGCACCCGCTCCGGATCGCATACGACGGCCATCGCGCCCTTGGGCAGTACGTCGAGCAGCAGCTCCATGTCGTCGACGAGCACCGGGGCCAGCGACTCCATGCCCTCCACGGCGATGCCCTCGGCGATCTTGCCGAGCAGCTCGCCCAGTTCGGGGTGGGCCTCGGCGAGGGCACGCGCGCGCGTGCGGACGTCTTCCGTCAACAGGAGTTCACGGCAGGGGGGTGCCCACAGGCCGTGGTCGGCGACCTCCAGGGAGCGCTGGTCGGCGACCTTGAAGTAGCGGATCTCCTCGACGTCGTCGCCCCAGAACTCGACGCGCAGGGGGTGTTCCTCGGTGGGCGGGAACACGTCCAGGATGCCGCCGCGCACGGCGAACTCGCCGCGCCGCTCGACGAGCTCCACGCGCGCGTAGGCGGCGGCGCCGAGCGCGTCCACGACCGCGTTCAGGTCGGCGGACTGGCCCGACCTCAGGGCGACCGGCTCCAGGTCACCGAGCCCCTTGACCTGCGGCTGCAGCACCGACCGCACGGGCGCTACGACGACGGAGACCGGGCCCGTCTCCGGGTCGTCGTCCCTCGGGTGGGCCAGGCGGCGCAGCACGGCGAGGCGGCGGCCCACAGTGTCGCTGCGCGGGCTCAGCCGCTCGTGCGGGAGGGTCTCCCAGGAGGGGTACTCCACGACGCCGTCCGGCGGGAGCAGCGAGCGCAGAGCGGCGGCCAGGTCCTCCGCCTCACGCCCTGTCGCGGTCACCGCGAGGACAGTGCGGCCGGCCTCGCGCGCGAGCGCCGCGACGGCGAAGGGGCGGGTCGCGGGAGGGCCGACCAGGTCGACGTGCATGCGGTTGCCGTCGGCCGCCGCGCGGGTCGCTTCCGCGAGGGCGGGGTCCTTGACTACGGCGTCGAGCAGACCGTGCAGACTCATGGAGGGGCGCTTCCGTCCGGGTGGTGGGCAACACGAAGGGCCCGACGCGGGGTGCTGTGGGCCGGGGGGTTCCAGCGTACGACGACGATGGCGCGGCCGGGGTTGGTGCTCGCGTACCAGGAGGCTCCGCCCCCTGGACCCCCGGAAAGCCTTTGCCCGCCCACCACCCGTTTACTGCCGGCTAAAAGGCACCCTCTACAGACAACAAACAAACCCGGCGCCGAGAAGTCCCCCGTGACTTCTCGGCGCCGGGTCTCCCCGTGGGCGGTGGCTATTCGGTGGCGATCGCGTTGAGGACGTTCATCCGGCCCGCCCGGAACGCCGGGATCAGCGCGGCGAACAGTCCCACGAAGGCCGAGCCGACGAAGACCGCGATGATCGTGCCCCAGGGGATCTCCAGGACCTTCAGCCCCTCCAGGGCGAGGAGCTGCTGGGCCGTGGCCCCCCAGCCCATCCCCAGGCCCAGGCCGAGCAGCGCTCCGAAGAGGGCGATCACGACCGACTCCATGCGGATCATCCGGCGGAGCTGGCGGCGGGACATACCGATCGCCCGCATGAGGCCGATCTCCCTGGTCCGCTCGACGACCGACAGGGCGAGGGTGTTCACGACACCCAGTACCGCCACGATGATCGCGAGGGCGAGAAGGCCGTAGACCATGTTCAGGAGCTGGCCGATCTGGTCCTTCAGTTCCTGCTTGTAGTCGGTCTGGTCGCGCACCTGGTACTGCGGGTAGGGCTCCATGGCCTTCTTCAGGGCCGTGTACGCCTGCTTCTCCTGGCCGTCCTTGGCCTTGGCGAACATGATCTCGTTCGGCGGGATCTTGTTCGCGGGGAGGTACTTCTGCATCGTCGCGATGCTCGTGTAACGCGCACCCTGGTCGATGGCGACGTCGTCGTCCGTGATGGCCGCGACCTTGAGCTTCGCCGTCGAGCCGCCCTTGAAGGCGACGCTGATGGTGTCCCCGAGGTGGACGCCGTGCTTCTTCGCGTACTTGGAGCCGACCGACATCGCGTTGGTGCCGTAGGCGGCGGACAGTTCGCCGGCCGTGGTGGCGCGACGCAGGTCCTGGGCGTAGGACGGGTCGGCGGCGGTGATGCCGTCGGTGTCCTTCTGGCCGTCCGGCGAGGTCAGGGTGGCGTCGAGGTCCTTGTAGCGGGTGACGTGGACGAGGTCGGGCGACTGCTCCATCGCCTTCTCCGCCTGCGGGACGATCCGCTGGTTGCCCTGGACGATGAAGTCGGCGCCGACGGACTTGTCCAGCTCGCTCGTCGCCGAGGCGACCATCGAGGAGCCGACCACCGACAGGCAGGCGACCAGCGCCAGGCCGATCATCAGGGCCGCACCCGTAGCACCCGTACGCCTGGGGTTGCGGAGCGCGTTGCGCTCGGCCAGGCGCCCTACCGGTCCGAAGGCCCGCAGGAGTACGACACTGATGACCCGTACGACCCCGTTGGCCAGCAGCGGACCGATGATCACGAAGCCGATCAGCGAGAGCACGACACCCGCGCCGAGGACCAGCGAACCGTCCGTCGCCTTCTTCGCGGTGGCCGCCGCGAACAGTGCGGCCACACCCGCACCGGTCAGCACCAGGCCGATCAGGCCGCGGACCCAGCCCGCCTTGCCGTCGGCCGGCGTACCGGCGTCGCGCAGGGCGGCCATCGGGGAGACCTTGCCGGCGCGGCGGGCCGGGAGGTAGGCGGCGAGGATGGTGACGATCACGCCGAGGAGCAGGCCGAGCACCGGAGTCGTCCACTTGACGGTCAGGTCCCGGGTCGACAGGTCCATGCCCGCCGCGCTCATCAGCTTCATCAGGCCGACGGCGATCCCGACACCGGCGCCGACACCGAGGATCGAGCCGACGATCCCGAGCAGGGTCGCCTCCACCAGCACCGAGCGGTTGACCTGCTTGCGGGAGGAGCCGATGGCCCGCATCAGGCCGATCTCGCGGGTCCGCTGGGCGACCAGCATCGAGAAGGTGTTGATGATCAGGAAGATGCCCACCAGGAACGCGATCCCGGCGAAGCCGAGCATGGCGTACTTGATGACGTTCATGAACTGGCCGACGCCCTGACGGTTCTCGTCGGCGTTCTCCTTGGCCGTCTGGATCTTGTACGTCCCCGTGGCGGCGAGGGTCTGGGCCACGTTCTGCTTGAGCCGGGTGTCGGAGACACCGCTCGCAGCCGTCACGCCGATCTGGGTGAACCGGCCGGTGGCGCCCAGGAGTTCACGCTGGGCGGTGGCGGTGTCGAAGTAGACGACGGCCGCACCGGGGTTGGTCACCTTGAAGGTGGCGATGCCGACGATCCGCGCGGTGAAGTCACCGGTCTGCGAGATGGTGCGCAGCGAGTCGCCCAGCTTCAGGTGGTGCTTGTCGGCGGTGTCGGCGTCGACCATGGTCTCGGTCGGGCCGCGCGGGGCGTGTCCGGAGGTGATCTCCATCGAACGCAGGTCGTTCTTCGTCCAGTTGCCCGCGATGGTGGGCGCGCCGGTCGACGATCCCATGTTCTTGTCGGCGCTGTTGACGACGGTCACGTTCATCGAACTGACGGCGCCCTCGACGGACTTGACGCCCTGGGCCTTCGCCACCCGCGCGACCGTGGAGGCCGGCAGTGACTCGGGCAGTCCGTTCTGCGGTGTACTGCCGTCCGCCTTGGCCGTCTTCGGCAGGACCGTCACGTCGGAGGCGGTGGCCGCGAAGAGCTTGTCGAAGGTCGTGTTCATCGTGTCGGTGAACACCAGCGTGCCGCACACGAACGCCACCGACAGCAGCACGGCTATCGCCGAGAGCGCCATCCGCCCCTTGTGCGCGAAGAAGTTGCGCATCGAGGTCTTCATGACAGTCATGACGTACGCCCCCGCGCGTCGAAGTCCTTCATACGGTCGAGGACGGCGTCGGCGGTCGGCTTGAACATCTCGTCGACGATCCGGCCGTCCGCGAGATACAGCACACGGTCCGCGTACGAGGCGGCCACCGGGTCGTGCGTGACCATCACGATGGTCTGCCCGAGGTCGTCGACGGAGCGGCGCAGGAAGCCCAACACCTCCGCTCCCGCACGGGAGTCGAGGTTCCCGGTCGGCTCGTCACCGAAGATGATCTCGGGCCGGGCCGCCAACGCCCGTGCCACGGCGACGCGTTGCTGCTGACCGCCGGAGAGCTGGTTGGGCCGGTGCCTGAGCCGGCTCGACAGCCCGACCGTCTCCACGACCTGCGCCAGCCACCCCTTGTCCGGCTTGCGGCCGGCTATGTCCATGGGGAGGGTGATGTTCTCCAGCGCGTTCAGCGTCGGCAGCAGGTTGTAGGCCTGGAAGATGAACCCGATCCGGTCCCGGCGCAGCTGCGTGAGCTTCTTGTCCTTGAGGCCGGTGATCTCGGTCTCGTCGAGGTAGATCTGCCCGGAGGTCACGGTGTCGAGCCCGGCGAGGCAGTGCATGAGAGTGGACTTGCCGGACCCCGAGGGGCCCATGATCGCGGTGAACTGACCGCGGGCGATGTCCACGTCGACATGGTCGAGGGCGACGACGCGGGTCTCCCCGGCGCCGTAGGCCTTGACGACCTGCCGCGCTCGCGCGGCAACGGCCGTACGCCCTCCAGTACCCCCGTGCCTGGGAATGGTCACAGCCGATGTCACGGTATGTCTCCTAAGTCGGTCGGCAGACGAGCGTGCCGATGTCCGGTCGATGCGTTTCAACTGGTTACGACGATGAGTCTGGCGGCGGGAGGGGGTCCGGCGCGCTGGTGCTCAGCGCAGTCTTTCCCGGGGGAAAACCCCACCCTCCGCGGTTCGGCCTGCCGCCCCCCCAGCGGCATAAAGCCAGGTTAAGGACGCCCCCGGGCCCTTCTCCTCCTCCGCCGGTACGAACCGTCCCCGGGCCGTAGTGGGGAGGGACCCCTAGGGGCTCTCCACCGCCGGGTGGAGTCGATCTCGGGGTCCGGTCCACCCACCGGCCCGTCCAGGTTCCACCCTGCCGCGGCGTGAGGGTCAAGTGGGAAGCTGGTGCGCGGCAGATAGGTGCAAGGGGAAAGGAATCCTGTGGACCAGGGGGACAGGGACAGCGGCAACGACAGCGACACCGAGATACGAACCGAGGCGGCCGGGCAGCCGAGGCCGGCCCCTCCCGACCGGCGCCGCAAGGCCGTCGTCGCGGCCCTCATGCTCGCCATGGCGCTGGCCGCCCTCGACTCCACCATCGTCTCCACGGCCGTACCGCAGATCGTCGGCGACCTCGGCGGCTTCTCCGTCTTCTCCTGGCTCTTCTCCGGCTACCTGCTCGCGGTGACGGTCACCCTCCCCGTCTACGGCAAACTCTCCGACACCTTCGGCCGCAAGCCGGTGCTGATCACGGGCGCGGCGGTCTTCCTCGCCGGTTCGCTGCTGTGCTCGGCGGCCTGGAGCATGGGCGCGCTGATCGCATTCCGCGTCGTACAGGGCCTGGGCGGCGGGGCGTTGCAGGGCACGGTCCAGACCCTGGCCGCCGACCTGTACCCGCTGAGCGAACGCCCCAAGATCCAGTCGAAGCTGTCCACGGTGTGGGCGGTGTCGGCGGTCGCGGGCCCGGGGGTGGGCGGACTGCTCGCGGCGTACGCCGGCTGGCGCTGGATCTTCCTCGTCAACCTCCCTGTCGGAGTAGTGGCGTTGTGGCTGATCGTCCGCTACCTCCACGAACCGCAACGCACCCGCACCTCCCGCCCGCGCGTCGACTGGGCGGGCGCACTGGCCGTGTTCGCCTGCGGAGGCGTCCTCATCACGGCCCTCGTGCAGGGCGGAGTGGCCTGGCCCTGGCTGTCGGCCCCTTCAATCGCCTTGTTCGGTACGGGACTTGCGCTGGCCGGAGTCGTCGTGGCGATCGAACGCCGGGCGGCGGAACCGATCATCCCCGGGTGGGTGTGGCGCCGCCGTACGATCGCCGCCGTCAACTTGGCCCTGGGCGCACTGGGGTTGCTGATGGTGGCGCCGAGCGTGTTCCTGCCGACGTACGCCCAGTCGGTGCTGGGCCTCGCCCCGGTGGCGGCCGGATTCGTGCTCTCCGTATGGACGTTGAGCTGGCCGGTGTCGGCGGCACTCAGCCAGCACGTGTACCGGCGGATCGGTTTCCGCAACACGGCGATGCTGGGGATCGGGACGGCGACCCTGATCCTCTTCGCGTTCCCCTTCCTCCCGTACCCGGGCTCGGCCTGGCAGCCGATGCTCCTGATGCTGCTCCTCGGCGCGGCCCTCGGACTGTTCCAACTCCCGCTGATCGTCGGGGTGCAGTCCACGGTCGGGTGGGAGGAACGGGGCGTGACGACCGCGTCCGTGCTGTTCTGCCGCCAGACGGGACAGACGATCGGTGCGTCGGTGTTTGGCGCGGTGGCCAATGGGGTGTTGGCGTCCCGGTTGGGTGGCGCGAGCGATCTGGACTCGGTGACGCGGGGGTTGGACGGGGGTGCGGTGCCGGAGGGGACGCGGCGGGCGATCGCGGATGCGGTGCACGCGGTGTATGTGGGGGCGGGCGTGGCCGCCGGGGTGGCGTTCCTGGTGCTGCTGTTTCTGGCACCTCGGCGGTTTCCGGTGCTCAAGGAGTGAGGCCGCGACGAGCTGTCAGGATTCGTCCGCCTCGAAGGCGTTGGGGACGTTGTCGAAGAGGGAGGGGTCGCAGGGGCTGAGGCGGGTTGTCGAGGCAACGTCCACGATGAACATGGCAAGCCGACAGACCGCGCGCCTGTACTCGGATCGACGCTCGGATCTCAGCAGCCCGTAGAGGACCGCGCACTCATGCGGCCTCCCCCTTGCCCTGCAGCGCACCACGAGTGGACACACGACGGCCCAACACCGGCCGCCGGGAACCTCGTTTGCCGATACGCCGTTACGCACCGGCCGCCGCACCGCCCCCAGGCCCCTCTCGGAACTCTCATCCCCCACCCAACACCCGTGGTCAACACCCCTGTTGACACCGCAAGCGCATACCAACCGCCCAGTTCACCGAAAAGCACCCACACCACCCAACCGGCGAGTAACATGCGTGACCCGCTCCGCCCAACTCCCTGCGGTCCGCCGCCACGGACCCGAGCCACGCAAGGAGCACGGGATGTCCTACGACCCGTACCCTCCGCATGATTCATCCGCCCCGTACGACCCGTACACCCCGCACAACTCGCCCGATCCGCAAGGCCCGCATGACCCGGACGGCCCGTACCCGTACGACCCTGACCCCCCGCACGGTTCGCACGCCCCGACCCCGTACGGCCCCTACAACCCGTACGACCGGCGCAACCCGCACGCCCCGTCCCCGCCCCGCCTCACCTACCCCTGGCAGCCACCCCCGCCCCCACCCGAACGCCGTCGCCCACCCCGCCGTCCCGCCCTCGGC
This sequence comes from Streptomyces sp. NPDC001100, assembly GCF_053598575.1. Classification (NCBI taxonomy): domain Bacteria; kingdom Bacillati; phylum Actinomycetota; class Actinomycetes; order Kitasatosporales; family Streptomycetaceae; genus Streptomyces; species Streptomyces sp. NPDC001100. The sequence continues at coordinate 485,905 of NZ_JBSFKO010000002.1, forward strand.
AACCACCGGGATCTGCGTGTCCTGCGCGGCGCGTACCGGCGGCAGCGGCGCGTGGCGAGCCTTACCGCGCTCGGATACTTCTGCCTGTTCCTCACCCTGTCCGCGTTCGCGCCCCCGCTGATGTCGAGCACCCTCGTCGCGGGCGTGCCCACCGGGTTGCTGCTCGCGCTGGTCCAACTGCCCGTCACCTGGCTGGCGATAGCGCTCTACGAGCACACGGCCGCGCGACGCGTGGACCCCCTCGCGGACCGCATCCGCAAGCAGGCCGAACTGGACGCCAGACGGGAGGCGGCACGATGACCGGGTTCCACGACCCCGCGTCGCAGACCATGTCGCTCGTCGCCTTCACCACCGTCGCCACCCTCACGCTGTTGCTGTGCGTGATGACCGGGCCCGACCGCGACGACCTGGACGAGTTCTACACGGGGTACGGCTCCCTCTCTCCACTGCGCAACGGCCTTGCCATAGCGGGCGATTACATCTCCGCGGCGAGTGTGCTGGGCACGGGCGGGGTGATCGCCCTCTACGGCTACGACGGGGTGGTGCTCGCGCTGAGCACGGCGCTGTCGCTGATGCTGCTGATGTTCCTGCTGGCCGAACCGCTGCGCAACGCGGGGCGGTTCACGATGGGGGACGCGTTCGCCCGGCGGATGCCGGGGCGGGCGGTCCGTATCGTGGCGTGCGCGGTGACCATCATCGCGCTGCTGCCGCTGATGCTGGTCCAACTCGCGGGCGCCGGGCAGTTGTTGGCGTTCATCCTCGGTTTCTCCGGCGACTCGCTCCAGACCGGCTGCATCATCGGCCTCGGCGCGCTGATGATCAGCTACGCGGCGATCGGCGGCATGAAGGGCACCGCCCTCATCCAGATCCTGAAGATCGTGATGTTGATCGGGTCGGGGGCCGTGATCGCCGTACTGATACTGAACCGGTTCCACTGGGACCTGGGCGCCTTCTTCGACACGGCGGCCCGGCGGAGCGGGGTCGGAACCGCCTTCCTGCACTCGGGCCTTGAGTTCGCCGGAGGCCCGAGTCCCCGACTCGACATGATCAGTTCGCAGCTGACCGTCGTGCTCGGCGGCGCCTGCCTCCCGCACATCACGATGCGCATGTACACCGCGTCGAGCGCCCGGCAGGTGCGGCGGTCGTTGTCGTGGGCGGTGTCGAGCGTGGCGCTGTTCGTGGTGATCGTGACGGTCGTCGGGTTCGGCGCCACGGCGCTGCTCGGGCGGGCGGCGATCGCGCGGGCGGACTCACAGGGCAACACGGCGTATCTGCTGGGCTCGCGGGCGGTGTTCGGGGCGGATGTGTCGACGGCGGAGACCCTGCTGCTCACCGCCGTCACCACGGCCGTGTTCCTGACCCTGCTCGCCTCGGTCGCCGGGATGATCCTCGCCTGCGCCAACTCCCTCGCCCACGACGTCTTCGCGGCCCGCGTCGAGGAGATGCCGGTCCGCCGGGAGATGACGCTGGCCCGCTACTCGGCGCTGGCGGTGGGCGTCCCGGCGATCGTGCTGGCGACGCTGGTCCAGCACCGGAGTCTGCAGCCCCTGGTCACCCTGTCCTTCTGCCTGGGCGCCTCGGCCATAGCGCCCGCCCTCGTCTACAGCCTCTTCTGGCGCCGGTACACGCGAACGGGCCTGCTCAGCACGCTCATCGGCGGCACGCTCGGTGTGCTGCTGCTGATGCCGGGCACCAATCTGGTCTCCGGCTCGCCGGCCGCCGCCTTCCCGGGCGCCGACTTCAACTGGTTCCCGTTCACGACCACCGGGCTCGTCACCATCCCCCTCGGCTTCCTCTGCGGCTGGCTCGGCACGGTCGCCTCGGGGCGGCAGAAGGAGGACGAACAGCGCAGGCGGTACGAGGCGATGGAGGGCTGGATCCTGGCGGGCGCGGTGCGCAGGGGCGAAGGGTGACCAGTACGCGGGGCGGAGGATGACCGACGGAAAAGCCCCGCATGACTGGTGCCATAGCCGTGCATGACTCGTTCTTTGCCACACCACCACCACGACTCCCGCTGTTCACCGCCCCTTCTCAGACTCTGCACGTCCGAGCGTGAAGGTCCCTGCATTTCAGCGGGAGTTGAGCATGAGCCACGGCCACAGTCACGGCGACCACAGTCATCACCACCATCACCACCACGGGGACGGGGACACCGGCTCGCTGCCGCCCGCCCTCGACACATCCGTCCCGGACGCCGAGTTGACGCCCAGTCAGCTCTCGCGAAGAGGCATGCTGCGCCGAACCGGCCTGCTGGGCGCGGGACTCGCGGCGGGCAGCGTGCTCGCCGGCGCGGGGGAGGCAGCCGCGTCGGTGCAGCAGGGCGGCTCGGCCAAGTCATCGAAAGGCAACGGCGGTTACCTGTGGCTGGCGGGCGACCACCACATCCACACCCAGTACAGCAGCGACGCGAAGTACCGCGTCATCGACCACGTACGCCAGGCGAACGCGCACGGCCTGGACTGGATGGTCATCACCGACCACGGCAGTGTCGCGCACGCCAAGATCGGTGTGGAGAAGGTCAATCCGGACATCGTCGACGCCCGTGACAAGACCGACGACACCCTCGTCTTCCAGGGCCTGGAGTGGAACATCCCGGGCGCCGAGCACGGCACCGTGTTCGTGCACCCCGGCTCCAACGAGGTGGCCGTACTCAAGGAGTTCGAGAACTCCTTCGACGGCAGCGTGAAGAACGCGAGCGGCAACTCGCCCGCCAACGAGGCCCTCGCCATCGCGGGCGTCAACTTCCTCGCCGACCAGGTCCGCCGCCGCAAGGTCAAGGACGCCCTCTTCCTCGCCAACCACCCGGCGCGCAAGGGCATCGACTCCCCGCACGAGATCCGCGGCTGGCGCGACGCGCAGCCGACGATCGCCGTCGGCATGGAGGGCGCCCCCGGTCACCAGGCCGGCGGCCTGCCCAAGCCGAACGGACCGGGCAGCGGGCGCGGCATCTACGACAACAGCCCCAGCGCCGACTCCTTTCCCGGTTACCCGCTGGAGAGTTACCGCACCTGGGGCGGCTTCGACTGGATGACTGCCACGGTCGGCGGCCTGTGGGACAGCCTCCTCGCGGAGGGCAAGCCCTGGTGGATCACCGCCAACTCCGACTCCCACAACGTGTACGCGGACACCGCCGTACGCGGCCCGGGCGGCGACTTCAACGCCAACGGCCGCTACGAGGACCCCGTCTACGGCACCGGCATCAGCCTCACCGACACCGACTTCTGGCCCGGCCAGTACTCCCGTACCCACGTCGGCGCGGCCTCCTTCTCGTACAAGGCGGTCATGGACGGCATCCGCGCAGGCCGCGTCTGGGTCGACCACGGCGGCCTGATCAGCGGCCTCGACGCCCGCCTCTCGGCCGGTGGCCGCGAAGTCACCCTCGGCGGCGCGCTGCACGTCCGCCGCGGCGCCCAGGTCGACCTGATCATCCGCATCAGCCTGTCCAACGGCCCCAACTGGGCCCAGTTCCAGCCCTCGTTGGCCCGCGTCGACGTCATCCAGGGCGATGTCACCGGCCCGGTCGCGGACAAGGACACCTTCTCCACCCCCACCACGAAGGTCGTCAAGTCCTTCGAGGTCGACAAGTCCACCGGCACGGTCCGCCTCACGTACTCCCTCGGCCGCCTCGACAAGCCGGTCTACGTCCGCCTCCGCGGCACCGACGGCAACCGCTCCGCCGTCGGCCTCAACGGCGCGGCCGTAGACCCCGTAGGCCCCGCGATGGACGTCCTCGGCGACGCCGACCCGTGGAAGGACCTCTGGTTCTACTCCAACCCGATGTGGGTCCTCCCCGCATGAGCACGTCCTACGACCCGTCCGGTGTCCACCCCGTCCTCGGGGTGGACACCGGCACGACGACCCTCCGCGAGGCCGACCACCTCATCCGCGACCTCGCCTCCACCCTCGCACTCCCCCCGGGGACGGTCGCCTGCACCCACCTGATCCGCACGGACACGCGCCGCGGGACGGCCGTATCACTGGAGTTGCCGGACCGCGATTCGGCCGCGAACGCCTGGCAACACCTCACGGAGTCCGAGCCGCCCCAGGGCGACCGCCAGGCCGCCGCCCAGGCAGCCGCCGAACACACCGCCCGCCGCTCGGGCCGGGCGGTCCTGTTCCCCGGCGCGGAACACCTCACGGGTACGGTCACCGTGGCCGACCTGCTGGAACGGACGGCCATCGACCGGGTGATCGTGGTCGGCGCCACGTCCGGCGAGCCCCCCGCCCCCACAACCCCCGTACACACTCAGGACCACGTACGACCCGAGTGGCGCGAGGGCGAGCTGGTACTGGCCTTGGTCCCGGCGGTGGGAAACACCCTGGCCCCGTTCGAGGTCCCCAACCCGACACCGTGCTGCGCCGACCACGGGTGACTTGGAACGTCGGGCAACCGCTCCCACCTAGGGGCGCGGGGCTGTATCAATGTGCGGCTCCGCCGCGCGGGCGCGCCCAGCCCCCACCGGGCCCGCAGACGACCACAACCGCGCCCCCTTCACTCAGCCGGCGCCCGCCCAGTAAGCGCGGTCAAACTGCTCCGCACATGGTCCATATGCGCCTGCACGTCGTCCCACGTCTCCCCGTGCTCGCGCAGCACCCGCTCGGTGTCACGGGCGATCCGCTCCGCCCGCACCCGCGCCTCCGCGACCACCTCGGCCGCCCGCTCAGCCGCCTCCTCCTGCCGCCGTCGGTCCGACAACTCGGCCTCGGTGTAAGCCTGTTCCGCCTCGGCCAGTGCGGCCTCCGCACGGGCCAACCGTTCGGCGCACCGGGCGTCCACCGCGGCCAGCCGCTCCTCCGCGAAACGCTCCGCCTCCGCCCAGCGTTCGGCGTGCTCCTTGGCCTGTTCGCCCAGCATCGCAGCGGTGCGCTGCCTTACCTCGCGCAACGCGGCGAGCGCCTCCGTGCGCCCCTCCTTCACCTCGCGCCGGGCGCCGATGCGGAGGTCGTCGGCCTCGGCGCGGGCCGCGAGGAGCCGCTGACGGGCGCGTTCCTCCGCCTCCGCGCGGAGCGCGTCCGCCTGTTCCCGTGCCTCTTGGAGTACGCCGGCGGCGTGCGCCTCGGCCCGCGCGACCTGTTCGCGCGCCGAACGCCGCGCGGACTCCCGTACGGCGGCGGCCTCTTCCTCACCCAGCCGGAACAGCCGCTGCGCCCGCTCGCCGAGCGTCTCGTACGTCTGCGGGGCGAGCCGCGCCACCGTCTCGCGCAGCCGCTCGGCCTCCGCCTCCATGTCCCTTGCGAGCACGGTCAGTCGCGCCGCCCGCTCCCACGCCGCGTCCCGGTGCCGCGAGAGCCCCGCCGCGTACGCGTCCACCTGGGCGGGGCGGTAGCCGCGCCCCCGTACTGCCACGAAGCCACGTGGCGACACCGATGCGCTGCTCATCCTGGAACCCCTCTCCACCCGACGGACACGAAATGATGATTTCGCGCATATCTTGATGGATAGGACATAAGGGTTCATAACGCGACACTCCGGGTGTGGGTCACGGGTATCGCACAGGCAAAAAGGGCCGGGCCCGGTCGTCCGACCGGGCCCGGCCCCCCGCTACGGCCTGTTCAGCGGGCCGGCGTCACAACAACCCGTCCCACATCTGTTCCAGCAGCACCGACCACCAGCTCTCCGGCGAACCGAGCGCCGCCGGGTCCAGCGAGGCCAGCTGCGCCTGGAAGTCGACGGTCCAGCGGCCCGCCTGCTCCTGGTTGAGCCCGTACCGCAGTCGCCACATCCGACCGAGCAGCGCCAGACAGCGCGCGAACTCGGGCAGTCCCGTGTTCACGAACTGCGGCGGTACGGAAGCACCGCCCGGCCCCGCCTCCACGGGCACCGCGACGATGTTCGCCGTGCCGTACTGGACGCAGATCGCCTTGCCGAAGTCGCTGCCCATGACGAGGTAGGAGCCCGCGTCGGCGGACGGCCGCACCCCGCGCTCCTGCGCGAGTTCGGCCAACGTCGGTACCGGGCGCCCCGGTTGGGCCTGCGCCCAGAAGAACGGGCCCATGTCCATCGGCAGCCCCGCCGCGACCAGCGTGTGCGCCACGACCGGCGGCACGCCCTGCCGGGACACCGCGGCCTGCTCGAACCGGAACACTCCCGGCCCGAACGCGCCCGCCAGCTCCTGCGCGATCGCCTCCGGCGGGATCGGCGGCGTCGGCTGCACCGGCGGCAACGGCGCCCGCACCGGGGCGAGTCGGGCCGGCCCGTCCGCCACCTGGTGCAACTCGCCCTGGTGCGCGATGAGTTCACGCATCCCCTGCTGCCGGCTGGCGTGATCCGTGCCGTAGGGCGCGATGCTCGCGATTCGCGCCTGCGGCCACTGCTCGCGGATCATCCGCGCGCAGTACGCGCCCGGCAGCTCACACGACTCCAACTCCGTGTGCAGTTCCAGGACTTGGTCCGGCGGGATGTTCATACCGCGCAGCTCGTGGAAGATCTGCCACTCCGGGTGCGGCGTCCCCGGCGCGGACCGCCGGATCAGCTGCTGCTCGGAACCGTCCGGCGCGCGGTACCGCAACACGGCCTGATAGCCCGGTCCCACGGTCGGCTGCCCCTGCTGCGGATAGCCGTAGGCAGGCTGCTGCTGCCCGGGGAAGGGCTGACCGGGCCCGGGCGGCGCGGGGTGACCGTGACCGGGCGCCTGCTGCCCCGGAGGCGGCATCGCACCCGGCGGCATCGGCTGCGGCGGAGCCCCCTGAGGCATCCCCGGAGCGCCCAACGCACCGGGCGCACCCGGGAATTGCGGCGCCGGAGGAGCACCGGGCCCGCCCGCCGGAGGCGCGGACAGCATGGTCTCCGCACGATGCACGGCACCGGGAGCACCACCCTGGGGGGCGGAAGCGCCGGGGGTACCGGGAGTACCTGGGGTGTACGGGGGCGGAGGCATGCCGGGGGCACCGGGGGCCTGCGGCTGCTGCGGGGCGCCCGGCCCCGCGGGCCCACTCCGACCGGGGTCCGCGAACATCGTCGCGGCCTGGTGAACCCCACCCGGAGGCGGCCCCCCGGGAGTGTTCGGCGCACCGGGACCACCAGGACCACTGGGACCACCGGGACCGGCCGCCCCCTCCGGACCGAGCCCCGGAACCATCTGGGTCGGCACATACCCGCCCGCGGCCGGCGGAGGCGGCGGCCCGGCAGGCGTACCGCCCGGTCGCGCACCCGGCGTCCCCGGAGCACCCGGCGGTGGCGGCGGGTTCGAACCACCGCTCCGCGCCCGGCGCGGCGGAGGCGCGGCCTTGCTGGTGGCCGCATCGGCGATGTCCCCGGCGTTGGGCGCGAGCGCCCGCCCCGGCGCACCGGGACTCCCAGGAGCGTGCGGCACGTTGCCGGCACCGCCCGGCCCCTGGGGATACCCGTAGGCCGACGGATCCGCCCCGGCCCCACCCTGCGGACCACCGGAAGGCGACGCACCCGGACCACCTGGAGCACCCGGAGCACCGGGACCCCCCGGCCCTTGCGGGTACCCGTACGACGACGGACCCGCCCCGGGCCCACCCTGCAGACCACCGGAAGGCGACGTACCGGGACCACCCGGAGCACCCGGACCCCCCGCCCCCTGCGGATACCCGTACGACGACGGACCGGGCGCCCCCTGCTGACCGGGCCCACCCGGAGCCTGAGCCCCGGCACCCTGCGGATACCCGTACGACGACGGAGGAGGCGTACCGCCGCCGCCACCGGAGCCGACACCACCGGAGCCGCTGCCGGGTCCACCCCCCGGCCCCCGCGAACTCCCCACTCCCCCAGGGGCGTTGCCATCCCCCAGCGCCGGTGCGACTGCCGTGGGCGGGAGTTGGCTGCCGCCTGAGATCAGCGCGGTCTCGGCGTCGGCCGGGGTCTCGTCCTCGCGCCGCTCACTCAGCGGCGGCGCGAACACGGTCGCGGGCAGCGGTACCGAACGGTCCTCGCCGGCATCGGCGTTGGTGTCGGTCCCCGCCCACGGCGTGGCCCCGGCCGAGGCGCTGAAGCTCCGGCTGAAGCCGAAGGCGCGGCAGGCGATCTCGCAGGCGG